>JBAPZR010000205.1:0-1727 GCA_049285335.1 Xanthobacteraceae bacterium | reverse complement strand
CGATCTGTATCTATTGCACTGGCGAAATGGAATCACCGATCTCTCTGGCGTGGTGAAGTCCTTTGAGGATCTACGCGCGGCGGGAGAAATTCGTGCCTGGGCTGCATTCGAATGTCTGCACTTTCGGCAATCCGACTGGGGAGCTGGCAAACGGCCCTTTGCGGCAATGCCGAATACGATCGCTCGGATAATCAAAAGCCATTCTGACAAGACCAAACCTGCGCTACGCCGATTATATTATGAGAGCGCCAAAGCGCACTTTGACGAATTGGTTCGGCAGGGCGACCCGTACGCCAAGACTCTGCGCAGAGCCTCTAGGGAATTATCCGAATTGCTTGGTAAAGCTAATTAAGCGGCAGTGGGAGCGCGCGACACTGACGGCAACGGTATGCAATGAGACGGCCGCCCCGGGGGGCCTTGTTCTTTTGCGAAAGACTTTGAGCCGTTAACACCCAGGCCCTTGCAGGGAGCAGGGCTAGGAGCGGCTCCTACGTTTTGACTTCGGCTCCCTTTTTAGCCAAATGTAGTTTTCGCCAGTTTTTATTCAGCCAGTTGCGACGCCATTTATTAAGCGCCTGCTTGTATTGTATGCGGCTCGAATGCTCAATGCGGCGAGGTTTCTGTTCGGACACTTGCGACCTTCCCTTTCAGCATCTCCTCAATGCGCTCTTTGTCTTTCATGATCGCCGTCATATCACGGCGGAAGCGCACGGTGTAGCCGCCACAGCTGCGGAGTGCGGCGCGCCGGTATCGACCGAACCTGGAGGGCCAAGCCCATCGGGATCAAGCCCATGGCGCTGCCTGGGCTACGCTGAAGACGACCCGGAGGCGCAATCCTGGCTTGCAGCATTCAAACAGAGACTTATGGCACTGGGATGGAATGAAGATCGTAACTTGCGCATCGACACCTTTTGGGCCGCGGGGGATACCAGTCGCGCGGCGGCGTTCGCAAAAGCTGGTGACGCTACAGTCTGAGGTGATCCTGTCGAATAGCACACCGGTAACCGAGGCTCTTCGCCGCGAAACCAAGGAGGTTCCGCTCGTCTTCGTGAACGTTTCCGACCCAATCGGCAGTGGTTTCGTCGAAAGCTTGCCGCGACCGGGTGACAACGTCACCGGCTTCATCAATTTGAAATCATCGCTGGTCGAGAAGTGGCTGGAGCTGCTTAAGGAGATTGCGCCGCGCGTGACGCAGTCGCCGTGATGTTCAATCCGCAGACAGCTCAATACGTAGAATACTATTTGAAACCATTGCAGACCGCTGCGTCAAAAATAGACGTGAAAACTTTCGCAGCGCCCGTCCGCGGCAACCCCGAGATCGAAGCAGTCGTGGCAGGACTTGGGCGTGATCCAGGTAGCGGCCTTATCGCCATGACCGACAGTTTCATGGGCGTGCATCGGAAAACAGAAACGCGATTACGTTTTCACGGAGTACGGAAAGAGATGAGGGTTGTCATCGTGGCATTAGATCATCTGATGGGAGTTTGATCATGAATAATGGCAGGAACGATTGCCAAGTCTCGCGGCGCGTGGTGCTCACCGGTACGGCTCTTGTGCTCGGCGCAGCAGCGGGCGTTACTGCGGTCACGCAAGCATCGGCGCAGCGCGTTAATGAGGTCCACGTTCTAAAGCAGCCGACACTACCGGCTGAACGTTTCGAGCGTGCGCGGTTTATTTGGTGTTATGGTTCTGTGTACTGGACGGGTCGCTTCGCCTGTGTAGCGACG
>JBAPZR010000204.1:0-7117 GCA_049285335.1 Xanthobacteraceae bacterium | reverse complement strand
GCCGGGACCGGTGGTGACGCTCTACGAGCTCGAGCCGGCGCCCGGCATCAAATCCTCGCGCGTCATCAGTCTCGCCGACGACATCGCCCGCTCGATGAGCGCGCTCTCCGCGCGCGTCGCCGTCGTTTCCGGCCGCAACGTCATCGGCATCGAATTGCCGAACCCGACCCGCGAGAAGGTCTATCTGCGCGAGCTCCTCGCCTCGCGCGACTATGCCGAAAGCGCAGCGCGGCTGCCGCTCTGCCTCGGCAAGGCGATCGGCGGCGAAGCCGTCCTCGTCGACCTTGCGCGCATGCCGCATCTGCTCATCGCCGGCACCACCGGCTCCGGCAAGTCGGTCGCCATCAACACCATGATTCTCAGCCTGGTCTATCGGCTGCACCCCGACCAGTGCCGGCTCATCATGGTCGATCCGAAGATGCTGGAGCTCTCGGTCTACGACGGCATCCCGCATCTGCTGGCGCCGGTAGTCACCGATCCGAAGAAGGCGGTGGTCGCGCTCAAATGGGCGGTGCGCGAAATGGAGGAGCGCTACAAGAAAATGTCGAAGCTCGGCGTGCGCAATATCGACGGCTACAATGCGCGCGTCGCCGAGGCCCGAAACAAGGGCGAGAAGCTCAGCCGCACCGTGCATACCGGCTACGATCGCGAGACCGGCGAAGCCATCTACGAAAGCGAACAGCTCGATCTCGAACCGCTGCCCTATGTCGTCGTAATTGTCGACGAAATGGCGGACTTGATGATGGTGGCGGGCAAGGACATCGAAGGCGCGGTGCAGCGCCTTGCGCAGATGGCGCGCGCCGCGGGCCTGCACGTGATCCTGGCGACGCAACGGCCCTCGGTCGACGTCATCACCGGCACGATCAAGGCCAATTTCCCGACGCGCATTTCCTTCCAGGTGACGTCGAAGATCGACAGCCGCACCATTCTCGGCGAGCAGGGCGCCGAGCAGCTGCTCGGCCAGGGCGACATGCTCTACATGGCCGGCGGCGGTCGTATCAGCCGCGTGCACGGACCATTCGTTTCCGACGAAGAGGTCGAGAAGGTCGTGCGGCACCTTAAATCGCAAGGCGCGCCCGAATATCTCGAGGCCGTCATCGCCGAGCAGCCGCAGGACGAAGACGGCAATCCGATCTTCGATGCGACCGCGATGGGCGCCGCCGAGGGCGGCGATCTCTATTCGCAGGCGGTGATGATCGTCAGACGCGACCGCAAGGCCTCGACCAGCTATATCCAGCGCCGGTTGCAGATCGGCTACAACCGCGCCGCCTCATTGATGGAGCGCATGGAACAGGAAGGCATCGTCGGCCAGGCCAGTCATGCCGGCAAACGGGAAATCCTGGTCGAGGGCGTCGAAGAGGATCCCTATTGAGAATCAGTTTTTTGGCGCATAACCGGGAATGCCAGTCGCGAATTTGCCATAACGTGCGACTAGCAAGATTGAGGTTTTCAGGGCGTGCCGCGGGGTGCGGCGGGGAGACGGATATGGCGGCAAGGCGCCCAACGAGGCCCGGCAGCATCGTGCCGGCGCTCCGCCGATCGGTGATTGGCTTGGTTTTCGGCGTTCTCGCCACCGCGCCGGTTCTCGCCGAAAATGTGCCGCTGCCCACGCCAGCCCCATTGCCGAAAACCGGCGGCGCGCATGCCAGCTCGCCCGCGGCACCGGTGCCGCCGGCGCCGATCTCCGATGCCAATGCGCCGTCCGACGCGCATCAGAGCTCAAGCCTCTTCCCGTTCTCTTTGCCGTTCGGGAAGAATTCGTCGAACTCTTCCAGCTCTTCGGATCCGGCTTCCAACTTTGATGCGAAACAGCGCTCGCTGCTCGACCGTATCAGCATGTACCTGTCGAGCGTACAGACCATGGAGGGCCATTTCGTCCAGATCGGCCCCGACGGCGGGCGAACCGAAGGTAATTTCTATATCCAAAAGCCGGGCCGCGTGCGCTTCGCTTACGATCCACCGAGCCCGATCGACATCATTGCCGACGGTTCTTCGGTCGTCGTTCGCGACCGCAAGCTCGCAACCCAGGATCTCTATCCGCTGTCACAGACGCCGTTGCGCTACCTGCTCGCCGATCGAATCGATCTGCTGCACGATACGGATGTGGTCAGCGTGTCGTCCGACGATACTTTCGCGACCGTCGTCATCGAGCAGAAGCAAGTCCTGGTCGGCACCGCGCGGCTGATGCTGATGTTCGACGCGAAAAACCTGACGCTCAAGCAGTGGACGGTGACTGACCCGCAGGGCCTCGACACGACCGTCGCCGTCTACAACCTCGATTCCACAAAGAAGCCCGATCCGAATCTGTTCGTCATCAACTACCAGCGCCAACAGAGCGGCGTCCAATAGTCAAAATTTTCTGGGGGTTGATCGGACGATCGGACGGCAAACCGATTGTCCGATGACTATACCATGTAAAATTCCAGTCTCCGCCGGCCCCCGTTCACCGACGTGCGATACCCGTTGCGCCTCACAGTCACAAGCTGGAACATCAATTCGGTGCGGCTGCGCATCGATCTCGTCGCGCGGTTTATCAAGGCGGCGCGTCCGGACATCCTCTGTCTGCAAGAGACCAAGTGCCCGGATGACAAGTTTCCTCTAAAGCGCTTCAGGCGGCTCGGCTACGAGAATATCGCGCTCAACGGCCAGAAGGGTTACCACGGCGTGGCCGTTCTCTCGCGGTTGCCGTTCGAACGCTTCGACGTCCGAGTATTTTGCGGCAAAAGCGATTGCCGCCACATTTCCGCGGAATTCGGCGAACGGGCCGGGCTGCGCGATCCCATCACCGTTCATAATTTCTACGTTCCCGCCGGCGGTGACATTCCCGATCCGGGCGTCAATGTGAAATTCGCTCACAAGCTTGCCTTCCTCGACGAGATGCGGGACTGCGTGAACTTGCGCCCGAAACCCGTCGACCGCGCGATCCTCCTCGGCGATCTTAATGTCGCGCCGCTCGAACACGATGTCTGGAGCCACAAGCAGATGCTGCGCGTCGTTTCGCATACGCCGATCGAGTGCGAGAAACTCACGACCGCGCGGGAAACCGGCGGCTGGGTCGACAGCATGCGCCAGCACACGCCCGAGCCGGCCAAGCTCTATACGTGGTGGAGCTATCGCTCGCCGGATTGGGCAAGCGCCGACAAAGGCCGCCGCCTCGATCATATTTGGACGTCGCCGATGCTAGCCGACCGGGTCACCGGGATCGCCATCGCCAAGAATTACCGTGGCGCGTCGAGGCCATCCGATCATGTGCCGGTGACGGCGACGATCGAGCTCTAGGCGGGTCCTGCGTTTCGCCTATTGCGGTCCGGTTCCGCGCGCGAGCTTCTCGCGGATTTTTTCGATGTCTCGCACCGATTGCTCGGCGCGAGCTGCGAACGTTTCACGAAGGCGCTGCGCGGCTTCCGGATTGCTTTCGAGCATTTTGAGAAACATGGCCCTGGAGATGCGCAGCACGATCGATTCTTCGCGGGCGGTCGCGGTCTCGAGCCGCTGCGACTCGACGATCAGCGCGGTCTCGCCAAGCAGAGCGCCCGATTCGGCGATCGTCTCGGGCTCGCTCGGCCGTTCCGGCTGGAGCGTAAACGATCCTCGCTGAACGACGTAGGCGCAATCCGCGCCGTCGCCCGGCGAAAACAATACCTCGCCGGCCTCCACGGAATAGCTTTCCGTGCCAATGGCGAGAATGCGCAATGCATTCGTGCCGAGCCGCTTGAGCAACGGCACTCGTTCAAGGAACGCGATGTCGTCCTCGATCGTCATGACGATCCGCGATCACGGCACAAGTTTATAGCCGCCGGCTTCGGTCACCAGAATAGCGGGCGCGGCTGCGTCCCTCTCGATCTTCTGCCGCAGGCGGTAAATATGCGTCTCCAGCGTGTGCGTCGTGACGCCTGAATTATAACCCCAGACTTCCTGCAGCAGCGTCTCGCGCGAAACGGGTTTCTGCCCGGCCCGGAAAAGGTAGCGCAGGATCGAGGTCTCCTTCTCGGTCAGCCGAACCTTGTTGCCTTTGGGATTGAGCAGGATTTTGGAACTGGGCCGAAACGTGTAAGGACCGATCGTGAAGACGGCGTCTTCGCTCGCTTCGTGCTGGCGAAGCTGCGCGCGGATCCGCGCCAGCAGGACCGCGAAGCGGAACGGCTTCGCCACATAGTCGTTCGCTCCCGATTCCAGGCCTAGAATGGTGTCGGAATCGGTCCCGTGACCGGTCAGCATGATGATCGGCGCCTTGAAGCCGTTTTTCCGCAGAATGCGTACGGCCTCGCGGCCGTCGATATCGGGCAAGCCGACATCCATGATCACGAGGTCGATCTGGCCGGCCTTGGCCGCTTGCACGCCCTTGCTGCCATTTTCAGCCGCAACAGCCTCGAATTCCTCATGCAGCGAAAGCTGTTCCATCAGCGCGTCGCGCAATTCTAGGTCGTCATCAACAATGAGAATCTTACGCATATTCGCCATTTCGATCCGAGCCTGTCGCCGCCCCCTTGGCGCGAATATGAAACATCAACGATACTAGTGTCTGCCGCAGAACCATAGGAACTTCAAATCCACCACACTAGGGGGCCGAGCGGTTGTGAATCGGCAGAGGGAACAATCACCCCCAATGCGGCGAACTTCGTTGTCGATCATTCATGTCCGCCGCCGACCGAATCGTCATAGCCAGGGCTGGCTCACGGCCGGAAACAGGGTATTCCGGGTTGCGTTGGGCCGATCCGGCCCCAAGGCGTCGAAACGGGAAGGCGACGGCGCGACGCCCGTTGGCCGGTTTCGCCCGGTTCGACTGTGGTGGCGGGCCGATCGATTGTCCCGCCCGTGTGTGTTTCTGCCGGTTCGGCGGATCGGACCGAGCGACGCCTGGTGCGAAGACCCACACGATCGGCGCTACAACAGGCCGTTCCGCAAGTCGGCCAATGAACCAGGCGACCGCCTGCGGCGGACCGACGGCCTTTACGATCTCATCGTTGAGATCGACCACAATGCGAGACCGCGCGTGGCCGGTCGGGGCAGTGCCGTTTTCATCCACGTGGCGCGGCAGGGATTCGCGCCCACGGCAGGCTGTATCGCGCTGACGAGAAACGACCTGCTCCTGCTGCTTTCTCGTCTCTCAGCCAACACACGAATCGTTGTTCATTCTTAGTCTCGGTGGGGCTCAGTCCTCGCGTGGGGCTGCTTTGGCGCGAGCGCCGAAAATGGCAGTGCCGATGCGGACATGGGTGGCGCCAAAAGCAATCGCGGTCGGATAGTCGGCACTCATCCCGATCGACAGGAGCGAAAGCCCGTTGCGGTGGGCAATCTTGCGGGTCAGGGCAAAATGCGGCGCTGGCGGTTCGTCCTGCGGCGGAATGCACATCAGCCCGGAAATCGCGAGCCCATAGCGGTCGCGGCAGGCCGCGAGAAAAGCGTCGGCGTCCTGCGGCAGCACGCCCGCCTTCTGCACCTCGGCGCCGGTATTGATCTCCACGAACAGAAGCGGTCGCCGGCCTTGCTTAACGATCTCTTTACCAAGCGCTTCGGCAAGGCTTGCCCTGTCGACCGAATGGATGGCGTCAAACAGCGCAACCGCGTCCTTAGCCTTGTTCGATTGCAGCGCTCCGACGAGATGAAGTTCAAGGCCCTGGTGCCGGGTCATCAGCGGCGGCCATTTCGCCTTTGCCTCCTGAACTCGGTTTTCCCCGAACACAAGTTGCCCCTCGGCAATGACTGGCTCGATCGCTTCAGCGCCAAAGGTTTTCGAGACGGCGACGAGCGTGACGACCGCCGGATCTCGCCCGGATTCGCGGCACGCTCGCGCGATTTCCTCGCGCACGCCCGGCAGTCCATCCGGCTTTGTGCTTTCCATGTCCTTACCGATCGCGTCGATCGCTAAAACTTTAGCGAATTTGCAAAGCTCATATTTACGCGTCGTCGCTAGCTAAAGAAACCGGGGTCGGTGGTGAGCGTGGAAGGTCTGGGCGCGCGGAATGTCCGACGGCCAAGCCAATTCTTTAAAGCGCGCGCATCGAAACCGGCCGTTCCTGAGCATCCGGGCGCGGCTGATTGTGCTCGCGCTTTTGGCGATCGCACCGCTCATGCTTGCGCGCCTTCATGAGCTTGAAAGCGCTCGCCTGTCGCGCCTGAACGCCGTCAATGCCGAAGTGATCGATCTGGCCAGACGCGGCGTCGAATCGCAGCGTGACATCATCTATTCAGCTCGCGCGCTTCTTCAAATCGTATCGCGACTCTATGCGCGAATCCCGCTCGATACGCCCGACTGCAATGAATATCTCGCTGGTCTAAGCGCGAACATTCAGTGGATCCGCGACCTCTCCATTGCCTCGACCGATGGCCGCATCGACTGCTCAAGCGAGCCACTGGCGATCGGACTGGATCTCTCGAATCGTAGTATCGTCCGCAATGCGCTCACCTCGCGCGAATTCGCGCTCGGCGACTATCCGATAGACCGGCTCGATCACGTGCCTGGCCTGGTCGCGACTTTCCCGATCATCAAAGATGACGGCGCGCTGAAGGGAATAGCTCTTGCAGTCATCAATCTGGAATGGATCGGCGACCTTGCTGCCGCGGCCGCGCAGCATTCGGGCGCGTCGGTCCTGTTGCTCGATAGTCGTGGCACGGTCATCGCCGGTTCGGCAGATCAGCAGAGCTTTGTCGGCAAGCAATTTTCCGGCGATCCATTGACGCGGCAAATGCTGGCCGCCGACGACGGAACGGCATCGATCGCCGGGTTTGATGGGATCCAGCGCTTGTATGCCTATGCGAGGTTCCCGTGGACTGGGGCGCGTCTTGCCGTCGGGCTCGATGAAAAGGCCGTTCGCAACGGCATCGATCGCGAGACCGCGATTGCCGGTCTGCAGCTCGCTGCGTGTTGCATTTTCGTTCTGTTGCTCGCCTGGTTCGGCGGCGAACATCTCGTGGCGCGGCCGATCAGATCGCTGGTTCGCACCGCCGCACGCTTCGGCCGTGGCGACCTGCATGCGCGCGCGACCGACGAGCCGTGTGTCGCCGAGTTCGAGCCGCTCGCGGCGGCACTCGACGATATGGCGGCGAAACTTGCGGCGCGCGAGGAGGAATTAAAGGTCGCCAATGAACACCTCGAGGAGCTTGCAAGCCTCGACAG
>JBAPZR010000203.1:0-17275 GCA_049285335.1 Xanthobacteraceae bacterium | reverse complement strand
ATCGTTCCCCGCAAGCAGTCTGTTGGGCGAGAAACCTGGTCGGAGTGGCAGGCGTCCCCCTCGTCGCGAAACGGGGTAGTGGTCCTGCGGAGTTTGCTACCATTTTGCTACCGAACTGCTCAGTACGACGGAGGATAGGACAGCATCCGGCGAAGGCCCATGCTCGAAAATGAACAACCTATTGAGACGTATTGGTACGGGATAGTCCGCGAGGTAATCGCCGTCGCCGGATCAAGGAGACGCTGTATTGATTTCCAGTGTGTCGACCCGATCGTCGGCTTCTTCTTCGTCGCGCCAGCCGGACCGCGCCAGTGCCTTGCGCATGTGCTCGGGGACTGGAGCGGTCACGCGAACCGGCGGGCGATTTTTATAAAGCGGCACGACAATGTCGCGCGCATGCAAGTGCAGCGGCGGTCCGCCCTGGCGCGGCGCGTTGCCGTAGATCGCATCGCCCAGGATCGGCCAACCCATCGCGGAGCAGTGGACGCGAAGCTGATGCGTGCGTCCGGTCAATGGTTCGAGCGCGAGCCAGGTCAAAGTCTTACCCTCCCCCGGACACCTCCCCATCACCTTCCATTTCGTCACCGCCGGCTGACCGGCGGGATCGTGCTTCATCCACCAGCCGCGCGAAACATCGAGACGGCTAAGCGGCAGCGCGATCTCGCCTCGATCGGCGTCGGGTTCGCCCTCGACGAGTGCCCAATAGGTTTTGCCGATGGCGCCGCTCTTGAACAATTTGCCGAGCGCCGCCAGCGCCTGGCGATGCCGGCCGAGCACGAGACATCCCGACGTATCGCGGTCGAGCCGGTGCGCCAGAGCGGGAGCGCGCGGCAGTCCGAACCGCAAAGCGCCGAAATAGTCTTCGAGGCTTTCGCCGCCCCGTTCGGCGCTTTTGGGCCCGCGATGCACGGCAAAGCCCGCCGGTTTGTCGATCACCAGCATCAGGCCATCGCGATAGAGGAGCCGCGACACCATCTCTTCCGGGTTCATGGCGGAACCGCTATCACGGGCGGCGCAACAGCGACAGCACGGCATGACCGAAGCGAACAACGGCGAAAGCAAAACGGCGGAAGCCGGGGAAAAATGGTGGCGGCGCCTGGCCACTGGCCTCAAGCGCAGTTCGTCGGCGCTCGGCGGCGCCATCGCCCACGTCGTCGCCAAGCGCCAGCTCGACGAGGCGACCGTCGACGAGATTGAGGACGAACTGATCCGCGCCGACCTCGGCTCCGAGACAGCCGGCCGCATCGCCACCGAACTCAGATATGGCCGTTTCAATAGCGCCATCACCGCGGATGAAATCAAGGCCGTGGTGGCCGCGGAAGTCGAGAAGGCGCTGGTCGGCGTGGCGCAGCCGCTCGTCATTGACACGACCAAGAGGCCGTTCGTCGTCCTCGTTGCCGGCGTCAATGGTTCAGGCAAGACGACGACCATCGGCAAGCTCGCCGCGAAACTGCGCGCCGAGGGCCGCACCGTCATGCTGGCGGCTGGCGATACGTTCCGCGCCGCGGCGATCGAGCAGCTGAAGATCTGGGCGCAACGCACCGGCGCCGACTTCATGGCGCGCGAGACCGGGGCCGATGCAGCGGGCCTTGCTTTTGATGCCGTTGCCGCGGCCAAAGAGCGCGGCATCGATGTGCTGCTCGTCGATACCGCGGGCCGCTTACAGAACCGCAGCGAACTGATGGGGGAATTGCAAAAGATCGTTCGCGTTATCAAGAAAGTCGACGACAGTGCGCCTCACGCCGTTCTTTTAGTGCTCGACGCTACCGTCGGCCAGAACGCGTTGTCGCAGGTGGATATTTTCAAGAAGGCCGTTGGCGTCACCGGGCTTGCCATGACCAAGCTCGACGGCACGGCGCGCGGCGGCATTCTCGTCGCCATCGCGGCGAAATTCCCGGTCCCGGTCCACTATATCGGTGTCGGTGAAGGGGTCGATGATCTGGCGCCGTTTTCCGCTCGCGACTTCGCCCGCGCCATGGTCGGGCTTCCGACCACGCCGTCTTGAGATACCAAATCGTCGATGCCAATCGTTGATGAATGACAATCCGCGCCGCGCGCGTTAGAGAACCCCTCACCATGACTGAAAAGCCGCAGCTCAATCCGATGCTCAAACTTGCGCTCGATCTCGGGCCGCTTTTGTTATTTTTCGCCGCCAATTCGCGTTACGGGATTTTCGCCGCCACCGCGACCTTCATGGTCGCGGTTCTCGCGGCACTGGTCGTCTCTTATGCGATGACGCGCCGGCTCCCCATCATGCCGGTCGTGACCGCGGTGATCGTTGTCGTGTTCGGCGGCCTGACGCTGATCCTGCACGATGCGACCTTCATCAAGGTCAAGCCGACCATCATCTATGGGCTGTTCGGCGCGGTCTTGATCGGCGGACTTATTTTCAAAAAGCCGCTGCTTGGCGTTCTATTCGACTCGCTATTCCATCTGTCCGAGGAGGGCTGGCGCAAATTGACGGTGCGGTGGGCGGTCTTCTTCTTCGTGCTTGCCGCGCTCAATGAGATTGTGTGGCGCAATGCCTCGACCGATCTGTGGGTCGACTTCAAGGTGTTCGTCGTGGTGCCACTGACGTTTATCTTCGGCGCGCTTCAGGTGCCGCTTCTGAGGAAATACGCGATCGAACCGGCCGAGTAGCGCCGGCGAGGACTGCTACGACCCCGCCGACGCCGCTTTATCGATCTCAGGCTTGAGGACGGAGTCGAAATTGTCGGGCGTGATCGGGCCGACGAGTTTGAATGCGATGCGCGCATCGCGGCCGATCACGAACGTTTCCGGCACGCCGTAGACGCCCCATTCGATCCCGGCGCGGCCGCTTTCGTCGGCGCCCGCCGCGGCGAACGGATTGCCATAGCGGCCGAGAAAGCGGCGTGCATTGTCGGGGTCGTCCTTGTAGTTGATGCCGACGAGGCGGAGGCGCGAATCCTGCGCGAGTTGCATAAGGAGCGGCGCTTCGTCGTGGCAAGGCACGCACCACGACGCCCACACATTCACCACCGTCACGGCGCCTTTGAATTGCGTGGAGTCGAGGCCGGGCACGGGTACGCCGTCGCGCTGCAATCCGGCGAGGCCTGGCAGCGCCGTCTGTGGCGCCGGACGGCCGATCAGCGCCGACGGGATTCGTGACGGATCACCCGCATAGAGCCGGAACAAGAACAAGACCATGAGGCCGAGAAATATGGCGAGCGGGACGAGAACGGCGACCCGCCGCACGCCGGTGTCGGCGCCACTTTTGTTCGCCGCGCCGGTCACGCGTCTTCCTTCGCCGTCCGGCTCACCGACGCAGGGCGCGCAGTTGCGGACCGCCGCGAAATGCCCTGCATTTCCAGTTCGGCAAGCGTGAGCCGCTGCGCACGGTAGTCGAGCGTCACCCACGCGATCAGCGCGCCGATCACGATAATGCCGGCGCCATAGGCGGCGAGAACAAAATCGATATGCGCCGTTGCCTGCATGGTCAGCTCGCCGCGCTTGCCTTCATCAGATGCAGCGTGCGCACCCGCCGCCGCAGAATTTCGTTGCGCATAGCCGCCAGCAACAGCGTCACGAATAAGAGTGTAAACGCTGCTGTCATGGCGAAGAGAGGAACGAGAATCGTCGGGTCGATCGTCGAGCCGCCGAGCCGGAATACGGACGAGCCCTGATGCAGCGTATTCCACCAATCGACCGAGAACTTGATGATCGGCAGATCGATCGCGCCGACAAGCGTGAGGATCGCGACCGCGCGCGCCGCGCGCGATGGATCTTCGACCGTCCGCCACAGCGCGATCACGCCGAGGTAAAGCAGGAACAAGATCAGCTCCGAGGTTAGCCGCGCGTCCCAGACCCAAAAAGTTCCCCATTCCGGGCGGCCCCACAGCGAGCCGGTGACAAGGCAGAGAAGCGTGAAAGCGGCCCCGATCGGGGCGGCTGCCTTAGCCGTTACGTCAGCTAAGGGATGACGCCATACCAGCGTGCCGAGGGCCGCCACCGTCATCAGCCCCCAGCACAGCATGCCGAGCCAGGCTGAGGGAACATGCAGAAACATGATCTTCACGGTCGCACCCTGCTGATAATCGTCGGGCGCCTGGATCGCCCGCTCAATCGCATAGGCAAAGGCGAGCGCGGTCGCGCCGGCAAGCCACGGAATGGCGACGTCGGCCAGGCGCAGAAAACGTGTTGGGTTGGCGAGATCGGTGAGCGTCATCATAAGCGCTCTCATGCAATCCTAATCTTCATCCACTTCGCCGCCGAAACAATGCCGATTGCCGGGCCGGAGCCCGGCTTTTACATGACAGGGCCGTCATTCCATTTCCAGCCGCAAAGCGGCGGCGGCGGCAAAAGGTCCGACCACAAGGCTTGCCAGCGTCAGGGCGCATTCGACCGTGAAGGGGGTTCCGAACGGCACCGGACCGGAAACGGCGGCATTGGCCGCGGCCACGCCGAAGATCAATACCGGCACCGTCAGCGGCAGCACGATGATGGAAAGCAGCAATCCGCCACGGCGGAGTGTCACGCCGATGGCGGCGCCGATGAGGCCGATGAACGTCAAGGCCGGCGTGCCGACCAGGAGCGTGAGCATCAAACCAGCCTCCGCCGGCGCGTCGAGATTGAGGAACAACCCGAGCAAAGGGGCCGCGATGACGAGCGGCAGCGCCGTCGTCAGCCAATGCGCGATCCCTTTGACGGCGACGACAAGCTCCAACGGTGCGCGGCCGGTGAGAATGAGGTCGAGCGAGCCGTCTTCGTGGTCGCTGGCAAACAGCCGGTCGAGGGCGAGCAGGCTCGCCAACAGCGCCGCGAGCCACAGGATCGCGGGACCGATGCGCTTGAGCAGCGCAAGATCGGGCCCGACGGCAAACGGCGTCAGCGTCACGACAACAAGGAAGAACAACACGCCCATCAGCGCACCGCCGCCGACCCTTACGGCAACACGCATGTCGCGGAGAAGAAGCGCGTTGAGCGGCATCACGACAAGCCCTCTCCATCAACGGGTGGGGCCGGCTTTCGATCGATCTCGCCCAGCCGCAGTTCTTGGGCGTTGGCAAGCCCGAGCGGGGCGTGCGTCGCGGCGAGAATAAGGCCGCCGTCGGTCAAATGGGAACGCATGACCTCTGTGAGCCGGTCCTGCGCCGCGGCATCGAGCGTACTTGTCGGCTCGTCGAGGAGCCAAAGTGGCCGCTTGACCGCAATGAGCCGAGCGATCGAGAGCCGCCGCCGCTGGCCAGCGGAAAGATAGGCCGCCGGCA
Organism: Xanthobacteraceae bacterium; assembly: GCA_049285335.1. Taxonomy (GTDB): domain Bacteria; phylum Pseudomonadota; class Alphaproteobacteria; order Rhizobiales; family Xanthobacteraceae; genus BOG-931. Next base: position 12,047 of record JBAPZR010000203.1, on the reverse strand, counting down.
ATGCCGAAATTCCGCCAAGCCCCATGGCCTCGAGCGCGTCAGGCGCCTTGATCGAACCGGCGCCAAAACCGGCGTCAAGAAAGGCTGCCCAGAACCGCAGATTCTCGCCGACCGACAGCGAGGGTTTCACGGCATCCTGATGGCCGAGATAATGCACCTGCTCGGCGATGCTCAGCTCGGGATCGCCGCCGTCGAGGTGAAGGCTGCCGGCGGTCGGTCGAAGAAAGCCGGCGACGAGGCGCAGCAGCGAGGATTTCCCGGCGCCGTTGCGGCCCGTGACGGTCAGAGCCTCTCCGGCACCGATCGCAAAGCTGACGCCTGAGAAGACATCGCGCCCGCCACGGTGGCAGGTCAGTTCGACGGCGGTCAGGCGCATCGGCCAGTTCCCAAGCGGCCTGATTGGCGCAATTTTCGGCCGCCTTTTAGGGTGTGATCGGGCCATGCGCCACATGATAGCGACCATTCCTTGCCGAACTGGCACAAGCCTGCAAAAGCCCCTATAAGCCGCCGAGCCGGGCTGCGGCGCGACGAAGACGCTGCCACGTCCGGCTTTCCTCCCCACGCTGCGCCGCTCTCGACGAAGCCAGGGGAGGGTATCCGGACCGGCTTGGTATCAAATTCCTTGGTATCAAATTACCTCTGCATTGCGCCGGTCTGGGCCCGCAGAATGGAAAAAAGTCATGGATTCCCTCGATAGCTTCAAGTGCCTCCGGCCACTGAAGGTCGGATCGAAAACCTACGCCTATTTCAGCCTGCCCGCCGCCGAGAAGAACGGACTGAAGGGGATTTCGCGGCTGCCGTTCTCACTCAAGGTTCTGCTAGAAAACTTGTTGCGCAACGAAGATGGCCGGTCGGTGACCAAAGAGGACATTCAGGCCGTCGCACAATGGCTCAAGAACAAGACGTCGGACCGCGAGATCGCCTTCCATCCGGCGCGCGTTTTGATGCAGGATTTCACCGGCGTGCCCGCCGTAGTCGATCTCGCCGCCATGCGCGACGCCATGGAACATCTCGGCGGCGATCCGAAGAAGATCAATCCGCTGGTGCCGGTCGATCTCGTCATCGATCATTCGGTGGCAGTGAATTTCTTCGCCCATCGGGACTCGTTCAAGCGGAACGTCGAAGAGGAATACAAACAAAATCTGGAACGGTACCGTTTCCTGAAATGGGCGCAGCAATCCTTCGAGAATTTTCGCGTCGTGCCACCCGGCACCGGCATCTGCCATCAGGTCAATCTCGAATATCTGTCGCATACGGTTTGCGCCACGAAAGAAAAGATCAACCTTCCCGATAAATCCGTGGCGAGCGAGCTTGCCTATCCGGACACGGTGGTCGGCACCGACTCGCACACGACCATGGTCAACGGGCTGTCGGTGCTCGGCTGGGGCGTCGGCGGCATCGAGGCCGAGGCGGCGATGCTCGGGCAACCCTATTCGATGCTGCTGCCGGAAGTGATCGGCGTGCGGCTCAACGGCAAGCTCAAGGAAGGCGTCACAGCGACCGATCTCGTGCTCACCGTCACGCAGATGCTGCGCAAGCGTGGCGTGGTCGGCAAATTCGTCGAATATTTCGGGCCTGGGCTCGCCGGCCTGACCATCGCCGACCGGGCGACGCTCGGCAACATGTCGCCGGAATACGGCGCGACCTGCGGTTTCTTCCCGATCGACGACGATACCATCCGATACCTCCGCGACACCGGCCGTCCGCCCGAGCGCATTGCGCTCGTGATAGCCTATGCCAAAGCGCAGGGCATGTACCGGACCAAGAACACGGCCGATCCGGTATTCACTGAGGTTCTTAAGCTTGAACTCTCCTCGGTCGAACCGTCGCTCGCCGGGCCGAAGCGTCCGCAGGACCGCATTGCTCTCAAGGAAGTCAAAAGCGGCTTCGCCCAGGCGATGGAAAAGGAATTCGACAAGTCGGCCGAGATGGACAAGCGCGTGCCGGTCGAGGGACGCAGTCACACGCTTGGTCACGGCGACGTCGTAATCGCGGCAATCACCTCGTGCACCAACACGTCCAATCCCAGCGTGATGATCGCCGCTGGCTTACTCGCCAAAAAAGCGGTGGAGAAGGGACTGACGGTCAAGCCGTGGGTCAAGACCTCGCTCGCGCCTGGATCGCAAGTGGTGGCGGAATATTACGAGAAGTCCGGTCTGCAGAAATATTTAGACCAGCTAGGCTTCAATCTCGTCGGCTTCGGTTGCACGACCTGCATCGGCAATTCCGGTCCACTGCCGGAGGAAATCTCCGAGGCGATCAACAAGCATGATCTCGTGGCGGCGGCGGTGCTCTCCGGCAATCGCAATTTCGAGGGCCGCGTCAATGCCGACGTCAGGGCCAATTATCTCGCCTCGCCGCCGCTGGTTGTCGCCTACGCGCTTGCCGGCTCGATGCAGGTTGACGTCGCCAGGGCGCCGCTCGGGACCGACAAGAACGGTCGCAAGGTCTATTTGCGCGACCTCTGGCCGTCGAGCCGCGAGATCGCAAACGTCATCAGCAAGAGCATCAACAAGCAGATGTTCATGCGCAAATATGCCAATGTGTTCAAAGGCGACGCGCACTGGCGCAAAATCGCCGTCAAAGGCGGCCTGACCTTCAAGTGGGACGACCGGTCGACCTACGTTCAGAACCCGCCTTATTTCGACGGCATGCCCAAGCGCAGCGAACCGATCGACGACGTCGTCGATGCCCGCATCCTCGGCTTGTTCCTCGACTCGATCACTACCGACCACATTTCGCCGGCGGGATCGATCAAGGAAGAAAGCCCGGCCGGCGAGTATCTGCGCGACCATCAGGTGCGCCCGAGGGACTTCAATCAATACGGCACGCGACGCGGCAATCACCAGGTGATGATGCGCGGCACTTTCGCCAATATCCGCATCAAGAATCAAATGGTGCCCGGCGTCGAAGGCGGCTACACGATCCATTATCCGTCGCGTCAGCGCATGACGATGTACGACGCCGCAATGCGCTACAAAGCCGAGAACGTGCCGCTCGTCGTGTTCGCCGGCAAGGAATACGGCACCGGTTCGTCACGCGATTGGGCGGCAAAGGGCGCGATCCTGCTCGGAATTCGCGCCGTCGTCGCGCAGTCCTTCGAACGCATTCATCGCTCCAATCTCGTCGGCATGGGCGTCGTTCCGTTGGTCTTCGAGGAGGGCACGTCCTGGCAGACGCTTGGTTTGAAGGGCGACGAACAAGTCACCATTCGCGGCCTTCACGGCGATCTCAAGCCGCATCAGCGTCTGCAAGCGGAAATTGTCGCCGCTGACGGCGGGCTCAAGCGCGTGCCCTTGATCTGCCGCATCGATACCGCCGACGAGCTCGACTACTATCGAAACGGCGGCATCTTGCAGTATGTGTTGCGACGTCTGGCGGCCTGATTTGGGAAAGTTGTCCAGGGACTTAACCCGAGGCCGCACGTGCGCTTTCCGAAATGTTCACGCTTTTCATGCGGCCGAATTTTTGATCGGCCTCACCGCGAAGTGAGTGGCGGGTGACTGCCGCGGGCGCTACAAACAGCGCCGTCATCCAATCGTCATAGGGTAATGGGGTGGAGGTTGGAATGGTATGTCGCCGCGTCGCGCCGGCCTTGATCATTGCGAGTTTTGTCACCATAACGTTTGCGGTTGCACGTGCCGGTGAACCGCGCGCGCTGCTCGAATTGTTTACCAGCCAAGGGTGCTCGTCCTGTCCCGCCGCCGATCGGCTGATGGGACAGTTGGCGAAAGATCCTGCGCTGGTCGCGTTGAGCGTTCCTGTCGACTACTGGGATTATCTCGGGTGGCGCGACACGCTCGCCAATCCGGCGCATTCGGCGCGCCAGCGCGCTTACGCGCGCACGCGCGGTGACGGCCAAGTCTACACGCCGCAAATCGTGGTCAACGGCGCGGTGGATGCGCTCGGCAGCGACCAAGCGGCGGTGGAGCAAGCCATTGCCGAAACCACAAAAGAGTCTGGCGTGATGTCGGTGCCGATCACGCTTTCGATCAATGGCAGCGTGCTAAGCGTGAAAGTTCCGTCGGCGGAAACGAGCGAACAAGCTGCCGCCGAAGTCTGGCTCTGCCCGCTCGCCAGGACGGTCGCCGTCGCCATCGCTCGCGGTGAGAACCGCGGACGGACCATCACCTACCACAACGTCGTGCGTAACTGGGTGAAGCTCGGCGACTGGAAGGGCGCCGAGTCGACATGGGACGTGCCGCTCCCGCAGATCAAAGCCGCCGGCATCGATGCCGCCGCAGTCATGCTGCAAGAAGGCTCCCACGACCGCCCGGGCATAGTGCTGGGCGCAGCACTAGCCCCCCTCCAATAGCCGGAGACGACGACGGAACACGTGGAACTAAACACGTGAAGTGAGGCCGTCAAAACGAACCAGCGTTAGTAGACATGATCAGAGCAAGCCGGTGTGATCGACGGCGCGGAGTGCCTCTATTTCACCGCAGGATTCGCCAAGCCAGCTCAGATTATCGGTGTTGATCCTAACACGTGGAATTTAAAGAGTGCGGCGTCCGCCGACAGCCGTTATCGCCCTGTCCCGGCGTCCGTTTCTGCATACAAAAAGGCCGGCGCAAGCCGGCCTTAAAATCGGGGGAATGAACCAGAGCAGAAAGTCTGGCCCGGTCCGCTCGCGCCCCGGGGGGCTGGGGGGCTGAGGAATCCGGAACACGATCCGAACCGGGCCTTGAGGCAACGCCTTACTGTTCGCAAGGTAGGTTGGCGCGTGCTTGGCCGAAATAGGGCCGCATTATGATTCACTTAACGAAGGCGTGATGGGCGCTGTTCAAATTGCCGCAGCGCTCGGCGGTGTGCTTCGGCAGTGCGCTTTTGTCCCGCAAGAAGGGCTCTTGCCGCCGTTGCGTTCCGGCGCGATCATGAAGCTTGGATGACATATGAGCCGGCCCCACCGCGGGCTCGATGAAACAGGAGGCGCCGTATGGATTTCGGCGATACCGATCCAAGTGCGTGGCGCGGGGACGAGCAACGCCTGCACGTCCCCGCAAACGAAGTGAGATTCAGCCGGCGTGAACTCGACCGGATCCTGCGGCTTTATGGCCGGAAAGTCGCCGACGGCGAGTGGCGCGATTACGCAATCGATTTTCTCAAAGACCGCGCGGTCTTTTCCGTGTTCCGCCGCGCCAGCGAAGTTCCGATCTATCGCATCGAGAAAAATGCGAAATTTGCCCGCCGCCAAGGTGCCTACAGCGTCATCTCGGCGACTGGACACATCATGCGCCGCGGCCAAGAACTTGATCGCGTGCTCGGGGTGCTCGATCGGTCGCTGCGCCTGGTGCCGGGCTAGATCGCCGTAATCCAACCGTTCTAGGGTGGGGTGGTATCGCCGCTGCCGAGCGCGCGTTGCATTAGCACGGTGTCGAGCCATTGGTTGTGCTTGAAGCCGACCGAGCGGAGCGTGCCGATATGACTGAAACCGGCTTTGGCATGTACCGCGATCGAGCCGACTTGAGCTGAATCGCCGATCACCGCGATCATCTGCCGGAAACCGCGCGCCGCGCTTTCACCGATCAGTCTCGTCAGCAAGAGCCCGCCGATGCCTTTGCGATGCATCTCGGGCGCCACGTAGATCGAATCCTCAACGCTCCAATTGTAAGCCGGCCGGGCGCGATAAGGGCCCGCATAGGCGTAGCCGACAACCGTGTCGGCGGTCGTGGCCACGAGATAAGGGTAGCTCCCGTCGAACAGTATTTTCTGCCGACGCGCCATTTCGCTCTCGTCCGGCGCATCGATCTCAAACGTCGCGGTGCCGTTGCGAACGGCATCGGCGTAGATGCGCGTGATGGCTGCGTTATCTGTAAGCGCGGCCGGACGAATGGTGAATGTCTGCATCGTCAGAAGCGAAATTGCCAGAAAAGACCACGCCGGAAAAGAAACGCCCCGGATTTGAGCCGGGGCGTTTGACGGATGTTGATGGGTTTCTGTTTAGCGGCGGTCGCCGAAGAGCCGCAGCAGCATCAGGAACAAGTTGATGAAGTCGAGATAGAGCCGCAGCGCGCCCATCACGGCCTTTCGGCCGCCGATCGTGCCGTCGTCCATCGGGTTGTACATTTCCTTGATCGCTTGGGTGTCGTACGCGGTGAGACCGACAAAGATGAGGACGCCGATCACCGAGATCGCCCAATCAAGCCCGCTCGAACGCAGGAAGATGTTGACCAGGCTCGCAATGATGATGCCGATCAGACCCATGAACATGAACGAGCCGACGGCGGTCAGATCGCGCTTTGTAGTGTAGCCGTAGAGGCTCATGGCCCCAAAGGTCGCCGCAGATACGAAGAATACCTGCGTGATCGAATGCCCGGTATAGGCCAGAAAAATCGACGCCAATGAGAGCCCAAGCAGGCCGGCATAGAGGAAGAACAGCATCAGCGCCGTTCCAGGCTGCAGCCTATTGATGCCGAAGCTAAGCGCGAAGACAAGCCCAAGCGGCGCCAGGAAGAAGATCCACATCAGCGGGCCGAAAATGGCGTGGCCGAAAGGCGTGAGCCCGGTGATCTCATTGCCGACGACCTGGATAGCGTCGCCTCCAGCGGCGACATAGGTCGCGAAAGCGACAAGCCCGGTCAAGGCCACGCCCGCAGCCATGTAATTGTAGACGCGAAGCATGTAAGCGCGCAGGCCTACATCGACCGCGACTTGGTCCGCGCGATAGCCGGTCCGCGCGCCAGCATAATTCCGATCGAAGTCGGACATGGAATTAACCCCTGTTGTCCCGGCGCTCAGGCCGGGTCTGGTGTCCGGCGAAAGCCGAACACGTGTGCCCGGAATCTAGTGCGAAAGATGAGCGTGCGCCAGATGGGTGCCGCGGCATATTTTCCGGTTCTTTAGGGCGGAAATTGGCGTTTTTCCGGGAAGAAAAACTAAAGGTTTCGTAACACCGCGGCCGGTTTGCGGCCAAGCGCATTGAAGGTGCTGGCAAGGCCAATCGCGACCGTGACCAACAGCGCGGCCGCGGCGGCTTCGAATGCCGCGCCGGCGACCCAAGAAAACGGAAATTCCATGAGCTTGGTCACGACAAAATAAGCAGTGAGCGTTCCTGCCGATACGCCGAAGATCGCGGTCGCCAGCCCGATCAGCAGATATTCGAGCGCGTAGGCCGCCATGAGCCGCGCGCGAGTTGCGCCCAAGGTTTTCAGGATCACGGCGTCATAGACGCGAAAGCGCTGGCTTGCGGCGAGCGCGCCGCCGAGCACGAGCGCGGCGGTGATCAGCGTCACCGAGCTTGCGCCGCGCAGCGCCAGCACGAGTTTGCCCACGAGATTGTCCACCGCATCGAGCGCGTCTTTCACGCGCACGGTCGTGACGGTTGGAAACCCAACCGCCAATGCCTTGATGAGCGTCGTTTCTTCGGCCGGCGTGCCGCCATCGGCAAATGTCAGCGTGGCGATCTCGCTATGCGGCGCAGCATCGAAAATACCGGGCGAGAACACCAAAACGAAATTGATACCGAGATTTTCCCAATCCAGCGCGCGGAGGTTCGCGATCCGCGCCGTCACGTCGCGGCCAAGCACGTTGACGGTAAGGGTGTCGCCAACCTTGAGATCAAGATCGCGCGCGGTCCGGCTTTCGAGCGACACTAGCGGCTCGCCGGAATAAGCGGCGTTCCACCATTGGCCGGCGACGATCCGCGAACCGGCCGGCACCGTCCCGGCGTAAGTGATGCCGCGGTCCCCGCGTAGCACCCAGGCCGAACCGGCAGCCGGTTTAAGGTCGTCCGCCTTGATGCCGTTGGCCGCGACAATGCGGCCGCGCAGCATCGGCACCCGCTCGACAGTCGCGCCGGGCGCCTGCTGGCGCATGAATGCGTCGAAACGGGCGGCCTGCGTAGCCGGAATATCGATGAAGAAAAACGACGGCGCCTTTTCCGGCAGCGCTGCGGCGAATTCGCGATGCAGGTTACCGTCGATCTCGACCACGGCGACGAGCAGCGCCAATCCAAGCCCGAGCGACAGCATCACGCTCGGCGTAAGCGCGCCGGCGCGATGAATATTGGCGACGGCGAGCCGAACGATCGTCGATCGCGAACGCGGCGCCGCTCGTGCGATCCACATGGTCAGCGCCGCGACAAGCCGCAGTAGCAGGAAAACGGCTGCCGAAGCGGCGATGAAAAATCCCGCGATGCGATGGTCGTCGGTCGTAAAAAAAGCGAGCGCGGCGAGAACCGCGACGGTCACGCCGGCGGCAAGGACATAGCGCGCGCGAGGCCAGCGTCGTTCGGACGCGATGCGGTCGCGAAACAATTTCGACACCGAAACATCGTGCGCGCGGCCTAGCGGCCAAAGCGCGAATGCGAGCGCGGTGAGAAGTCCATAGACCACCGCCAGCGCCAGCACATGCGGATGCAATGTCGGCGCGACCGGCAGCGGAACGATCGCGCCGAACAGGTTCGCGATCAGAAAAGGCAGCGCCGCGCCCAGTCCCGCGCCGATGATGGCGGCGAATGTCGCAACCGCGATGATCTCGGTGCAATACACCGCGAAGACGTGGCTGCCGGAAGCGCCAAGCGCTTTCAAGGTCGCGATCGTGTCGCGCTTGCGCGCCAGGTGGCTGGCGACCGCATTGGCGACGCCGACACCCCCGACGAGCAGCGTCGCCAGGCCGACCAGCGTGAGGAATTGCGAAAAGCGCTCGACGCTGCGCTCGAGCTGGGGCGAGGCTTTGCTGCGGGTGCGGATTTCCCAGCCGGCTTGCGGAAATTCGGTTTGCGCCTCGCGCTGCAATGCCGTGACATCGCCGTCGCTTGAATGAGCTTCCGGCAGCCGCAGCCGATATTGCCAGCGCACGAGACTGCCGGGTTGAAGGAGCCCGGTGGCGCGCAGCGCCGTTTCGCCGACCAGCACACGCGGTCCGAGGCTGATGCCGCCGTTAAGTTTGTCCGGCTCGCTGACAAGCGCCGCCCGTAACTCCACGTCGGCAACGCCCAGCATGATGTGGTCGCCGACCTTCAGGCCGAGGCGCGTTAGCAGCACCGGATCTGCGACAGCGCCGAACGTCGCGCCGTGCTGGGCGAGCAGGGCGGCAAGCGGCAGCGCGGGATCGGTCTTCAGTTCGCCGAACAATGGATAGGCTTCATCGACCGCTTTGACCTCGACCAGTGTGCCGGGGGAGTCGGATGCCGCCGGATTTGCCGCCGGTCGCGCCATCGCCCGCATGGTTGCGACTGCGGACAGCTTGCCGTGCACCCTGAGGAAGGCGCGCTCGCTATTGCTTGCTTCGCGCTGAATGAGCGCGAAGGCGATGTCGCCGCCGAGGATCACGCGGCCCGCTTTGGCGATGCCGTCGTTGAGGCTTGCCGCCAGAGAGCCGACGCCGGCAATCGTCATGACGCCGAGCGCCACACAGGCGATGAATACGCCAAAGCCGCGCAGTCCGCCGCGCAAATCGCGCCAGGCGAGCCGCACGGCCAATCCGCCGGTGTGCCGGGCGCCGCCGGCGGCCGCCGCGTCCGATGCGTTTGCCGCGATCGTCATACGATTTTGGCCGCCACGGTTGCCGGCTCCTCGATATATCCCGAGCGCATGTGCAGCACGCGATCGCAACGCGCCGCGAGTGCGGTGTCATGGGTGACCAACACGAGCGTGGTGCCGCGCTCGGCGTGGCCGCGGAACAAAAGCTCGATGATCTCGCGCCCGGTTGCCTCGTCGAGATTGCCGGTCGGTTCATCGGCGACGAGGATCGCCGGATTGGGCGCGAGCGCGCGGGCGAGCGCGACGCGCTGTTGTTCACCGCCGGAGAGTTCGGCGGGATAGTGCAGAACGCGTTGCGCCAATCCCACCGCCACGAGCTCGCGTTCGGCAATGGAGACCGCATCGCGAATGCCGGCGAGTTCGAGCGGCACTGCGACATTCTCCAGCGCGGTCATGGTCGGGATCAGATGGAACGCCTGAAAAACAATGCCGACGTTCTTACCGCGAAAGCGCGCGAGCTCGTCTTCGTCGAACCCCAGCAAAGCCTGTCCGGCGACGGCGACCGAGCCGGAATCTGGGCGTTCCAGCCCCGTCATGACCATCAACAGCGTGGACTTTCCCGATCCCGACGGGCCGAGGAGTGCAACCGCTTCGCCGCGACGTATATGAAGGTCGATGTCTTGGAGGATATGCACGCGCGCTGCGCCGCGGCCGAGCGAGAGGTTGACACCGCCAAGCGCCACGGCGTCAAGTGCCGCGGCTTCGGGCGCCGCGGATTCGGCGCGGGCGTCATGCCTTGGGGAGCCACGCCTCGGAATGTCGTTCATGCTTTCAATCAGCTCAGTTGGTGCGATGCGACGATGGTTCCGACGTCCCGCTTGCGTGCGCTCATATGGGTGGCGGCGTGCTTTTCGCCAAATCGCCGTGGTTTGTAGCGTGGCGTTCGCTGCCGAAACAATGGCGCAATTCGCGCATGCCGAGAGCCCGATCCAAACTCCGATTCACGTCGTCGCGCTCGGCGATTCGTTGACCGCAGGCCTTGGACTTGCCGTCAAACAGGGCTTCGTGCCGCGCCTTCAGGCCGCGCTCGCAGCCAGAGGCGTGATCGCCGACATCGCCAATGCCGGCGTTTCCGGCGACACCGCTTCGGACGGACTGGCGCGGCTCGACTGGTCGGTGCCGCAAGGGACCGACGCCGTCATTGTCGAGCTCGGCGCCAATGACATGTTGCGCGGCATAGATCCGCGCGTGACGCGCAACGCTCTCGACACCATGCTGACTCGCCTCGCCGAGCGTCACATCGCCGTCATGTTGTGCGGCATGAAGGCCGCGCCGAATTTGGGCGCCGAATACGGCAAGGCCTTCGACAGCATCTATCCAGATCTGTCGGCCAAACACGGCGTGTTGCTCTATCCCTTTTTCCTCGACGGTGTCGCAGCCGATGCGGCGCTGATCCAAACCGACGGTCTGCATCCGAATGCCGCAGGCGTGGACGTGATCGTCGGGCGGATTCTGCCAAAAATCGAGGAATTGATCGCGCGCCTTCGCGCACAAAAACAAACGTGAGGGTTGCGCGCGGGCGGCGATCACCCCATTCTGCGTCTATCGCGATTCGCCTAAGCCAAAACTCGGCAAGCGCGAGCAACGGAATCCGCGGGCGCACCGGACCCCTCGCGCCTGCTTGTCGCGGAGGTTGTCATGCCGCGCTTGTTCACCGGAATCGAAGTGCCACGGTCGATTGGCGAGTCGCTCGCCATGATGCGCGGCGGGTTACCCGGAGCGCGTTGGATCGACCCGGAAAATTACCATCTCACGCTTCGTTTCATCGGCGACATCGACGACGCCTTGGCGCATGAGATCGCCGGCGTTCTTCGCCGCGTCCATCGCCAGGCGTTCGAGCTTCGCCTGGACGGTCTGACGTCGTTCGGCGGCCGCAAGCCGCGCGCCGTCGTTGCCGCGGCCGCGCCGGCGGCGCCGCTGATCGAGCTGCAAGCCGAACACGACCGCCTGCTGCAGCGGCTCGGCCTCGAGCCGGAGGGACGCAAGTACACGCCGCACGTGACGCTCGCGCGTTTGCGCGATTCGTCGAGCCACCAGGTCGCCGAATATCTGGCGGCGCGCGGTCACTACCGCTCATTGTCGTTCGCGGTCGCGCGCTTCGTCCTGTTCTCGTCGCGCGCATCGGTCGGCGGCGGACCTTATATTGTTGAGGAAGACTATCCGCTCATCGCTCATGAAATGAGACGATTTCAACACGCCGGCTGATCGGTCGACTGCGTTGGCAAGCAAGTAAATCTACGCGCGCAGCATTCTCGATTGCAGGTCGAGCATGGCAGTCGCGAAACCGTGGCTGTCCGACATCAATTCTCGCATCAGCGATAGCGGCGTCGGGCGCGATGATTCGACCTCGCCGACTACGCTTTCGAAATCGAACGAAAGCTCGGCATCGAATTTGCGTGCGAGCTGCTGCATGCGCCGGTTCTCGGCAAGGCACGCCATGTGCAGATGTTGGAAGCCGCGGTTGCGCGCTGCCAGCAAGGTGCGGCGGAGCAGCGCCGAGCCGACGCCGTGGCTCTGCCAAGGCTTCTCGACGCTGATCGCGGCTTCCGCCTGTTGCGGAAAGCG
>JBAPZR010000202.1:0-1635 GCA_049285335.1 Xanthobacteraceae bacterium | reverse complement strand
CGATCCGTTACATCAACCGTCCCTATAGCCACGCGACGCTTGCCGGGCTTTATCGCGCCGCACGTGTTGGGCTCGTGACCCCATTGCGTGATGGTATGAACCTCGTTGCCAAGGAATACGTCGCCTCGCAGAATCCTGATGATCCGGGTGTGCTTATCCTGTCGCGTTTCGCTGGCGCAGCTCATGAATGCAAAGCAGCGCTGCTGGTCAATCCTTACGATCCCAACAGCGTGGCGGCGGCCATCGGGCAGGCGCTTTCGATGCCGCTGGTCGAGCGGCGCGAGCGCCACGACGCCCTGTTCCAGGTCCTCTTACACAACGACATCCAACACTGGGCCGACCGCTTTCTCGCCGCGCTCGAACGTCAGCCCAGGGCTTTAAGCCAGCTCGAGCAAATGCCCCCGGTGGGATCGTGATGTATCGTCGTCCGCCACGCCTGAATGAGTGTGATGTCTGTTGGTGGTCCAAAGCGGACATCGAGATGACGCCGAGGGATGTCCAGCTTTCAGGGGCAAAGCGGACATCGCAATTTGACCGCATCACGTCCGCTTGTGACTCAATTCGGAGATACGGAACGATTTCGCGGTGAATGACCTGTTGCCGTCATGCGCACTCAGTAGCAAGGCGGATTAGGATAGTGACCGCAGGCTGCTCGGTTATAATAATGGGCCCCAGCAGCGGCTGCTCCTGCCGCCGCGCCAATAGTATGCGCGTCGATGCACTCTCCGCTTAACGCCAGCAACGCTCCCCGGCGTCAGCGGCCGTCTCGCACCGCTTTCTATCAATGATCGTGCGCCAATCCTCTTTGGCATATTTACCCGCGCCATCCAGAGAAGCGATCGTTTAGGTTCAGAGATCCTGCAGCTTTTGACAAGAACCAGGCGATGAAAATCATCGCACCGCCTGCCGGACTATTTCCAAGATTGCCTGCGAGTTCAATCGTCGCAGTGCGCGCGCTCGCGCCGCTCGTGGCGCTCTTGGGCCTCAATCGACAAGGTCGCTATCGGCCGAGCTTCAAGGCGCTTGAGCGTGATCGGCTCACCGGTTTCTTCGCAATAGCCGTAAGTACCGTCTTCGATTCGCTGCAATGCAGCATCGATTTTGACGATTAGTTTGCGCTGACGGTCACGAGCGCGCAATTCGATGGCGCGGTCGGTTTCCGAAGAGGCCCGGTCGGCAAGATCGGGGTGGTTATGGCTCTCGTCCTGAAGATGCTGGAGCGTCTCCTTGGCTTCCCTCAGGATGTCCTCGCGCCAATCGAGCAATTTCAGCCGGAAATACTCCCGCTGCCGCTCGTTCATGAAGGGCTCTTTCTCGTTGGGCCGGTAGAGCTTGGCATCCGGCCCAAGATCTGGCGCGTCGGCTTTGCCGTTCTTAGAAGGGCTTTCCGCTGGTCGACGGCTTTTGCTTTTGAACAGTTGCATCTACCTTACTCCCGCACACCCTCGCGCGGCGGCTTATATCGAACGTCCATGACAGTGACAACAAAGATCGTCGCGCCGGCATCGGGCGTGGAAATATCGGTAGCTTTTTCGGACGAATAGCGGACACTGATCGGAGGTGCCGCTATGTCCGACAAATGACCATACATACACGGCGCCGGCGCGCGCTCGTCAGGCCGGCGGTGCCGCCATC
>JBAPZR010000201.1:0-4782 GCA_049285335.1 Xanthobacteraceae bacterium | reverse complement strand
CTGCAATGCCTTAGCGACGCGCTCTTTCTTGTTGTTGGTGGCGGCAGATTCGGTGACACCGTCTGAGCCACGCCTATTCGAGCGGGACCAAGTTAAGGAAAAGTTAATCCCGCGCTCCTGAGAAGCGCTGTCGGGCCCGTCAGCCAAAGCCCGGCTCCGTCTCGCGCAGGGCCGCCCTCTTTTCATTCTAGGCGGCGGGGAGTCCGGGATGCGACCCTAATCCTTCCCAGGACGGTGTGACGGTCCGTCGATGATGCTCAACACGAGCGTCAGATGCTCAGCTATCGCGCCAGTTCGCCGCGCCCTTTCCTCAAACACGGCCCTGCGGCAAAGCGAGCGCGCCACTTCCGTTGCTTTGCCTTTCATGCGTTTGTTGGTTTCGCCGTTGCGAGCCTGTTTCTCGTACTCCGCAAGAGCGCGGCCAACGCTTACCCGAATCTCGTTGGGCGTGCTGTCGTCAATAGGTAGGACTTCTCTCAGGAACGCTTTTCCGACGGTATCTTCCATCATCGGTCGCTCTGCTTGGCCACATGCGGGGCTCACCCCTACTATGACCGAGCCGGCATCGGATACTAGGCGGACAAAGGAAAAGGTAACGGTCTCGGCGTGTCGCCTTGGTAGATATCCACGCCCGTGTCGTATCTCCGCCCTTGCGGCGAACATGGCAAACATAGCTGTGCATCAATAGCCTCAGAAAAAACGGCCCTAACGCTTAACGACAATGACCTTAGAAAAGATGCGGGCGTAGCATTACCTGCCCGGTCAGTCGGATTGAGAAAACCCAGTGGCCCGGAGCAGGGGCGGCCCACTGGCGCGACCGAGCAAAGCGGGGAAGCAAACCCGGCCGACCTCACCGCCAACTCAGCAAGTCACGCGCCGTTCCGCTGCAATGATGGAATCGCGACAAATACAATCCCGAAAAATCCCTGTAGATTCGCCCGCTTGCATCAAGAAATGTCGGAAATAGAACCAAAGGAAGATATTCCGCGACTAAGAGTTAAAGAGCTTAAAGCGTGCTGTTTGTGAAGCGACGGGCACAAACGCACAGTCGAGAACAACTGCCCGTGCGAGCGTGGTGTAGCGTGCCGGGACAGACAATCGAACTCCTTCGACGACCGTCTAATGCCAATCCTCTAACACGACGACCGAACCCGAGTGCCGAGAGCGAAGCGTTCAACTTGCTGATTGGCCGCATCGGGGTGAGCGTGCCGGTTGCAACCAAAGAGCTACTTTTCCACGAACAAGACCCTGCGGAGAGCATTTACAAAGTTGTTAGCGGCTCGGTTTGCATCTCCAAAATCCTAGGTGACGGACGTCGGCAGATCGTCGCTTTCTATCTGCCGGGTGACTTCTTTGGCTTTGAGTGTGCGGACGAACATAGTCTATCAGCGGAAGCCGTCTCGAACGCTAAAGTGCTCGTGATTAAGAAGAGGGTATTGGCAGCGGCGGCCAGCCGTAATGCCGCGATTGAGCGACAAGTCTTGTTGCTCATGGCCTGTGAACTTGCCCGCTTGCAGGATCGGGTGCTCCTCCTTCTCAAAAGCGCGCAGGAGCGTGTAGGTGAGTTTATCCTTGACATGGAAAAACGCGCAGCAGTGGCCGATTATGTTGAGCTACCAATGAAGCGGCAAGACATCGCTGATTATCTCGGCCTAACGATTGAAACGGTTTCGCGTATTCTAACTGCCTTAGAATACTACGGAGCAATCAAAATACTGTCGCGACAAGGTATCGTCATGCGTAATCAGTCCTTGCTGAAAACTGTGATGGCGGATCAAAGGAAAATATCTGCGTTCTGGTCTTATTTAAGAAAATCACCAGCGGATCGTCGGCGAACACGTATCGAGAGTCCGCCCGCAGGCAGACCGCGCGCCGTTCGGCCAGCGACGTTGTCGAGCTATTGAAAAACTCGGGTTTGGGAAAGACGCGTAATCTGCTAAGGCGGGTGGATGAGCTACTGGCAAGGCGGAGGTCGTAGCGGCGGAGGTCTGCGCTTTGTTCGGCCGCCCTGGACTCAAACTCCTCTCATAGCAACCACTAAATCTTGTCTTCGCTCGGTGAAGGGCGAGACCCGCGACGCCAAGCAAAGCCGCGAGAGGGGGATTTTTCGGACAGCGGAGGCCTGCCGCAGATCGACGTGAGCAACCGTCCTATTTTACAGGTTACGTCCGGTATCCGACGCAACCAATCTTACAGAACTGGCGTTCCCTCCTACTGGCGCTCGACCGGGGGAGTGGATAGGCAGTGGATAGGTGCGATAAGTACCGCCATTTCGCCGCACGGTGCGGTGAGTTAGCGCGCACAATGGAATCGCCGCAGGACCGCTCAATCTTGTTGAAGATGGCTTTGGTTTGGTCCCGCTTGGCAGAATATGTCACCCAGGAGGAGCCTGCGGAGCAGGAGTAACGACGCCGGGGTCTTTCCTGTCAGAGCGGTCTGTCGGGCAGTCAGTGCAAATCGGGGGATGTGGAGAGCGCGGTGCACCGCCGCAGTGGGGCAGTCCCCAAGGTTTTTAAATATAACGTGAGGGTCTAAAACTGTCCCACTTTCGGCTAAGCGATTGAACTTGATTGATTGGTGCAGTCCCTCCACTCCTGCCACCAGATCAAAGCTTGGCGCCGCCCTGAGGTGAACAGATTTGTCGACAAGCCCGATGCCGACCGGGCCGTCGGGACAGACTGCCGCTCTTCCGTCGTCACAAATCGGGCGTTTTGGTTGGCGGGCCTGACCGGAGTCCAGACCTCTACAGCCGCCCCAACTGGCGGCGTACGGCCACACCCGGCGGGAAGAGCACAACGCGCCGCGAGCGCGGACATCAACTTAACTTGACCACGGAACAAATGATCGTTTTCGCGGTCTCGTGTGCTGGCTGGTTGCCGCCAATCCGTTGGGAGTTAAGCCGCAAAGCTCGACTGGGAGGCAAAAATGCTCGGCACGATGAGAATTGCGCTTTCAGCTGCACTTGTTCTCGGCGTCGTCTTCCCTGGATCGGCCACGACCAAGCATCGTCGCGTCGCCTATGGCGCCACCCATGATCGTCGCGCGATTTATAACACGGTGGTTCCCGGCGAGGTTTCCGGCGGCTGTCCGCCGTCCGGAGGCCCAAGCTGCAGCAATGCCGGTCCCGCTCCGCCAGACAGCTGGTAACGAACCCCCCTGAATCAGCACACGCTAGTCGGCGTTCAAACAGCGTTGGACTACCGAGTGAGGTTCGGAAGGCCTGGCAGCTTTTTAACGCTGTCGGCGATAATCGAAGTCAGTTGCATTAGTTGCTGACTAAGTTCGGCGTATTCCGCGATGTCGCGTTGAATGCGCGTGCCGTCGGTCTGCAGCTTTTTGCGCAATCCTTCAAGCTCGTCGATGAGGTTCTCGATTTCCCGCGTCGAGGTCTCAGATACCCGGCGCAGCAACGTGCCGAGGCCGTTGGCCGAAATATCGTCATCGCTGATTTCGACTGGAAGAAAGGGCTCGGCGGCCCGGGGCAATCCGTGGACGTTCCCCCTAACGTCCATTTCTGATGATTGCTTGATCTCAGCAGATCCAATCGGCTTGGCAAGTTTCATGACGCTACTCCTTACACAGTAACCGCCCGTCCGAGGGCATGTTGAAGACCCCCACAAAAATGTGACGGCTTCGCGGCTCTTTTTGGTCGGCCTTCGCACATTAGGGCTGTCATTGAACCTTCATTTTGATCAAAGAAATGCATTTTTAGGTTGGCGCAAACCGAGGCGAGTTGATGTTTGTTTGGAGCTTTCGTTTTGCTCTCGTCGACGAACGCTCGGCCGCACGATTTGTTGCCGGCCAGGACGTCGCCGCTTTGGCAATGCAGGGCGATCGGTACGGTCTCCACGCTTCCGCCGACCCGGCCATCAAAGGTTGGAACCATCATGTGGACTTTACCCAGAAGGCATTTGAGCGCGCCCATAGGCGCGCTATGCTCGGTCGGCTGGACCGGGGCATCCCGCCCGTTGCGCATCAAGTGGGATGCACGGTGAAGCGTTACCGCTTCGCCTTTCGGTTCGGCACCCGCACGACGCCGCTTTAGCGGCGCGTATGGGGGACAAGGCAAAGCCGCCGGTTCTTCGGATCTACCGGCGGCTTTGCTGTCTGTGCAATTTGCATCCGCCATACGGGGATTCAGGCGCTGACGCAGCCAAACCGTCAAACAAGGACCACTTTAGGCCTCGCTGTCGCTTGACGATTGGGCGAGCCGGCAGTAGGTAACTGGCATCGTCAGCGGCCCGGCGACGGACTTCCGCGACGAACCTAATCCCCCAAAAGGAACCGCCTGCCGGTCTCGTCCTTAAAATTGGGCGCGGGACGGCCATTGGATGACGCGATGGCGAAAGTCAGTCCGTTTAAGTTCATGCAGGAAGTGCGCGCGGAAGCGCAGAAGGTCACCTGGCCGACGCGCAAGGAGACGACCGTCACCACCATTATGGTGTTTGTGATGGTCTTCATTGCCTGCATTTTCTTTCTGCTGGCGGATCAGGCCATGCGCATTGCGGTCAGTTTTCTCCTCGGCATCAACACCTGAGTTTTGATGATCACGGTTCACGATCTGGAATTCATGACATGACTAGCCGATGGTACGCAGTCCACGCCTACTCAAATTTCGAGAATAAGGTGGCGGATTCGATCCGCGAGCAGGCCAAGCAGCGCGGCCTGTCCAGCCTGTTCGAAGAGATTCTTGTGCCCAAGGAAAAAGTCGTCGAGGTGCGGCGCGGCCGCAAGGTCGACGCCGAGCGCAAGTTCTTTCCGGGCTATGTGCTCGTGAAGATG
>JBAPZR010000200.1:0-14071 GCA_049285335.1 Xanthobacteraceae bacterium | reverse complement strand
CTTTGACCGTGAACTCGTAAGTATGGACTTCGCCCGGCGGCGGCGACGGGCTGACGAAACCTTTGGCGAAAGCGCCGCACGGCACTTCGGCCTGCCCACGATATTCCACGGTACCGCCGCCATGATGAAAGCTCGGCTTGTTCAGGTCCGTCATGGCGAATTGCAATTGCGCGGTGCCCGCCGGAACATCCTGCAGTGAAAAACGCGGCGAGCCTGCGCACCAGGCAAATGACGCCGAAAAGGCCCATGCGCCGGATGCGCTCAGCAACAGCACCGGCGCAGCTGCCGCGGCAGCGGTCAGAACGCGCCGGCGCGTGGTTTGTCTGAACACGGCTTGTTTGGACACGATCGCTAAAAGCGAAATGATTTTAAGTTGAATTGGCATTTCGCTTTAGCTTGTTGCTTGAGCGTGATCTTTTTCCGAAAACCGGTACCCACTTTTCGGGATCATGCTCTAGCTTAGCCCTCTCGGGCCGCCGCGGCCAGTATCGTGCGCGTATGCTCGGCTACATCGTGCCCGAGGCATAGGGCGAGAAGCCTTGCGCCTTGGCCTGGTAATAGTAGCCGCGCGAATAAAGCGCGACCGCCCGGCTTTCGTTGCCGCCGGCCGCGCGATAAGCGCCGGCCAGATAACGCACCGCGTAAGTCATGTTGGTTTGCGGATCGAGCAGCCCCGCGGCCGAGCCGGTATAACCCATGGCGCGCGCGGTCGAGAGCCGGATCTGCATCAAGCCGTAATTGCCGGCGTGCACGGCGCGCGCATTGCCGCCGCTTTCGCGACGGATGACGCGCTCCACCAGCGAAGCCGGAACGCCGGCCGCGCTCGCTTGCGCGGCGGCCATCGACGAGGTCCCGTCGAAGCCAGTGGCCGCCGGCGAATAAGCGCCGAAGCCGCCGAACGACGCGACGCCGTATGTTGGCATCGCCGTTCTATAAACGTGTGCGTGGGCGCGCCCACTCCAATGCGAATGGGTCCGATGCGAATGGGCGAGTGCCGGGCTCGAACAAACAAACACGGCAACAACGGGCGCGGCGACAACGGGTGAAACGACGAGCCGGAAAGCTTTCGCGGTAATATTCGACTGACGCATGAAATAACGCATGTTGAGACTCCGTGGGAAAACCCCTCACCCGCGCTTGTCGCGGGCAAATCCGGCCGTGCTTCGGCCATTTGTTGTGTTTGAGAAGGCTTAGTCGTGGCGAGGGAACAAATAAGTTCAGCGAAGTGATATGTAGGGAATCAAACAAGGGGTATCTGACGCGCGACTCTCATTAACGTCGCGCGCCGCGTCGAGCCCAGGTGACTAAAAGCTTTAGTTGTCCAGAAAACTGCGTAGTTTTCTGGAACGCGACGGATGCTTCAGCTTGCGCAGCGCCTTGGCCTCGATCTGGCGGATGCGCTCGCGGGTCACCGAGAACTGCTGGCCGACTTCTTCCAGCGTGTGGTCGGTGTTCATGCCGATGCCGAACCGCATGCGCAGCACACGCTCCTCGCGTGGGGTGAGAGAGGCGAGAACGCGCGTCGTGGTTTCGCGCAGGTTCGATTGGATCGCGGCGTCGATCGGCAAGATCGCGTTCTTGTCCTCGATGAAATCGCCGAGATGCGAATCCTCCTCGTCGCCGATCGGGGTTTCGAGCGACAACGGCTCCTTGGCGATCTTGAGCACCTTGCGCACCTTCTCGAGCGGCATGCCGAGCTTTTCCGCCAATTCCTCCGGCGTCGGCTCGCGGCCGATCTCGTTGAGCATCTGGCGCGAGGTGCGCACGATCTTGTTGATCGTCTCGATCATGTGCACCGGGATGCGGATGGTGCGCGCCTGGTCGGCGATCGAGCGGGTGATGGCCTGGCGAATCCACCACGTCGCATAGGTCGAGAACTTGTAGCCGCGGCGGTATTCGAATTTATCGACCGCCTTCATCAGGCCGATATTGCCTTCCTGGATCAGATCGAGGAATTGCAGGCCGCGATTGGTGTATTTCTTGGCGATGGAGATGACGAGGCGCAGGTTGGCTTCGACCATTTCCTTCTTGGCCTGGCGCGCCTCGCGCTCGCCCTTCTGCACCATGTGCACGATCTTGCGGAATTCGCCGATCTCAAGCCCGGTCTCGGACGCGAGCGTGTGGATGTGCGTGCGCAATTCCTTGATGCGGTCCTTGTCGCGGGCGACGAAATTCTTCCAGCCTTTTGCAGAGAGTTTCGATACCCGGTTGAGCCAGCGCGGATCGAGCTCGGAGCCTTGGTAGTTCTTGAGGAAGTCTTCGCGAATGACGCCATGGCTTTCGGCAAGGCGCATCAGCCGGCCTTCGTGGCTGACGAGCCGCTTGTTGATGTCGTAGAGCTGCTCGACGAGCGCATCGATGCGGGCCTGATTGAGGCGCAGCGACTTGACCTGCTGGATGATCTCTTCCTTGAGCTTCTTGTATTTGCGCTCCTGGCTCGGCGTCAGCGAGCCGGTCGAGTGCAGCTTGTTGTGGATGTCCTGCTCTTGGAGGCGCCGCAGCCGCTTGAACTCGTTGGCGATGGTGTCGAAGGTCTCGAGCACTTTGGGCTTGAGCTCGGCCTCGATCGCGGCGAGCGACATGGAATTTTCCAGATCGTCCTCGTCGATATCGGATTCCGGAATTTGGCCTTCCTCGCCGCCTTCCTCGCCGTCGCCGGCGGCCGGGGCAGGCTTGAACGGCGTCGCCGCGGGCGGCGCCGAAGGCGGCGAAGCGGCCTGCATCGGCTGCGGCGCAAAGCCGCCATTGCCGCTCTGCATGCCATTGCCGGGGGCGGACGGATCGCCGCCGGGCATGGCGGCGCCCTGCTTGGC
The DNA here is from genome assembly GCA_049285335.1 of Xanthobacteraceae bacterium. Classification (GTDB taxonomy): domain Bacteria; phylum Pseudomonadota; class Alphaproteobacteria; order Rhizobiales; family Xanthobacteraceae; genus BOG-931. The sequence goes on along the minus strand of JBAPZR010000200.1, from coordinate 11,258 downwards.
GTCGGGGCCGGCATAGGTCGCTTCGAGGTCGATAATGTCGCGGAGGAAGACTTTTCCTTCGTTTAATTCATCGCGCCAGATGATGATGGCCTGGAACGACAGCGGGCTTTCGCATAGCCCGGCGATCATGGCTTCGCGGCCGGCTTCGATGCGCTTGGCGATGGCGATTTCGCCCTCGCGCGAAAGCAGTTCCACCGAGCCCATTTCGCGCAAATACATGCGCACCGGATCGTCGGTGCGCTCCGCCGGCTCGCGGGTTTCGGATTTGGCCGGGGTCTTGGGCGAAACCTCGACAATCTCCCCGGATTCGCTTTCCTCTTCCTCGGCCTCCTCGCGGTTCTCCTCTTCCTCGTTGTCGGCTTCTTCGGTCTCGACGACGTTGATGCCCATTTCGTTCATCATCGCCAGCACGTCTTCGATCTTCTCGGAGGTGACCTCCTCGGACGGCATGACCGCGTTGAGCTGCTCATAGGTGACGTAGCCGCGCTTCTTGGCTTGCTTGATCATCTTCTTGACGGCGGCGTCGGAGAGATCGAGCACGGGAAGCGGCGCGTCCGGGGTCTCCGGGGCGTCCTTTTCCGGCGCGTCGGATTCCTTTTGAGGGGTCGCCATTCCTGGTCGGACTACCTTGCCCTTAGCCGCGACGGTTTTGGTGGCCACGCTCTTCGTTGCCATTGCGCTCTCTCCAAGCCTCTAAAGTCCAAGTGCGCGCCTGTCGTCCGCGCGTCTTGATGCTCCCCTACCCTATGGCGTGAGACTCCAGCGCCGCAGGGAACGGACCGCGGGGACCGGGAACAAGCCCTTAGTCCCCAGTTTGTTGGGCCGCCCGCGGGGGGCGAACGGCCAAAAGCGCAGCGCCGGCAAGGGTCTTACCGGTCCACGCCATCCGAATCGAGGTCAAATTTGTCGAAACTGCGTTAAGCTCCGACTAACCTTTCCAACAGCCCGTCTCAACAGCCAAAGGCGACCTCTTATTCCCCTTGCTGCCGCCCAGCCCAATGCGGGGCTGGGATACGCCCTTACAAGGACCGTGCCGGCCGGCCCGACGAAGCTCCAAAGCCTTCAATCAGGGCTTCGGTTCCCTCGATCGTGGCCAACCGGGTTTTGACATCGCGCAACCGCGCGTAATTCGCCTCGGTATTATCCTGACCGAGCGCCGTCTCCGCGTCCCTAAGTTCCCTAGTTAGGGAATGCCATTGCCGATGCAAGGCGATGAGCTGCTTCCAGGTCAGCAAAACATCGCTTTGTGCGGCCGACGGACGCGCACCCCAGACCGAAGGGGTCGTAATGGTGCGCTCTATTCGCCCGAGCAACTCGGCAAAACCGCGGCGGCCGAGTTCGGCGGCAAGCGCGACCCGCTCGGCGTCGCCGTCATTAGCCGGCTCTTTGACGAAATCGTCGGCGAAATGATGGGCGAAAACGTCGATCAAGGCGCCCTTGAGCTTTTGCGTATCGGCGTGGCGGAACTCGGCGGCGGCAAGCTCCTCAAGGTGGTCGTGCAGGAGCCAAGGGTGATTGATTGCGGCTTGCAGGATCAACGCTTCTCGACGGGGAATTGCGGCGCGATGGCCGCGATGCAGCGGACTCGCCAGAAGCTGCGGGCTTGCCGCGACATAGGAGTCCTCGCGCATGGGGCGCAAACCAGCGCCCGCAGGGCCGCCGTGGCGCGATCCCGCGATGAAGCGCCCGCCGCCGGCGCCCGATCGGTCCGACATTCTCTCGGTGAGGCTTCGGCGCGGCCGCGGGATGGCGTTTCCGGTGAAGTTTTGCGGCGCGAGCATACGGCGTAGCCGCGCAGAAAAATCCTGTTTGTAGTAGCGCCTGACCGTTTCGTCGGCGATCGTGCCTGTAATTTGGGCGATCTTTGCCTCAAGCGCCGCGCAACGCTCTGGCGTATCGAACGGGCCGGCTTCGCTCTCGCGCTCCCACAGCACATGCGCGAGCGGGCGCGACGCGCCGAGCACGTCCTCGATCGCTTCGCGGCCGCCGGACCGCGCAATGTCGTCGGGATCCTGACCATCTGGCAGCGCCGCGAATTTGAGGCTTTTGCCGGGCTTCAAGTGCGGCAGCGCAAGATCGACCGCGCGATAGGCCGCGCGACGACCTGCATCGTCGCCATCGAAACACAGGATCGGCTCGTCGGCCATCCGCCACATCAGCGCCAGCTGCTCGGCGGTGAGCGCTGTGCCGAGCGGCGCCACGGTGCCCTCGAAACCCGCGCTGACCAGGGCGATGACGTCGATATAGCCTTCGACGGCGACGACGCGGGCGCCGTCATGCGCGGCCTTGCGGGCGCCGGCGATGTTGTAGAGCGTCGCGCCCTTGTGAAAGAGCGGCGTTTCCGGCGAGTTGAGATATTTGGCCGCGACGTCCTTGTCGAGCGCACGGCCGCCGAACGCGATCACGCGCCCGCGCCAATCGCTGATCGGGAACATGACGCGGTCGCGGAAGCGATCGTACGGGACCGCAATGTCTTCGCCGCTCACCACGAGGCCGGCTTCGATCATGGTCTCGACCGGTACCTTTTGCGCGCCGAGATATTCCTTGAGCGCATATTGCTCGGACGTCGCGTAGCCGAGGCGGAATTTGAGCTGCGTCGCCGCGTGGATGCCGCGATCGAGCAGATAGCCGCGGCCGCGCGCGCCGGCGCGCGACGCCAGCGTTGTCTCAAAGAATTTGGCGGCAAGCTCGCAGACATCGTGCAGCGTCTTGCGGCGCTCCTCCTGCGCCGCCGCCTCGCGCGTCATGACCGGCAGCGGCACTCCGGCCTGTTGCGCGAGCCGCTCGACGGCTTCGGGGAAGCTCACCCCTTCAGTGAGCATGAGAAAGTCGAAAATGTTGCCGTTCTTGCCGGAGGAGAAGTCGAACCACATCGCCTTCTGGTCATTGACGAAAAACGACGGCGTCTTTTCCTTATTGAACGGCGACAGGCCTTTCCATTCGCGGCCGGCCTTGCGCAATTTCACGCGCCGGCCAACGACTTCCGAAACCGGAAGCCGCGCCCGCAGTTCGTCGAGAAATTGCGGCGTAAATCGCATGACTGATTCGTGATTCGCGGGAATCTTAGCGCGGCCGGAGCGGGAAGATAGAGCGACCCGACGTCTCAACGGCAGGCCTGCGCCCCGGTTATCCACAGCGACAAGCCCGTGTCCCGGTTATCCACAGCGCTTGACTGCTACTCGCTCGCTTGCGTCTTGGCCGGACTTTTGTTCCGGCCGTTCCGATTAAGTCGCGCAGTGCCTACCCAAGCGAGATGCCCGGCATAAAGCCGGTCATGACGCAATCACTCCGGCCCCATTCCCGCTTGTTTGACCACCTGTTCGGCCACTTTGCGGTCGGCGACGATCTCTTTCGCGAATTCGTCGGGCGTATTAGTGCTGCCGACAAGGCTCCGGTCCGTCAGCTGCTTCTGCGCGAAGTCCGGCTCGGCGACGATCGCGGCCACTTCCTTGGCGATGCGGTCGACGATCGGGCGCGGCGTGCCGGCCGGCGCGAACAAGCCGTACCAGCCGCGCGACGGCGGCCCGTCATAGCCGGTCTCCTTCAGCGTTGGGACCTGCGGGAAGTTCGGCGAGTGGATGTTGTTGAGCATCACGAGCGGCGTCATGGTGCCGGCCCTGATCTGGCCGATGACATTGCCCTCGCCGAACAGCCCGATCGGCGTGAAGCCGCTCAAGATCGCGTTGACCGCTTCGCCGCCGCCCTTGAACGGCACGCGCACCCAATCGGCGCCGCGCTCTTTCTTCAGCGTCTCCATGTAGAGCACCATCGGCGCGCCAGGCGTGAGATAGGACAACGTGCCGGGCTTAGCCTTCGACAGCGCGATGAGCTCATCGACGTTTTTCGCCTTCAAGTCCGAATTGACCACCATAACGTGGATGAGATCGAACAATTTGGTGATCGGCTGCAGGCCTTTCTCCGGATCGAACGGCATGTTTCTGATCAGGAATTGGTTGTAGATCATCGGATCGGCATTGATGATGCAGATCGTGTAGCCATCCGGCTCGGAATCCTGGCAGGCGCGCGCGCCGATGTTCTGCATGCCGCCGGGACGATTCTCGATCACGATCGGCTTGCCGAGCCGCGCGCCAAGCTTTTCGCCGAGCGCGCGCATGAACACGTCGCTGATGCCGCCGGGGCTCGTCGTCGTCACGACGCGGATCGGACGGTCCGGCCAATCGTCGGCCGCGGCGGGACGGAACACACCGAGCGACAAAATCACAGCGAGCAGAATGAACGATCCACGGCGCATGAACGCATTCTCCTTTTCCATCCTCGTTGCCCCATCGTCATTGCGATTTCGCCAGCCGCAATGACGGTCAGACAAGCCGGTTGCCGTCGGCGGTGAAGCCGAACAGCCGTTGCACGCGATAATAGCGCGCCGAACGCGGCTGGGTGATGCCCCACTGGTCGGAGCGGCCCGGCGCGAATTTCCAATAGGAGGACGGACGCGGCTCGTAGCTGTCGTCGATCTGCAAAACTTCGGCGGTGTATTCGAGCGGCACTTCGTCCGGCCCGCAGAAATACGCGAAGACATTATCTCCCGGGCCATGCCGGCCGGGGCCCCATTCGATCGGGTAGCCGTTATCCTTCATGCGCCCCATGCCGCGCATCACCGAGTCGAGCTCGGGCATTTCAAAAGCAACGTGATTGAGCGTCGGCAGATTGGTCTTGGCCAGCACGACCGAGCAATGATCGGTATTGGCGCAATGCAAGAACCACAGCGGCGCATTCTCATCGATCAGCCGAAAGCCGAGCGCGTTCGTGAAAAAGGCGAGGCTCGCGTCGAAGTCGCGCGCATTGAGATTGACATGGGCGATCTTGCGCGGCCGGTCGGCCTCGTCCCCGCCAGCGGCGTGATCGGCACAATCGCAGACGAAGGCGAGGTTGCGGCCGTCGGGGTCCTTGCAGGTGAAGCCGTAGCCGCCGCCTACCGCCGACAATTGCGCCGGCGCGGTCGGTTTGCCGCCGCTTGCCGTTACGTCGCGGTGCAGTCGGTCGATCGCGCTGCGGTCGGCAACGTCGAACACCACGCGGATCACAGCCGGCTGCGCGCCGCAATGGAGCCCGAGCACATGGTGATAGCGGCCAGTGCCGCGGAAATAGCGCGAATTGTTTCGCGCTTCGACGGGCGTAAGCCGCCACACGGTTTCATAGAAGCGGCTCGCTTCTTCGAGATTGCCGGTGACAAGCTCGAAGCTGCGCACGCCGCGAATGAGACAGGATGTCATTTCGGTTAAGTCCGCTTACGGCAGGTCCGCGCCCTGTTTACGAGCCGCCCAAGAGCCTCTTCACATGTGCGCCGGCTTTGCCGAAATCCATCTGCCCGGTGAAGCGCTGCTTGAGCGTCGCCATGGTGCGGCCCATGTCCTTGAGCGTTTCGGCCTCGATCTCCTTGATCAGGGCGGAAATGGCATGGGCGGCCTCGAGGTCCGACATGCGCTTGGGCAGGTAGCCGGAAATAATGTCGATCTCCTCGCGCTCCTGCGCGGCGAGTTCCGTTCGTCCGGCCTTCTCGTAAAGTTCGAGCGCTTCGTGGCGCTGCTTGACCATCTTCTGCATCACCTCGACGATTTCGGTGTCGTTTAGCGTGACGCGTTCGGCGCCACGGGTTTCCCTTTCCAAAATCGCCGCGTTGATGAGGCGGAGCGTCGAAACTCGCCGCGCCTGGCCGGCCTTCATCGCTTCTTTCAAAGCGCCGTTGATAACGTCGCGCAACACGTCGTTGACCCTCCATTCGGGCAGTTCGCTATTCTCCCTCACCGAGAAAACCCCAACAAAGCGAGAATAAACCGGGGTCGGAATCGGGACACTAGTTGCGTCCCCATATATAATACGCAACTAAGTGGGGTCATGACCAAAAAGGCCAAGATCGAAGGCGCCGCTGCGCAATCCGCCGGTACCGAACCTGGCGCCGAACATGCCACCGAACGTGGCGCCGGCCGCGGCATTTGGGACGATGCCAAGCCGACTGGGCTCCTCGTCCTGGCCGACGGCACCGTGCTCGAAGGCTTCGGCTTTGGCGCAACCGGCCACGCCGTCGGCGAGGTCTGCTTCAATACCGCGATGACCGGCTACCAGGAGATCATGACCGACCCTTCCTATGCCGGGCAGATCATCACCTTCACCTTCCCGCATATCGGCAATGTCGGAACCAACGAGGAAGACATCGAGACGGTGAATCTCGCCGCGACCCCGGGCGCCCGCGGGGTCGTGCTGCATTCCGCGATCACGCAGCCGTCGAATTACCGCGCCACGCGCCATCTCGATCAATGGCTGAAAAGCCGCGGCGTGATCGGCCTTGGCGGCATCGACACCCGCGCGCTCACCGCGCTCATTCGCGAAAAGAGCATGCCCAATGCCGTGATCGTGCACGAGCCTTCGGGCCGCTTCGATCTCGCCGCGCTCAAGCGCGAGGCCAAGGCGTGGCCCGGCTTGGTCGGCATGGATCTCGTGCCGATGGTGACGACCGGGCAGCGCTTTACCTGGGACGAGACGCCGTGGCTTTGGGGCGCCGGCTACGGCCGGCAGGACAGCGCGGAATTTCATGTCGTCGCCATCGACTATGGCATCAAGCGCAACATCCTGCGCCAGCTCACCGGCAATGCCTGCCGGGTGACCGTCGTGCCGGCGACGACGTCGGCGGCCGATATTCTCGCACTCAAACCCGACGGCATTTTCCTGTCTAACGGCCCTGGCGATCCCGCCGCGACCGGCGAATATGCCGTGCCGGTTATCCGGGCGCTGATCGAGAAGAAGCCGGTCTTCGGCATTTGTCTCGGCCACCAGATGCTCGCCATCGCGGTCGGCGCCAAGACCATGAAAATGCACCAGGGCCATCACGGCGCAAATCATCCGGTGAAGGACCTCACCACCGGCAAGGTCGAGATCACCTCGATGAACCACGGCTTTGCGGTGGATCGCGCGACGTTGCCGGACAATGCCGCGGAGACCCATGTCTCGTTGTTCGACGGCTCCAATTGCGGACTGGCGCTCACGGATCGGCCGGTCTTCTCCGTGCAATATCATCCGGAAGCCTCCCCCGGACCGCGTGACAGTCATTTGTTGTTTCACCGCTTCGTCGGGATGATGCGCGAGGCTAAAGCGAAATGATTTTACTTGAATCGGCATTCCGCTTTAGCTCGTTGTTTGAGCACGATCTTTTTCCGAAAACCGGTGCCCACTTTTCGGGATCATGCTCTAAGTGCTCATGATGGTCGGCACAATCGTCGCGCACAAACTCTTGCGTGCGTAAGCCTGCGCGTAACACATACCGGTCTTCCCTCCCCGGCGAATTCGGTCTAAAGACCCCTGCGCGCGGGGCCGAACCCCGGCGCGGCGCGCCTTAAAGGGCGCTCTTTTTTTGTGCCCGAAAATACGGAAGCGATGCCCAAACGGACCGATATTTCCTCGATCCTGATCATTGGCGCGGGCCCGATCGTCATCGGTCAGGCGTGCGAGTTCGACTATTCCGGCACGCAAGCCTGCAAGGCGCTTAAGGCCGAGGGCTACCGCGTGGTTCTGGTCAATTCCAATCCGGCCACCATCATGACCGATCCGGATTTGGCGGATGCGACCTATATCGAGCCGATCACGCCGGAAATCGTCGCCAAGATCATCGCCAAAGAGCGTTACGTCGTGCCGGGCGGTTTCGCGCTGTTGCCTACCATGGGCGGACAGACCGCGCTCAATACCGCGCTCTCGCTCCGCCGCATGGGCGTCTTGGACAAATTCGACGTCACCATGATTGGGGCGACCGCGCAGGCCATCGATAAGGCCGAGGATCGCAAATTGTTTCGCGAGGCGATGACCAGGATCGGCCTGTCGACGCCGCGTTCGCATCAAGTCAAGACGCTCGCTCACGCGCTCGAAGCGCTCGACGATATTGGCTTACCCGCGATCATCCGCCCGTCGTTCACGCTTGGCGGCACCGGCGGCGGCATCGCCTACAACAAGGCGGAATTCGTCGAGATCGTCGAGCGCGGCATCGACGCCTCGCCGACCAGCGAAGTGCTGATCGAGGAATCGGTGCTCTGCTGGAAAGAATTCGAGATGGAGGTGGTGCGCGACAAAAACGACAATTGCATCATCGTCTGCTCGATCGAGAACGTCGATCCGATGGGCGTGCATACCGGCGACTCCATCACCATCGCGCCGGCGCTCACGCTCACCGACAAGGAATATCAGATCATGCGCGACGCCTCGATCGCGGTGTTGCGCGAGATCGGCGTCGAGACCGGCGGCTCGAACGTGCAGTTCGCCGTCAATCCGGCGGACGGCCGCTTGGTCGTCATCGAGATGAATCCGCGCGTGTCGCGTTCTTCGGCGCTCGCGTCGAAAGCGACCGGCTTTCCCATCGCCAAGGTCGCCGCCAAGCTCGCGGTCGGCTACACGCTTGACGAAATCGCCAATGACATTACCGGCGGCGCCACGCCGGCCTCGTTCGAACCGACGATCGATTACATCGTCACCAAGGTGCCGCGCTTCGCGTTTGAAAAATTTCCTGGCGCCGAGCCGGTGCTGACCACCTCGATGAAATCGGTCGGCGAGGCGATGGCGATCGGCCGCACTTTCACCGAGAGCCTGCAGAAGGCGCTGCGCTCGCTCGAGACCGGGCTGACCGGCTTCGACGAGGTGGCGATCCCCGGCCTCGGCCAGGGCGACGACAGGAACGCAATCCGCGCCGCGCTTGGCACGCCGTCGCCGGACGGCATACTCAAAGTGGCGCAGGCGATGCGGCTTAACACGAGCGATGAGGAAATCCACACCGCATGCCGGATCGATCCGTGGTTTCTCGACCAGATCCGCGCCGTCATCGACATGGAAGCCGAAATCCGCAGGAAGGGCCTGCCGTCCAGCGCGGCTGGGCTGCGCCGGCTCAAGGCGATGGGCTTTTCCGACGCCCGCCTCGGCCGGCTGACCAAAACGAGCGCCGAGGACATCGCGCAGCGCCGGCACGCGCTTGGCGTGCGGCCGATCTTCAAGCGCATCGACACCTGCGCGGCCGAGTTCGCTTCGCCGACCGCGTATATGTACTCGACCTATGAGACGCCGTTCGTCGGCCGCGCGATCGACGAGGCGGCCCCGACCGACAAGAAAAAAGTCGTCATTCTCGGCGGCGGTCCCAACCGCATCGGCCAGGGCATCGAATTCGATTATTGCTGTTGCCATGCCTGCTTCGCGCTCAAGGAAGCCGGCTACGAAACGATCATGATCAATTGTAATCCGGAAACTGTGTCGACCGATTACGACACCTCGGACCGATTGTATTTCGAGCCGCTGACTGCCGAGGACGTGATCGAAATTATCAACGTCGAGCGCTCCAACGGCACACTGCACGGCGTCATCGTGCAGTTCGGCGGCCAGACGCCGCTCAAGCTCGCCGAGGCGCTGGAGAAGGCGCATGTGCCGATCCTCGGCACGTCGCCCGACGCCATTGATCTCGCCGAGGACCGCGATCGCTTCAAACGGCTTTTGGACAAGCTCAAGCTGCGCCAGCCGCGCAGCGGCATCGCCACCAGCCCGGAAAAAGCCCGCGCCATCGCCGAATCGATCGGCTATCCGATCGTGATCCGTCCCTCCTACGTGCTCGGCGGCCGGGCGATGGAGATCGTTCACGACTCCCACCAGCTCGATCGCTACGTGGCGCGGCTTGCCGCCGATCTCGACCGCCCGTCCGAATTCGCGGTCTCGGAGAAACGGCCGCTGCTCATCGACAGCTATCTCACCGACGCGGTGGAGGTCGACGTCGATTGCCTCGCCGACGGCAAGGACAGTTACATCGCCGGCATCATGGAGCACATCGAGGAGGCCGGCATCCATTCCGGCGATTCCGCCTGCTCGCTGCCGCCGCACAATCTATCGGCCGCCGCGATCGCTGAGCTCGACCGCCAGACCCGCGCGCTGGCGCTAGCGCTGAAAGTGGGCGGGCTCATGAACGCGCAATACGCGATCAAGGACGGCGACATCTACGTGCTCGAGGTCAACCCACGCGCCTCGCGCACCGTGCCGTTCGTCGCCAAGGTGATCGGCATACCGGCTGCGAAAATTGCCGCCCGTATCATGGCCGGAGAATCTCTGGCGAGCTTTCATCTCAAGCCGCAGCACTTCGAGCCCGGGCGCGCGCACCATGTCGGCGTCAAGGAAGCAGTTTTCCCCTTCGCCCGCTTCGGCGACAAGGTCGACACCGTGCTTGGACCGGAGATGAAGTCGACCGGCGAGGTGATGGGAATTGACCGCGACTACAATGTCGCGTTTGCCAAAAGCCAGCTCGGCGGCGGCGCGCGGTTGCCGAAATCGGGAACCGTTTTTGTCTCCGTCAAGGATGCCGACAAGCCGCGCATCCTGGGCGCGACCCGCCTCCTTGCCGGGTTGGGTTTCCGCGTCATGGCGACCTCGGGGACCCAGCGTTATCTCGCCGAACAGGGCGTCCAAGCGGTTAAGATCAACAAGGTGGCCGAAGGCCGGCCGCACATCGTCGACGCGATCAAAAACGGCGAAGTTCAGGTGGTTTTCAATACGACCGAGGGGGCCACAGCGCTGGCGGACAGCCGTTCGCTCCGGCGAGCGGCCCTCTTGCATAAAGTGCCGTACTACACCACTCTCTCAGGGGCCGTCGCTGCAGCGCAGGGCATCAAGGCCTACCTCGAGGGCGACCTCGAGGTCTGTGCGCTGCAGACTTATTTCGAGGCCGATTCTTCGGAGCGGCCAAAGCGACGGCATGTGTAGAGCCATTTTTCCTGTCGCGCGGCCGGGCGAGGCTTCGGTCCGCGACTGGATTTTTTGACTCTGCTGAGGAGGTTTAGGACTGATGGACAAGATTCCGATGACGGCAGCGGGCTACTCGGCATTGGAAACCGAGCTAAAGCACTGCCAGCAAGTGGAGCGGCCCCGGATCATCCAGCAGATCACCGACGCGCGCACTCACGGCGACCTTTCCGAAAACGCAGAATATCACGCGGCAAAGGAATCCCAATCGCTCAACGAAGGCCGCATTGCGGAACTCGAAGACAAGCTCGCGCGCGCGGAAGTTATTGATGTTTCAAAGCTTTCTGGCGACACCATCACCTTTGGCGCCACCGTCACACTGATCGACGAGGACACTGACAAGAAGACGGTCTGGCAGATCGTAGGCGAGCCGGAGGCGGACGCCAAGAAGGGCAAGATCTCCATCACTTCACCGCTGGCGCGCGCGCTGGTCGGCAAGAAGAAAGGCGCGCAGGTCGAGGTCGTCACGCCGGGCGGCGCCAAGGCCTATG
>JBAPZR010000199.1:0-2536 GCA_049285335.1 Xanthobacteraceae bacterium | reverse complement strand
ACTTGGCCGTGAGTACGAACCGATAGACCAAGAGCAATGGCAATTAGATTTGGGACGCGCGTTCCGCGATCTAGGGTGCACTGGTGAGTTGGTTGACGAGTACGAGCAGTATCTCAAGGACCTCGATTACGACGGCGGCTATGAACGATGGTTCGACCGCCAAACTGACAAGTTCGCATAGCAGACGTTCTGGCGGGCTCGCGGCACCAACCGACGAGCGGCGGCCAGTCACTACTAAAAATCAGAGCAGACTAGACCAGCGTCGCCGCACGCTTTGCGGCAAAAAAAGAAAAATGGCCATGCGGGCGGAGAAGCGCACATGGCCAAACAACAAGGACTTTTAGTTATGAGTGATATAGTAAATTTAGGTGATTTTGTAACCCCCTCCATCGCGCCATTTTCGGACAAGACCATAATGGCAGGCGAGGACGAACCGCGGTCCTTGGCCATGGCGGATCGCGCCAATGCCGCGGGTACTTCACCTAGCGATCTACCTGACGCGCTCGGGCCCATGATTGGTCGGCGTCACTGGGTGGCTTGGCGCTGGGAAGAGAGCAAAAAAGGCAAACCAACAAAGGTGCCTTATCAAGTCAACGGCCAAAAGGCCAAGAACAATGATCCCAAGACTTGGCACAGCTATGAAGCGGTGCAGGCCGCGCGCAAACGGTTCGACGGGATCGGCTTTTGCCTTATGGATTCTGGATTTGCAGCCTTCGACATCGACGACTGTCGCAATTCAGAAACGGGAGAGATTCACAGTTGGGCTGAGGCGCTAGTCGAAAAAGTCGGCAGTTACACTGAGGTCACGGTGAGCGGCAGTGGGCTGCGCATTATCGGGCGGGCTTCCGGACCAAAGGTACATCGCAAACTCCCGGTTATGGACGGGGTCAGTTGCGAACTCTACCGGCGCGCTGAACGCTACATTGTGATGACCGGCAACGCTCTCGGTGACAATGGGCTTGCCGATATTGATAACGCCATCGACGCCACTCTGGCCGAACTAGACTGCAAGAAGAAAAAAGCGCCGGATAGTGCAACGGCCAAGGGGCCGCGGCCCTTGGCCGACGGTGAAGACCAACCGGGAGCCACCACCCCTGACACCGGCGAAAGCACTGGCGTCGATTTAAGTCCAGGGCTGACGAGCATGCTGAGTGTCAGAGGCCCAGGAGGGTACCTGAGTAGGAGCGAGTTGCTGTTCGCCTTTCTCACGCGCGCGCTCCGTGAGCGTGTCGCCGAGGACGTGATCGCCACCGCTTGCCTTGATGATCGCTATGAGGGCTCCGGCATTTACGAGCACTGCCGAGAGAACGGCGGTCGCGAATACGTCGGGCGGCAAATCGCCAACGCAAATGAGGAGATAGCCGACGGCAAGGCGTCCCGGCTTCCGCCGACGAGATGCTTGCACTTTCTTTTGCGGATCAGCATTCCGAATCGCTGCGGTATGTGGCTGCCTTCGGCAAATGGCACATCTGGGACCGCACCAGATGGCGAATTGACGACACACTTGCTGCCCGCGATCGCGCACGCCGTAGCTGCCGCGCAGCTGCCGAACGCAACGACCCAAGGCTTCGGAAGCAAATCGCGAGTGCAAGAACGGTGCACGCAGTCGAGCATTTAGCTCAGGCCGATCGCCGCATCGCTGCAACTGCCGAACAATGGGACGCTGATCCGTGGCTGCTCAACACTCCGGCTGGGACGATCGATCTGCGAACGGGGACTACAACGGCCCACAGCTACAGCGATTATCTCACAAAAATTACCGGAGTCTCGTCTTGCGACTCGTGCCCGACGCCTACATGGCTCGCGTTCCTCAAACGCATTACCGACAATGACGAAAGCCTCGTGGCCTACCTGCAGCGCATGGCGGGCTACGGTCTGACCGGCTCGACTCAGGAGCACGCGTTATTTTTTCTGTATGGCACTGGCGCGAACGGCAAAAGTACATTTGTGAATGCACTCACAAACTGCCTCGGCGACTATCACCGCGCCGCTCCCATCGAGACTTTCACGGCCTTGGAACAGGAGCGCCACCCAACCGACCTTGCCGGGCTGCGTGGCGCTCGCTTGGTCATCGCGACTGAGACAGAGGAAGGACGGCGCTGGGCTGAGAGCAAGATCAAGGCGTTGACGGGCGGAGACAAAATCTCAGCGCGGTTTATGCGCCAGGACTTCTTCGACTATAATCCGCAGTTCAAGATGATTATTGCTGGCAACCACAAGCCCGGCTTGCGCTCAGTTGACGAGGCAAAACGTGCCGTCGCAGGGGAGCCGCTGTGGCCGGGCGCAATGGCGAAGAGGGTTCTCGACCCGATGCCGTTGAGAATAAATCGAGAGTTGATGGTTGAGCGCGAGAGTTGCCCATCTGCCGATAATGCTACTATCCGCGCACATCGCAATTGCCGATCGGCTTGATATCCACCCGTTTTCGGCGTCGTCTCGCGCGCCTGCCCCGGACGGGGACTTCGCCTACGCGCCTGGATGCGTCTCCCGGGAACCAGGGACCTTCGTCGTTGAGTTTTCGGCCGGACCTGTAGGG
>JBAPZR010000198.1:0-3105 GCA_049285335.1 Xanthobacteraceae bacterium | reverse complement strand
AAATCCCGGAGCGAATCGAATTGTCAGATTTGGTCCACTAGGAAGGCGCAAGCTCGGGCGGGTTTTTCGCGATCGGGAATTCCCCAGCATGTGGCGTTCGCGCCGGGCCGATGGTCGGCTTTCTGATATGGCCAATCTAAGCTGGGCCAAGGATGCCGTCCTCGCCTCCGCAGAGCGTGACATTCGCTATGCCCAAACCCCAGTAAAAGGCACCGGCTTTTGAGTCTGCGTCGTCGCCCATGCGTTCAAATAGCGGCGCGAATCCTGGGGCTTCCGGCGGGTCAGATTTTGACATCCCTATAGCCTTGTACCGCATGCAGGCACTCAGCGTAGGTGTCCAACAACCATTTCCTGTTTACCGACGCGGGTTTCTCCATGTTCCTAACATCAATCATGAGTCGATATGCGACATGCTGCGGAGAATTCTCACCAATGTGAACAACAGTATTTGTGTCGGCCATTTGGCCCTCCCGTGCAGTCGCCCCAAATTCGTCATAGCACGCACGGTGTTTTGAGTCTCTTGAACCAATCCCGCCGCAGAGTCGGCGCCACGTTGGAGAATTTATGCCACGCAAGAAGCACAAGCTCGGAGGCGGCAATATTCAGGCCGAGGTTGCCTATGATCCGTTTCCGAAGTCTGGCCTAGACCCATTGGCGGTGACGGCACCAAGCGGTTCATCGGATTAGACGGCCACCATCGCAACGTTGCCTGCATGTTGCTGCGGCAACGAGCCCGCTCGATAGCGAGATCGCATTCGTTTCATGCGCCAATTCAATATGGAAGGTCTTGGAAGGGAGTTTGATTCCGCGACGAGTGCGCCGCGCTACGCTTGACGCTGCCCGTACACAGGCAGGGGCCAAGCGCACTAGAGACAATTGCGAAGCCTGTTATCGGAAACTATGGGTTCAGAAAGTGTAAGACCGCAAGCAATGAGGTCGTGAGACCATTGTGAAGGACTGAAAGGGTGAACATGAATGCGGCCGCAACGATGAGTCCGCCGCCAGCTGAAAGCGCGAATTTTCCAACCATAGCGATTCTCTCTCTGGTGAATGCGGTTCACTTTTCAGAATCTTCGTAAAAATTTTCCTAATAACTCCAGTGTCCCCGAGGATCGGCGTTCACGGCTTTCGGCAGCTTCGCCACGTTTTTCTGGGAAGCAAGGACACCCCCGGCCACGTCGGGCCGAATCCTCGGCCTAATCATTCGCGAATTCCGCGACGGCCGGGTCCGCTCACCTGGCTGGCGCGGTACGGCGGGGCGCCGACCCATCCTCGGCGCCTCGCTTCTTTCTGTCGGCGTTGGCCGTCGGCAGAGCGGGCCACGCTGGTGCAGCTCGGATGAACAGCGCGCTGGCGTGGCCCTTTCACACTCTGGGTCAAAAAAACATCAGCCAAGTAGAGAAATCACGCAACCGTTAACCCCTGCGCTTAGCAAATGGTGCTAACGTAAAGGTGAAGCCGCCTTGGGGTGGTGGCGGCCGTGGGAGAAATCTCAGTGGCCTATTTTCACGAGACGAATAACCCTGAGCGCACGGCACAAATCGACACTATCGGCTGGGTGTTCGTGGCGTTTGTTGTTGCCGTTGGCACAATCGCAGCGCTCGCTGTGTACGGTTACGGTTGCCTGTAGCAGCCGCTCCGTCGGGGGCATCCTAGCCGGCAGACTTCCGCAACAGCTCCGGCAGCTTCGCCATGTTGGCCGCACGGCTCGGCAGTCCCTTGCGCTGGCCAAAATGAGCAAATTATTGACTTAAAATAACAATCAAAAGAGATCATTTGTAATATTTATTTTCACAAGCCAGCCGGGCGATAAGTTGGCTTTCTTGTGTGTCGTCGTGAGGGATCGGGTCACCGAGAAGACTGTCGTCGTGCGCTTGCAGCGGTTTCTCGTCAGCAAGGGCAAGCGTTTGCGTATTGCTACCAGCACAAAGCAGAAGCGTTGGGGTTTTGGCCGCTATTATTTGGTCGATACAAAGGGCGTTATCGACAAAAACGTTGATATCGAGAAGCTGGCGCGCAAGCTGGGCCTGCTGGATCCGTGGGAAACGCTCAAAGAATAATCACTAGCGCCCAGCGCTACTTCCGCAACAACTCGGGCAGCTTCGCGAAGTTCGCAGCGATACGCCGCGCCTCGTCTTTCGTGAGCAGCTTGGCGGCTGATCGCCGTCCGGGCTCCTCTTCGTAATAGAAATAGCCGAGCTTCTGCCCGCTCGCATCGCTCACCACAAAGCAGGCGTCGTTAAGTTCCTCGACTGACCAGGGCGGCGGGAAGCGGCGAGATTCCAACTGATAAACCTCCACGGCGGGTTGATGTCGCCGCCCCGAGCCGCCTGGTTCATTTGACTGGCAACGTGTCGCCATGTCTCACGTTCCCTGCATTCGGCCGGCAGATGACGCTCCACGAGCTCGCGGATGTCGGCGAGCGTGGTCAGGGTCATAACGGTCGGAATTTTCAGAGGCCGCGGCAGCTTCCGCGACCAGTTCGGGCGGGCCAACTCTGGTACTCCTAACGCAGCTCAGTACACAGAGATAATCGAGCCATCCCATGTCGCAAGCGTGTCGCGCTTCACGCCCCGCAAAACTTGGGCCGCCGGCATGCCGGATGAACGCAGGCTGCGGCGCACATCACGATTGATCAGTCCGAAGACTTCGAAGGCCCCGGACGAGTCGGGGGAGGGGGGATCGGAACCATCCGGGGCCTGCAACCGGTGTCGCTAGGGGACGACGCAAAAGACCGGCGTGCAGCTTTACACTCCAGCAAAGTATGCGGGTCGGCCTATTACGCATCGATATCGAAGTCGCACTACGTTTGTATAGCTGCCGCCCGCCGTGTCGCATCCGTGTCGCTTGTATTTGCCGCCAAAATCCGGAAATGGGCGGAGCTGTCACGCGCCGATGTCCTCGATCGATCAGGGCGGCGGAAAGCGGCGAGGGCAGGCATTCACGAACGAAAGGCCCGAAGACAAAAAACCATGCCACTGACGACGGATGCACCAATGAGCGCCCAAATAAGTATTTTGAGCCATCCGCCGCTTTCAACATGTGGCTAAGAAGGTAGCCAGTAACGCCGCCAAGCACAGCACCAATTACGCCGCGACTTGTAAC
>JBAPZR010000197.1:0-1965 GCA_049285335.1 Xanthobacteraceae bacterium | reverse complement strand
TTGCCGGCTGTCCGTCACGCTATCGTCGCGCTCATCGCTCGACTGCCGCCGCAGCGATGCCCGTACTGCCGGAAATGGATCTGCGCGAACATGCTGCCTGAATAAATCTGCCAAAGTAGTGCTAGGGCGCGTACTCATAAATCCGGTTCGACAAGTGCGGCTCGCTGAATGTCCGCTTTGTTCCGGAAGCGACCGAATTGCTGCGTCGCCACGAAATGACGCGATGGGCCAGAAGCGAACAATTGTGCGCCCTATAGCGACTGATAATTCTGCGCTACCTGCACCACCTGTCAGGTACGCGGCTCGCGATCCTTGTACAGGCGCAGGCCAGGCGGCACGGTTGTCACAAGCCGTGCTGCCGTTTGTAGTAATTGCTCTTGAGTAAAAGGCTTTGTCAGCATCGGGCATTGGCCGAAACTTTCGGGCAAGGCCTGACGCCCGTAGCCCGTCACGAAGACGAAAGGGATATTGCGGCGCGTCAACGCCGCCGCGATCCCGCCCGCAGGCTCGCCGCGCAGATTGGCGTCAAGGAGCACGCCATCAAATGAACCATCGTCGTCAATTGCCCGGAGCGCGTCCCCCAGCGAGCTAACCGGCCCCTCGACATTCACGCCTACGCTTTCCAGCCCGGCCGTGATCTCGAGGGCGATCAGCGGTTCGTCTTCGACGATCAAGAATCTCTTCCCTCTCAGGGGTTCGGGTGGGCTCACCTGCTGTGTGCTGCGGGGACCGAGGGCAGCCTGCTTCGTGGGGTAATTGCGCTTTCTTAGCGCGTCCGTGCCGCCAACATTGAGCGGTAGAGTGATCTCCCAGCGTAGGCCCTCCGCTTCGACGATCATATGGGACGTTCCACCTTCGCCTTTCACGGTCATCTCAATCAAATTGGTCCCAAAGCCACGCTTGAGCGGTGATTTGACCGGCGGCCCGCCTCTCTCGCGCCACTCAAGACGGAGTCGATTGTCGCTCAACGCCCAGCCGAGGCTCACGACACCTTCGGCTCTGGATAAAGCACCATACTTGACCGAGTTGGTACCAAGCTCATGCATCATTAGCGCCACGTGCAACGCAACCTGCGGCTCAAGCCGCACGGGCGGGCCGGAGATAGTTATCCCTAAGGCTTCGTGCGCGGCGAGCTGATCGTGCGCGATCTCTTGAAGGTCTGCACCCTGCCAGCCAGATTGACTGAGCAAGCCATGCATGCGTGACAAGGATTGGATGCGTCCGCCGAAGCTTGCCGCGAATTCAGCTGGGACCTTCGTCTGCCGCAGCGTTTGCTGGCCGATGGCCTGAACGACGGCGAGCGTGTTCTTGACGCGATGACTGAGTTCATTCAGCAATAGCTGCTGCGTCTCTTCGTGACGTTTGCGTTCACTGATGTCCTGTGCGGCCCCAAACCATTCGACAATCTCGCCGTCCTCATCAAAAACAGGAACCGCTCGCGAATGGGTCCAACCCGGCGAACCGTCGACGCGGATAACGAGATGTTCCAATTCAAACGGGCTTTTAGTACGGATCGCCTCGTTGCTGGCAGCGAGTACCTTCGCCCGATCGTCCGGATGAATGTAGGTTTCAAGCCAGGTTCTGCTCGTGTCGTCTGTGTCAGAAATGAAATTTTTGCCCCGCAAATAGTGCATTTCACTCCAATCGGCGCTCATGCGGTAAACGACATCGGAGCTTGCGGTAACAAACGCCCGGTATCGCTCTTCGCTGCTGCGCAAGCCTTCCATCGCTTCGCCCCGCACCCGTGCGATCTTCAGGTGTGCGTCCACGCGCGCCAGAAGCTCGCGGGCGCTGAAAGGCTTTATAAGATAATCGTCGGCGCCGGCGCCCAGTCCTTCGACCTTGGCTTCCTCCCCCGCGCGCGCCGAAAGCAAAATCACAGGCACGGCTGCCGCGCGCGGCTCCGCGCGCAGACGCGACAGCAGTTCTATCCCATCCATCCGCGGCATCATCACATCACTGAGC
>JBAPZR010000196.1:0-3646 GCA_049285335.1 Xanthobacteraceae bacterium | reverse complement strand
GACATAAGGTACGATCTCGCCAATTGCCAGCGGTTCTATCAGACCGGCAACACGCAACTGTATTTGTCCGCCCCTACGGCAACCGCCATCATTTCGCAAGCGGCCTATTTCCCGGTGTCAATGCGGGCCGTCCCGTCTGTCTCGGTAGCCCCCTCGAGCGGGCCCAATACAGGAACCCTTAGCATCAACACTCAAGGAAACTCGGGAGTGCTGGTTTACGGCGCTGCGACGGCGGCGGGTCAAGTAAACGTCCCTATCTCCTTCACCGCCTCGGCTGACCTCTGACTAAGCGAGGAATTAAGCCCACATGGCACAGCCCTACCAACTCGTATCACCGCTTCCCGGCGCAACCATGCAGCACGTGCTGCGCGTAGCGGACAACACCTTTATCCCGTTCGATCCCGCCAACCGCGATTATCAGGAATATCTGGAGTGGGTCGCAGAAGGAAACCAAGCGGACGATCCGCCTACGCCATGACCGCGCCTCACCATGCCGCAGCCACCGTTCGACCTGCTGCGCGCGTGCTATTGGCTGATCGCGGCCATCGTCGTTACGGTGCTGTTCATCATGCTCATCGGCCTGGGCGGCTGCATAATTGGGGTTGCGGTCGGACGCCTGCCGCCCGGCTATTGCTCCGACAGCGGCCTGGGGCAAATGTTACACGATTGGTGGAGCGAATTGTTGACGCTGATCCTGGCGTTGCTGGTCGCGCGTCCGCCATCACCGCCGCCCGATGACCGATGAGCCCGTCCCTCTTCCTGAGCCGCCAGCCGGTCATCCGGTCGAGATCGCTCGTGCGCTGGAGCGGCTGCACCATTGGTGGCGCGAGCCTATTGCAGGCTTCATCTCGCTGGGCATCGGTGTTTTCGACACATGGCATTTTGGGCGGGATAGCGGGCTGTCATCAAGCCTCGACGAGTTCCTCGTGGTCGGTGGCGTCGTGTTGATTGCAGGGAGCCCGAGATTGTTCTCAAGCGCGCAGTGGATGCACACGCCCGTGCCGCCACCCAGAGGAGGCAAACAGCCATGATCTCGCTCCTCGTCTACCTCGTCATCATCCTCGTCATCTTCGGCGTCGCTTGGTACATCATCACCCTCATTCCGTTGCCGCCGCCGTTTCCATTGGTGGCGCGGCTGGTATTCGCGCTGATCCTGCTCATCGTATTGGTCGGGTTGTTGCTGCCTTATACGCACGAGCCTCTGCTGCTGCGATGATGTTCATTGCCAAGCTTCCGCATCGGCATATCGGCCAAATCGTCGACACCGGACAGTGCGTGCGCTTCTGTCAAATCGCGGCGCCGGGTCTTCCGCACACATCGGAGTGGCGGCGCGGCATCAAGGTACGCGGCAACCCGGTCGAGAGCGGCACCGTCATCGCCACCTTTGACAGCAAGGGATGCTATGCCAATGCCACCGACGGCACCTCGCATGCAGCGGTCTTTATTGCCGAGCTGCCCGAAGGCTTGCGCGTTTGGGATCAGTGGGTCGGGCGCCCGGTTGGCGAGCGCACCATCCGGTTCCGGGGCGGCGAGCGAGGCGTGAAGCCGGTCAATGATGGCGATCAGTTTTATGTGGTTGAACAGGGAGATGGCAATGGCATTGAAGATGAAGGCGCGTGAGAAGCTGCCGAGCAAAGACTTTGCCTTGCCCGGTAAGGGCACAGGGAAGGCCGGCAAGGGGCCTGGGAGCTATCCGATCGACACTCCAGGCCGGGCTCGGAATGCGCTCGCCAGGGGCGCTCAGAATGCGTCGCCGGCACAGCAGGCCGAGATCAAGAAAAAGGTGGCCGCGAAATATCCCTCGATCGACGTTGCCGGAAAGAAGAGGAAGTGATGGCACAAGGCACGATGCACCGCGACGAGCGCGACACCACCGACACAGTCGACAAGAAACTGCGCCGCGGCGTCGACTGGGTGGAAAAGGCGCTCGACGACAGGTGGCCCGCGAGGGGCCAAGCCAATATCCGAACGCGGGAATATGAGCCGCTTGAGGATGTGTCACGCCAGGGGAGGCCGGAAGAGTACAAGAAGCGACCCAACGCCAAGTGATCATCAAACCGACACGGGTGCGGCGGACAGTCCCGCCAGTTTCAACATGGAGGAAGAGACAATGCCATTAGTTTCTGGATTTCTGAGAGTGAGACGTCGGCGCGGCGTTGATCCTGACTATGGGATCGATGAGGGCGACATTGGCGGCGGCGCACCCGATCAGGGTCTACCGGGGATGGATTATCCGGATCAGGGCTTGCCCGAGCCACCGCCAGGCATCTGGCCGCCGCCTACCATCTCGCATCCGATCCAGCCGGCCGACCCTGACACCCCGCCGGGCACGATCTGGCCGCCGGTAGGACACCCGTCCCATCCCTGGCGGCCCGTACCCGGCAGACCGCCCGCACCGGGCCAGGGTCTTCCGACACCGCCGCCAGCGCCTGGTCAAGGCCTCCCGCCAGTGCAGCCTGGCGCACCAGCTCATCCCATCGCGCCCGGACTGCCGGCCAAGTTCTGGATCGTCGCTGGCATCCCCGGATACGGTTGGAAGTATGTGTGTGTTGAACCGTCCGCGGGGCAGCCGATCCAGCCGGTGCCGCCACCCGTCGCGCAGCCTAAGTAATCCCAAGAGGTGGCCGAGCCCGTTGGAAAGGCTCGGCCCCGGCTCTACTTATGAACCATGGTCAACTCGAACCAAATGACTATGATCCGCAAGTGGAGTCGGTAATGACGTGCTAGCGTCATCGTTTACTCCTCTTGGAACAGGCGTCGGGCCACCCCGGCGCCGTTTCCGTTCTAGCCCAAAGAAAAACGCGCGCCAGCGGGGCTGTACGCGCGTCTAGGCTTGCGGGGCGAAGAGCCGATTTTACCCCGTCATTCTAGGAAGTGAAAGACAGCTATTCGTCGGGCGATTCGTCGTCGCTGGTAGTGTCAGGGTCAAGGTCTCGCCTCTCGAGTCCCGCCCACAGCAACTCGACGACGCGCTGGCGGCCGAGCGGGGTCAGCATGCGGAACCCGAGCAGCATCTTTTCCTCCTGCGGATCGTCTATGGTCATGCCTCGGTCCTCACCAATTATTCACGGGAACGACTCGGGAACTCGGTTTACAATCGCGGTGATCAAATCGGCGAGAATCCGCTGGTGAGTTTACAATTAACCCGTTGAAATCATAGAACAACAACGTTTGCCGCGGATAGCCTAATGAGTAATCATTTCAATAGGTTACACCGAAAGTTACGGGGAGTTTACAACTGAAATTGTAAACTAGCTTTTTGACCCCCGAATGAGCCTATAGACGGGCGCGTGTCCTTCCAGCTTACGGATCGCTCGTATAGCGCGAAGTTTCTGATCCGCTTCACGAGTGTAAAGGTCTACTTGGTCAAGCGACGCGTGACCGGTAATCGATGCGATGTCAGGTCCCGAGCATCCCGCTTCAGAAAGACGTGCGGCCGCAGCCTTGCGTAAGCCGTGAAAGACGAGCCCCTCGAGGGCGGGATGAGCAGCCATGAGATTGCAGAACGTCACGCTGAAGCTCTTTGCCGTCTTCCAGGGATGCCCGAAGCGCTGGTTGGCGAGGATCGTTTCGCCGGGTGTGTCCAGACGCCAGCGCGCCAGCTCCCCCTTCAGCACCTTGTGGGCCGGTATCCACAGATGAGCGC
>JBAPZR010000195.1:0-1910 GCA_049285335.1 Xanthobacteraceae bacterium | reverse complement strand
CTTCCAGGGCGAAGGCGCGCAAATCTACCAGTGCAAAGCCGGCAACGACGGTAAGCTCAGCTGGGTCTTCCGGGAGCCGATCGCAACGCTGATACTTAACGACAAGACGGTCGGGCGGCATTACGCCGGTCCGACCTGGGAGGACGTGAACGGCAGCGCCGTGACTGGCAAGGCGATTGCCAATGCGCCCGGCGCGACTGCAAATGACATTCCCTGGCTCAAGCTCGACGTCGTGAACCACCGCGGCGGCGGGACGCTCGCAGATGTCAGCACTGTGCAGCGGCTCGACACCCATGGCGGGGTCTTGCAAGGTACGTGCGGCCATGCTGGCGACTTTGCCAGCGTTCCTTATTCCGCCACTTATGTCTTCCTGCGCAAGGGTGGGTGACACAAGTGCCCGATTTGGGTCGTAAGCGGACGTTTGACCTTAATACATCGTCTTGCCGGATTTCTGAAGCGATGCCGGCATAGGCCGCGCGACTCAGAAACGCCTAGTGAGTTTTGGTGGCTGGCCGGTGTCCGAGTGTCCCCAGACCAAACGCGAATCCAGGACTATTTGGGCGGCTCTTTTAGCCAAGTAGTCCGGGTCAGCAATTGCACCGAGAATCGTTTCGCAATGAGGGCAAACAACTATGAAGCCCGGCATCGTCGGCCGATTACCAATCAGGTCGTGTCGCAGCTCAATCGTGACTATCCGCTGGCATGCTGGGCATTTCCCGCTGCTCATCGGCGGTCTCCATCCCCTCTGAGACCGTCGCCCCAAATTCTAGTGACACAGTACAGACGGCAGGAACAGTTAACATTTGGCAATAGTGATAAGTCCCCGGTGCTTCCGGCTCCGTTTATATGATCGCAGCCGAGACGACGGCGAACAGCAACGTCGAAGGTGGTTCGGTTGATTACAGACTCGTAACTATTGGCCGGTGCTGCTGAAACAAACTGAACAGCAAATGAATACCGCAGCGGAGTTTCACCCCTCTGTGGACCTCGGTATGCCTTAATCCGACGGTATTTGTGCTGCGAGGGGCAACGTCATGTGCATTTTAGGAGCGAAAGATGATTAGGACGGTGACCTATCTTCTGGCAGGCGTATTGGTGACGAGCACGTGAATCGTGAAGGCTGAGGCGCAAGCAAACAGAAACCCCACCGGCGGCAACTTTGCCGAGGAGCACCCGCGACGGAACGAGGTCAACACGCGGGTCGACAATCAACGCGAGCGTATCAACCAGGGCCTCAAGAATGGCACGCTCGACAAGCAACAAGCGCAGCAATTACGAGGCAATGATCACGCCATCAAGCAGCAGGAGCACGCGGACGTAAAAGCCGATGGCGGGTACCTGACGGGGGCGCAGCAAAAACAGTTAAACCAAGAAGAGAACGCCAACAGCCAGATGATTCACGACGAAAAGCATCCGCAGCAATAATCGTTGTACAAGACACGAAATTAAAAGTTCGCGTTCAACTGTATTGTGATACTCCGCGGTGCCATCGGCTCTGGTACGTGCTCGAAATATAACCCCCACGAGGGGAACGGAATGGGCGCTCAATCCCGCCGCCTCGCAATTTTTAGCTTCGGTGTCACCATTTTGGCGATCGGTCTCGAATGTGCGAGTGCAGAAGAATGTGATTACGCAACGTGCGGCGCGTTAATGGCGCGCGATGGATCAGCGTCATGGGCGGTCTCAGGACCAAACGATTATTCGCCTGACACGAAGCGTGCATGTGCTGAGCTCAATGCGTGTGTACGTCGCGCCAAAAACAACTGGCGCGGACGGGCAGCAGTCCCACCCGCGGCGGAGTCAGGCACGTTGAAATCGAGCTCAAAAGGTCCAGCGACGGCCTTGAAACCCCAAGCAGAAGACAGACAGTCCGAGGGCACGCAACCGGCCTCGACGGGTGCACCCAATAC
>JBAPZR010000194.1:0-1738 GCA_049285335.1 Xanthobacteraceae bacterium | reverse complement strand
CGATCGAGCGGCGCCGATGATCCCTCGCAGGTAGAATTATGACCGGGAGCTGGCGAAGACGCTGCCTACGAGAATTTGCTCAAGAGTCGACGACAAGTTTTGCACCGCCGCGTCGGTGATGTCCTGCGCGATCAGTTTGGACGCCCCAGGTGCCCCAGGCTGTCATTTCTCTCCCCTAGCAGGTTGCTGAAAAAGTCTATTTACGAGGCATTTTCGCTGTGATTCCGTAGCGCTGTGATTCGGTGATGGATCTTTGGTCGAGCGAGCAGAGAGATGCGGGGCGAAGATCAGCGGGCGGCAAGCTTTTTCAGCTATGTGAGTTTGGAGCAACGGATACCTGCGGATCATCCTTTGCGACCTATCCGGGAGTTGGTCGACGAGGCGCTGGGAAGTCTGTCTCCGGCGTTCAGTAAGCTGTACGCGCGAGACGGACGGCCATCGATCCCCCCGGAGCGGTTGTTGCGCGCGCTGCTGCTGCAGGCGTTCTACACGGTTCGCTCCGAGCGGCTTCTGATGCAGCAACTCGACTACAATCTGTTGTTCCGTTGGTTTGTCGGACTGTCGGCTGACGACCCGGTGTGGGATGCGACCGTGTTCTGCAAAAATCGAGATCGCCTGCTCGACGGCGACATCGCCGCCAAGTTCATGACCAGCGTGCTGAACCTGCCGATGGTGCGCAAACTGGTCTCCAGCGACCACTTCTCGGTCGACGGCACGCTGATCGAGGCGTGGGCGAGTATGAAGAGCTTCGTGCCCAAGGATGAGGGCGGCAAACCGCCGGCAGATCGCGGTTCGGATTGCGGTGCCGGACGCAACGCCGAGCGCGATTTCCACCGCGAGAAGCGCTCGAATGAGACCCATGCCTCGACCACGGACCCCGATGCGCGGCTGTTCCGCAAGGGCGCCGGTAAGGAGGCCAAGCTCTGCCACATGGGACATCTGATGACCGAGAACCGATACAACATCATCGTCGATGCGCGTCTGACCGAGGCCAACGGCACGGCCGAGCGGACCACTGCCCTCGACATGATTGATGATAATGCCCACCCGGGCAGCACAGTCGGGGCCGACAAGAACTATGACACCGCCGAGTTCGTTGCCGGGTGCCGTGAACGTCGCTGTGTGCCGCATGTAGCGCAGAACAACACCAACCGCCGCTCTGCGATTGATGGGCGCACCACGCGTCATCGGGGTTACGCCGTGAGCCAGCAAAAGCGTAAGCGGATCGAGGAGCCATTCGGCTGGATGAAGACGATCGGTATCATGCGCAAGACCCGTCATCGCGGCCGCGCCTTGGTCGAATGGTTTTTCGTCCTCACTGCGACCGCCTATAATCTCATCCGCATCCCCAAGATTCTCACAGCAACGCTATGAGTCTGCCCAGAGTACCGAAAATGCAACAAAGAGCCCGCAAAACTCAAGCGCTTGAGGCGCTCACCCACCTTCATCCTCTATTGCGCGCTCGACGAAATCACAAAAAGTACCTCCAAAATGGATTTTTCAGTGGCCTGCTAATGGGGTTTTCTCAGGTGCACCACCTTGGAAGATTCCCCCGCGGGCTTTTCGGGTTCGTTTAGCCACGCAATCCATCGCATCATATTTGCGCGGGTCTTGAAAAGGTTGGCGAGTTTCTGCCCACAGTTCTGGCAGGTCCCATTGAGCTCATCGAGTGTGTACAACTCCATTGGCGGCAGCGGTCGTTCCTCCGGGTCTTCGGGTTTGTCGAACTGAAGGAGGT
>JBAPZR010000193.1:0-3614 GCA_049285335.1 Xanthobacteraceae bacterium | reverse complement strand
TGTACAGCCCAATCACGCTTGGCGTCACACTTTCAAGCAGATCGCAGACCGCTTCGGCATCTCGGAGCGCATGTCCGATTACATCACCGGCCACGCGCACAAGAGCGTAGGAGCGACCTACGGAGCGCCGACGCTGGAGGACATGGCGGAAGCACTGAAGAAGTTTCCACGTTACGTTGTGGAGTAGAATGTTGCTCGGGCCTCCGCATGTTTATTGCGAGACCAAAAAAGCGACATTGTCGCCATCCTGATCCATGTCCGCTTTACCTCCAAAAGCGGACATCGCCGAGTACCACCCGAATGTCCGCTAGAGTGCCAGGTGCGACCAAAGTGCGGTGCAGCGAAAAGACGCTCACGCACGCGGATCATCACACCACGGGGGAACGCCCACCGTCGACATTGATCGCTGTGCCGGTGATGTAGCTGCCTTGCTCCGACGCCAGCAAGCAGGCGAGATTGGCAAATTCCTCCGCCTTGCCGGCGCGACCGAGAGGAATCTCCTTGCCGTGCGCCTTGTAGTACTCCTCGAGCGCCACGTTGGTCCGTTTCGCCCGCTGCACATGCTGGTCGGCGCGAATGATGCCGACGAGCATGGCATTCACTAGCACGTTGTGCGGCGCCAACTCGTGCGACAGCGCCTTGGTCATCGCCATGCCTGCCCCGCGCGATATCGAAGTCGGCATGCTGATGGGCCGGGGCGCTTTGGCTCCGATGTTGAGTACGTTAATGATGCGGCCCCAACGCCGCTCCTTCATCTGGGGCGTGACCAGCCGGATCAACCGCACTGCCGCGAACAGCTTCAACTCCAGGTCATCGTAGAGAATCTCGTCGGTGACCTTATCGAACGGCATCGCCTGTGACGTTCCCGCATTGTTGACGACGATGTCGACTTTGTCGAACGCCTCCATCACCTCGTCGTACGCACGCTGGACGTCGGCCGCCTTGCTGACATCGGCCTGAACCCCGATGACGCGAGACTGGGTCGACTTGCGAATAGCCGCAACCGCTTCTTTAAGCGGCTCCGCAGTGCGCGCGACTATGGCGACATCGGCGCCCGAGGCCGCGAACCGCGCCGCCACCGCAAGGCCGATCCCTTTGCTGCCGCCAGTGACAATAGCAGCCCGCCGCGAAAGACTGATTTCCATTGCGCCCTCCCAAACTCGAGTATCCGCAGTTCCTCATTCGAAAGCGAGCGAACAGGGATACTTTGGTCGCAGATTGCTGGTACCCTGCCCTGATGCACCACCAATGCTGTTCTCGGAGAGCGGTGTAGTAATCAACTCGCCCAGTATTCCGGCCTCAGTAAACTGTTGGCAAGCGAACTGGGACACCCCTATGGTCTCAACCATAAAATTCCGCCCTTAGGAGAAGCCCAAATGTCATATTCGTTGTACGACGCGGCTGTAACTCCCTGCATCCAGCAACTTGGCGCGCTGGCCAGCATCATCGACAAGGCCGCTGCACATTGTGCTGCCAATAAGATTGAGGAATCGGTTCTCCTGCAGGACCGGCTATATCCCGACATGTTCTGCCTCGCCCGCCAGATCCGTCAGTCTGCAGATTTCGCCATGAACACTGGCGGTCGTCTCGCTGGCGTCGCTCCCCCCGCCCTACCGCCTGTGGACGATGCCAGCTTTGCCGCCGCCAAAAGCCGCGTCGAAACCGCACTAGGCTTCGTGAAGTCGCTAACTCGTGAACAGGTCGACGGCTCAGAAAACAAAGTCATTGCCTGGAAAGGCGGCGGCAACGACCGAAAAATGAAAGGTAACGACTACCTGCAACAGTTCGCGTTGCCGAATTTCTACTTTTTTGTAACGACGGCGTACGACATCCTACGCCATCGCGGCGTGCCGCTCGAAAAGCGGGATTTTCTTGGTCCAGTCAACTGGCTCTAGGACATCTGTCGTTTAGCCGCTCTGGTTCGATGTCGGCTCTTCCCCCATAACGACAGCAATCACGACTTGTCGAGTGGCCGCTTGGTGCCAAATGCTGCCGTGAGCAGATGCAGGACGCCACTACCGTAAGGAGGGACTAGTTAAGACCACCACTTCTGGAGCTGATCATTCAATGTCCGCTTTGGGTCATCGGTTGAGCACGTCGGGATGTCCGCTAAGTGCCAAAAGCGGACTCATGCACTGCAGCAATTGAGACCACGGTCAGGGTGCAGCCCCTCACTTCCCCGACGATCTCGATATGCTCCTAGCAGGCGAATCGGTAACGGCGTCGCATCGTCGGAGGCGAGCTATGCGTCGTTCTCGGCGTTCGGGCAACACGGACCACGTGGTACGACACAGAGATATAAAAGCGTTATCTAACACCCACCGCTTCTTCTGAACCTTTCGTGGCGTCACCCTTGGTGTAGGAATGAGCACCGGCTCCAGCCAGCTTGCCCTTGTCCACGATGAGATATTCGGTGCGGATCGGTTTGCCCCCGAAATAGGATTCCAGGATCTCGCGCGTGCCAGCGGCGTAGCGCGCCTGCGCTGACAGCGAGCTGCCCGAGATGTGCGGCGTCATGCCATGGTGAGGCATGGTGCGCCAAGGATGGTCCTTTGCTGGAGGCTGCGGAAACCAAACATCACCGGCATAACCGGCGAGCTGACCGCTCTCCAGGGCCCGCACCACTGCATCGCGGTCGACGATCTTGGCCCTGGCGGTATTCACAATGTAGCTGCCTCGCTTCATCATGCCGATTAGCCGATCATTGAACATATTCTCGGTTTCAGGATGAAGTGGAGCATTGATAGTGACCACGTCACAGACCTTGACCAGCGATTCCACGGTCGGATGATAGGTGGCGCCCAACTCCTCTTCTACCTCTTTGGGTAAGCGGTGTTTGTCGGTGTAATGTAGCTTGACGCCAAATGGCTTGAGCCTGCGCAGCACGGCAAGCCCGATGCGTCCTGCGGCAACGGTCCCGACATTCATGCCTTCGAGGTCATACGAACGCTCGACGCTATCGGCGATGTTCCAGCCGCCTCTGACCACCCATCCATAGGATGGAATGTAATTGCGCACGAGCGCGAGGATCATCATCACTACATGCTCGGCGACACTGATTGAGTTGGAGAAGGTGACCTCGGCAACCGTGATGCCCTTGTCCATGGCTGCTTGTAGGTCCGTGTGATCGGAGCCAATGCCGGCGGTGATGATCAGCTTGAGCTTCTTCGCCTTATCGATGCGCTCCTTGGTCATATAAGCGGGCCAGAAAGGCTGCGAGATTACGATTTCTGCGTCGGGCAGCTCTTTATCGAGCACCGAGTCGTTGCCGTCCTTGCTCGATGTGACCACCAGGGTGTGGCCAGCCTTCTCCAGGAACTTGCGCAAGCCAAGCTCGCCAGAAACGCTGCCTAATAGTTCACCGGGCTTGAAGTCAATCGCGCTTGGAGTGGGAGCCGTCTGTCCGTCGGGGTATTTAGTGATCTTAGGAATGTCATCACGGGCATATCTCTTTGGGTAGCCGTCAACGGGGTCGGGGTAGAGAACAGCAATTACTTTGGCCATCGTTTCGCTCCTTTGACGTGCTGTGCATGACGCGCTTTTTCGACAATGATGCCATTTGTATTCAAATCAAATTCAGGGGACTGGCTTCGCGATAAAGCTGAAACCGTAGC
>JBAPZR010000192.1:0-5002 GCA_049285335.1 Xanthobacteraceae bacterium | reverse complement strand
CCGCTGGCTGGCTCTTGCCTCCAGTTTCGTCTTCAGCGAAAGCCTTAAAGATTTCACGACCGAAATGGAACGGGGAAGGCGTGGTCTCCTCAGGATTAGTTGAGCGAGGACCACTGGCTTTGCATAGCCTGACAGCGTTCTATTAGTCGCTGAGCTTCTCGCATGTTGTTAAGAACGAAAAGCGCCCTCCCAAGCGTTTCCTGATCCATGTTCCATCAGACCTTCAGTTATGGCCAATACCCTTGTGATGCGCTCGCCGCCTTCCCTGACGCGCCGATGAGTATTCTCTGACTGCCCGTGGCCTGTTCCTAAGCGATCTTCTTCTTCGACTAGAAATCTTAGCAAGCTGGCGCTTTGCGCTGGGTCGATGTACGTACCCAACGTACCCAGGGTCTGATCAATATTGTGGTTGTGAAACCAAATGCTGATAGCATCCATTGATTGGTCCCCACGCTGGACAAAGAAGACCAGGGCTCTCCTCCCGAGTATAACACCGTACCGATCCAGGCGACAGCATTTCGACTGGGGTCGTTTCTGGGACATTGTGAGGCCATGCCAACTACTCGTCGCTTCCCGCCGCCCTGGTCGATCCAAGGAGCAAGCCGCGCATGGTCTTAATGTCCGTCATCACCTGCCCGCACTGCGGACACGCGGCCATTGAACGGATGCCGTCGAATGTCTGTCGAATTTTCTATGACTGCAGAGGATGCGGTGTTCGCCTAAAGCCAAAACCCGGCGATTGTTGTGTGTTCTGTTCTTACGGCTCAGTGCCGTGTCCGCCGGTTCAGGCCAAACAAGCCGGTGTGAAACAGTGACGCCCCGTCGCTTCCCTCCTCCCTGGTCAATCGAAGAACTCAACGATGCCTGCTTCGTCGTGAGCGATGCTAATGGGCAGAAGCTCGGCTACTTCTATTACGAGGAAGAGCCTGGGCGGCGGTCGGCGGCGAAGTTGCTCACAAAGGATGAGGCAAGGCGGATAGCGACCAATATGGCGAAGCTGCCGGAGCTGCTGCGCAAGTCGGCCTAGTTGCCTGGATCGGACATCAGTAGAAATCATCTACTACAATCAGAGGCCACTCGTCAGGCTCCGTTCGTTGTTCTGCCTTGTCCAGTGCAGCTTCCCATTGCTCTCGGGTGTAGTTCTTTGCTTTGGCCTCAGCAAAGACAGCGTCGGCAACCTTGAACTCGCCATGCGTTGCGCAGTGGTAGCCTTTTGCATCCCCGGTATGCGGAAGCTCTTGCGCTGAGGATTTGCAGATTGGGCAAGTGGAAGGCATTAGCCGTCCCCCAACCGAGGCGGTCATTGCTTTTAATGACGATTTAAGAAGGCGTATCGTCGTCTACCGTCTGCGGCTCTTCATCGCCTTGCGCCGGATCGCGCTCTGATCCTGGTTCACTGGTCTCGAAGCCATTTTCAAATCGAAGGGCGGCATGTTCCCACATGTTTGCCATTTTCAAGTAGAGCACGCGTTGAGGCCCGTCAGAAGTTGATCGTGCCAGTTTTTTGTATTCATCTGCGTATTCTCGATACATCGATGGTGAAATTGACAATACGCTGGAATTCATTGCGTTCCACCCTCCCTCTTACGCCGCCCTAACTTTCGCTAGCAGTCCACTAGCTCGAAATCTGTGATGTCGGTCACAGAGGCCACTATCCCGCTCTACTTGAACATCGCCACGACCAACGAGATCGCCGCAATAATGACAGCCACAACGGCAATCCAACGCGTCTGACGAGCAAGAGCCATTTGCTCCGCAGCTACCGCCGCCTCCTTGCGCTCGACATAACCCTGCGCAAGGCCCTTCCAAGGTTGCAGATACGCTCCCGACGCGATCCTCTCCTTGATTACACCAATATCAAGCGCGTCTAACTCTGCCAGAAGTTCTTCGTTCGTCATGGTTGGATTTTAGTGCAGAGCCCACCTGATATCGCGGGAGTGTTGTCATTGTTGTCCACGCCATCGGTGTAACCGTATGTGTATATTTTAATGAAGCGATGATTATTGAAATTGAATTTGTATTCGTACGTTCCTCGTAGAACGGTGCAGCTTAAACCCCCAAGCTCATCGATTGCCGGTGGCTCTGGCGTTGCCGGTGGTTCTGTATCAATTACGCAATAGGACGGCCCCGAGGCTCCTTCTTTGGTAATTGCTACGTCATACACATCACTATCACTGCCGAATACTTTCCTTGTCTCGCGAAAGCCTAGCTTCATCACAAAGTTTCCCTCTGGCTGAAAGGTGTCTCCATGCCATTGTTGCAGACTGTTATTGTATGAGATCCCGCCCGCGAACTTTACAGTGCAATAATAAGCGCCATCTCTTCTTTCCAAACCCAACGCCATCGAAGGCAGCGATAAGACGAGCCACAAGCACCAGACAATCTTCTTCACGGCCAGCCCTCAGTTGAGAAGTCCCACCACCAGTATAAGGCAAAACGCCAAGGTATGGGTCGAGGATTTTCATATAAAATTTGCGCAGGGGTAAGGCGGCGACGGTGAGCCAAGATTTTTGCCCCCGCCCCTAGCGAACTGATAACAAACAAACAAAGAAGATCGGCGCACGAATTAACTTGAAATCCGCACGACGTGAGATCAGATAAGGCAGCGCGACCACGATGCTCGCAACATGTGGTCGCGCCTAACCCAAGGCAAAGGAGGGACCAATGCCCAAGGCTACGACGATCCTATCACAACCCGAACTCGATACATTCCAGCCGGAAGTCTCGTGTTCCCTGCTGAGATCACACGGCTCGCGAATGAGTATCTCGCCCTGCATCAAGCT
Organism: Xanthobacteraceae bacterium; assembly: GCA_049285335.1. GTDB lineage: Bacteria > Pseudomonadota > Alphaproteobacteria > Rhizobiales > Xanthobacteraceae > BOG-931. The sequence continues at coordinate 2,219 of JBAPZR010000192.1, read as the reverse complement.
GAGTTGTTCGACGAAGCTCGTGAGCGTGCGCTCAAGATGGGCATGTATGAAAAGCCCAAGCGTCGTCGTCGTTAACACAACTCAAGACATTCGTGCAATTCAGAAGTCCGCACCACTCGCGGACTTCTTTTTAACGTAACTCATGATCGAAAGTCGGAGACGACAGATGACAGTAATCGGATATGCGAGGGTGAGCACGGTCAAAGCCTACATTCCCAGACAGAGGCATTGCATCTCGCAGGCGTAGCGAGGGTCAATAGTGAGAAGCGATCAGGCGCGTACACTGACAGGCCACAGCTGGCCAAAGCGATCCAGGCACTGAGCGAAGGTGACACGCTGGTCGTATGCAAGCTGGATCGACTTGCTCGGTCGACCAGGGATCTACTTAATACGCTCGACACCATTGGCAAAGCTGGAGCGTCGTTCCGCAGTCTTGGTGACCAGTGGGCAGATACGACCACACCACACGGGCGATTAATGCTCACTGTGCTTGGTGGACTTGCAGAGTTCGAGAGGTTTCTAATCTTGTCGAGGACTGCCGAAGGTCGGACCAGGGCGCAGGCGAACGGCATTAGGTTCGGACGAAAGCCAGTTCTAACCCCCTACCAAAGAGCAGAGGCTTTACGTCGACGTGCTGCTGGTGAGACGCTGGTCGAGATAGCGAAGGAATGTAAGTCACATGACGATTGCGAGGCTCTAACAGGCGAACGGAGCGAAGGTCGTTGCGCACCTCCGCCCCGCTCTCACCAGCGACGTGGCGGCAATGCCACTGTCAGGAGGCTGAGAGTATTCTAGCACTTATCTGGACAAATGTCGGGCTTGTAACGCTTGCACCGACATTTGACCGCTGCCGCCAACGGACAGCCATAATTTTTTGTCGGAATGACGACCCCAACCTCGGTGGGGTGTCGGGGGATTGGGGACCAAGGTCGGGGCCGGGCTCTCTGGGAGAACCGGCCCCACTTTTATAGCAGTTCAAAGATTAGCAATTTGATTTAAAGCAAATTGAGTGCGGTGGATGACCTTGAGCAACTTAAGTCCTTGTTTGGTAGCTACAAATCGGGAAAGGGTTCAACACTTCCACCTTCGATAATTCTTGGAACCCTTTGGGCGTTGGCAAGTTTTGCCTAGCTGGAAGTCAACGTGGTTCAGGGGAGAACGCGATGACTGCACCAGAAATGATTGTTGTTTGGGCGATCCTCGGCTTAATCGGATTTGTAGTTGCGTTGAAATAGCGATCCAGGGCGTGATGGAGTAATCGATCACGACATTGGCGCACCAGCGCAGGACGGCAACGACAACTTACCGTACATCCACAGCATCTCGTTAGGTGTCGAGGGATGTGGGCGAGGTCAGCAATGGCTTCGCCCACTACTCTGTGATGAAGGCGGGCCAGCGCAAGGGCTGAGTGATACTTGCGCTAGCCCTGATCACCTCGCCAGTTGGGATCGGCCATTGCACTCCTAGCCGTGTAATAGGCGATCACGACGATGCCGATTAAAGTAAGATACGCAATCCATTGCAAAGCCAAAGCCAATGTCATGGCCCACCTCCCTGTTTGAGGCACTGGCGTCGTGATATATGGGATGGGACTATGTACGTGCTAAGGGTACCTTTCAACAAAGCCAGAGCTACAAGTCACATCTGAGCATGATCTCTGACGACAGGAACCTTAGACAACGATTATCTCCCACCACCATCCAATTAGAACCTTCGCACATCAACCTTCGTACCTTCACTAAAACCTTCGCAATCTAGATTGAACCCGCCTTGCCCGCGATTTTATTTTTTTTCTTCGCGCGCGGGGGAATTGCCGGTGATCTGTGTTGAGACGCGGAAAAATCCGCCACGAAATTGACTGGGGCATACGGCTGAAAACCGCAATTTTTTCTCTCGAAAATTGTTTCCTGGCAACGCTTTGCATTTGATTGCGTTCCGTCTGTATTGAGCAAGCAAATGTGGCGCTGATTACTTGTCGCTTTTGGTCGCATTTTGCCGTATAGTGCGACCAGTGACCCCTGCGGCGGTTATCGAACTCCTCGCTGGCGGCGAGGGTGGTCTCTTGGTCCGGAGATTCACTCGCCAGCCAGTCCTGCCATTCGGCCGAATCGCCTTCCTCGCGCACGGTGTCGTTGAGCGAGGCGTCGCCCCCGAGCCGGCGATTCATGTTGATCACGTCCTGCTCGGTCACGCCCAGTCGCCTGGCGATGAGCTTGACC
>JBAPZR010000191.1:0-7421 GCA_049285335.1 Xanthobacteraceae bacterium | reverse complement strand
ATATAGCTCAAATAAAAGGCGTACAGCGCGCCGGCGACAGCTGCGCCGGCATTGCCGATTAGAAACGACACCAGCTTGTACCGAAATACATTAATACCAAGAGTATCGGCCAATTCATCGTTGAGTCGAATTGCTGCGAAGCAGCGCCCCATCCACGAACGTACGACCCGCGTACAGACCCAAACCATAATAACGAGTGCTACCAGCGTGAGGTAATACCACATGCGCGTGCCGACGATCGGCACGACCCCGCGGCCCGGCAGCCATAGCGTAGGCGTCTCTGTTAGATTGATACCGAGTGAGCCATTGGTGAAGCTGTTCCAGTTGAGAATGATCAGCCGCACGATCTCCGAACAGGCCAGCGTCACGATGGCAAAATAGAATTCTCTTAGGCGAAAGCGAAAGCAGACGGCGCCAACGCACAATGAAATCACGCAAACAATGAAGACGGCGATCACCGCACCAATCCAAAACGAAACGCCAAGGTTAACCATCGATAAGCCGGTGGCATAGGCACCGATGCCAAAAGCCGCAGCATGAAACATCGACAGCTGACCGGTGTAACCGAAAATCAGGTTAAAGCTCACCGCAAGCATGCCGAGGATGAAAGTGAAGACCAAAATAGTGAGCGCCACTTCATTGTGGAGGACGAGCGGCACAGCAAACAGCGGCAGCCAGAGCAGTTCCGCCCTCATCGCCTGCCTCCAAACAAGCCGGCTGGTCGTAATAGGAGGATCAAAACCAAAAATATCAGGCCGTAGGCATCGCGATAAGCTTGCGGAAAGTACAGCGAACCGACGGCTTCCGTGACACCAAGCAATATGCCGCCGACCAACGAGCCCATCACCGTGCCGATGCCAGCGAGAATCGCCGCCTCGACGCCCTTGAGGATGTAGCTTGAACCCATAGAAACTTCGAGCGAGTAAAGACTGGCGTAAAGTGCGCCGCCAAGCCCCGCGAGCGCCGTCGAATAGACGACAACCCCGGTTTGCAATAGCTTCGTTCGCACCCCCATCAGCATGGCGGCTTCCGGAGCTTGAGCGTAGGCGTAGGCGGCACGACCCGCCCAGGTGCGGGTGAGCGCGGCATAGGTCGCCAAAATCACCGCCAGCAGCACCAGAAATACCGTGCCCTTCATCCGCGGCACTATGAACCAGCCGAGATTGAACACGCCCGGCAGGATGTAATGCATATTCTTTGGCGTAGTGGTCCACAGGATCAACAGTACGCTTTGCACCACCGAGATCAGCCCGATTGAGATAATCAGACCATTGATCAGATTGTTGCGCGTGAAGCGGAACAGCGATTGATCGGCCACGAGCCCGAACAGCGCGGTTCCGAGCACCGACAATATTACCGCCAAGGGATAGCTGATGCCGATTTCATCGGTGAGATACCAGCACAGATAGGCGCCGATCGCCATGAAGGCGCCGAGCGCAAAATTGACGATGCCAGTAATGCCGAACGTCAGGGTAACGCCGAGCGCGATGATCCCGTAAAGCGTGCCGACAATGATCCCGTTCAGGAGCTGTCCGACAATGAGCTGAAGCACGGGTGAACGAGCCGCCTGACTACTTGGGCGAGAAATGCGTTACGTTGATGACGCCGCCCTTCTTGATGTCGACGACGTCGAAGTTGAAAACCTCTTCTCCCGTTGGATCAAAACGGATGCTCCACAGGCCGGGATAAGTGAACGAAATCAGCGCCGCTTTGACTTTAGCCACGTCATCGACTGTACCGGCCTTCTGCATCGCTTCAGCGAGCATAAAAACGAGATCATAACAAGACGACGAACACAGCGGCGCCTGGTCATACGGGAAACTGGTCTTATAGAACTCCTGATAGTCGGCAATGAAACTTTTTACCTTGGGTTCAGATTTTTCTGCTTCCTCAAAATATTTGGGAATATAGATGATGTAATCGTCGATCTGATCTTTGTTCTTCAAGCCAGGCCCGAGGGAGCCGCGCACCAACCAAAAACGGGTAATGCCGACTTCGGCGGCTTGGCGGACGATGTCATAGAGCACCGCGTCGGTATAGCCAGGAAACAGATAATCGGGTTTCCCGACTGCGATCTTGGCTAGCACACTGGAAAAGTCATTGGTGCCGGGCTCGAACCACTCCTCGTCAAAGGCGATCCCGGCCTGCGCAAACAGTGGTGCATAGATGTCGCGGGCGACATGACCGAAGGCGTCGTTCTGCATCAGCATCGCCACTTTTTTAGCGCCTCGCTCCTTCAGGTTCTGCACCATCAGCGAGCCGAAACCAGACGGACCGGCGTCCCAATTCCAGCTGCGCATCACAAAATCGTGGTCGGGCTTGCCAAGATCGGCATGAATGGCGGTGGCGCCGCCAAGCATGAGGAATTTGCCGTTGTTGGTTTTGGCATACGGCTCGATGCCCTTATAGACATTGGTCAGGAACGGCCCGAAAATGTATTTGACGTTCTCCTGCTCGAGCATTTTTTTGAGCTCGATCAGTGCCTGCTGCGGATTGCCCTGGGTATCGGGATTGAGCAATTGGAATGTGTAAGTCTTGCCGCCCACCTGAAAGCCGCCACCTTTGTTGATCTTGTCGACGGCCATGCGCATGCCTTGCGAGGACATCCAACCATAGGTGTTCAGCGAGCCGGTCTGCGCCTCGATCTCGCCAAGCTTGACTACCTCTTGTGCCGTCGCCGGAATAAACGGAAAGGCCGCGACCCCGATCACAACGCCTGCCGCGAGTGCGACATGCCATGCGCGGTGCGCCCTGTTGAGGGTCGTTGAGACTGCTGGTGCGCCCGCGGGTACGCGATGGCGCGTTGAGCGTGGCATGATTGGTCCTCCCTGGGAAATGAGCGTGCAAGCGGCTGATGTCCGCGAGTTTTTGTAGAGGAGATTTCAGTGTATGTCTTTGATGGCGCGTTCAATCTCCTCTTCAGTCAAAGTCCAGTCATTGTCGAGATCGGCGATCACCTTTTTCATGAATGGCTCGGAGAGCTTAATGGCGCGGTCTTTATCACCGAGGTGGTCATAAAGGATGGCGAGCGCTAACTGCTGCGGGCTCGGACCTTCGTAGGTCCATTCGAACCCCCACTTGGTGAATTGCTTCACCTGATAATGCTCGTTGAGCGGACGGCCGTCGACTGTGACTTTAAGGCCATCCATCTCGCGGGCGCCCTGATAAGTCTTCACGAATCTCGTCCGGGCTGACATGATATATCACGGGTATGTTAAGCCGCGGGGTCTCGCGTTGTAAAGCGAACGACCGTCCGTCTGGCGTTTTCGCGTCGCAAGGCCAAAGTCTTCACTTCCCAATGACGGTGGCGCGGGTGAAAGTCACGACATAGTCATTCAAGCGGTCGGACGCTGCGGCAGCGGCTTTGCCGTCCCCAGTCGCCACGGCACGCGCTTGATCGGCATGCAGCCGGGCGCAGAGCGGCAGATCAGCGGCCTCCTTGTAGTGCAGGTACCAGAATCGCCGGGAATGTCCTTGTAAAAATCGCATCGCGTGGGCGGCGTAGTCGTTCCGCGCTGCCGTGGTAATGAGCCGATTGAGTTCGCGGTCGAGACGCATGAACATGATGTCGTTGTTGGTTTTGGCAGCGCGATCCATGTTAATGGCAATGGAACTGAAGCGTTGGCGTTGCTCTTCGGTCGCGCGTTGCGCGGCAAGACGGCTCACCAATCGTTCAAGCTCGCGCCTGACCTCCAAAACCAGTAACTGTTTGCGCGGATCTGTTTCGGAAACGAGAATTCCTTTACGCGGCAAAATGATGACCAGGTCCTCGCGACTGAGCCGCTGCAGGGCTTCGCGGATCGGTGTCCGCCCGATTTTTAAATCGTGGGATAGCGCGTATTCGGAAATGGATTCGCCCGGTCTGAGCTGCAGCGTCACAATGCGCTCTTCGAGTTCTTGATAAGCTTTTTCGGTGAGCGTCTTGGCCCCCGCCGCCAGACGCATACCGCGTTTGAGCGGCGCGCGAGGCTTGGCAATCGCAGTTTGCGGCATCGGCCGATTAATCTCCTCACCCTGTCGTCAAATGTTCGACTACAGCTGGCGACGTTTGCCCACCAATTGTGCGAATTTCTCGTATTCCGCAGGCGGCTCCTACAGACGATCGGAGTAATATATCTTTAATATACTAGAACCCCAGCGCCGCGCTGTGGTCAAGCAGAGCTAATTGCATTCCCTTATTGGAGCGAGCCGATCCTGTAATCGAGCATGACGCTGACGCTCTTCATTGTCGGAGTGACGCTGCTGACACTGTACGGCTTGACCGTCAGTGGGCACTTTCCATTTGAGGCCCGAAGGAAAGACCTGCAGTCGCCCGTTGGTACATTTGTGATCGGTGCCACACTGCTGAGCTCTGGACTCTCCGCCTTGGTCCTGATTGTCACCGCCTTAAATGTGATGCCTTGGACCGCAATCATCATCGGCGGGGGCGCCGCGCTGCTTGCCGGGCCGTTGCTGCTGCGTGCGTTTCCTGATGAATTTGTTGATGGCCTCGCTGGCATGATGACCTTCGCGGTAACCGCGATGGTCATTGCTCTCGTCGTGTGGGCGACGCATTGACCGGCACATGCCGGATCGGCGCTCAGACGGGAGAACTTCATGATTGCGGTTATCTTTGAGGTCTGGCCGAAGCCTCACAAGAAGCACAAATATCTGGGTCTCGCCGCCGCGATGCGAACGCGCCTAGCGGGTGTTGATGGCTTTATCTCCATCGAGCGATTCGAAAGCCTCACCGAGCCCGGCAAGATCCTATCGAGCCGTTCGATTGCGATGGCATGCGGGCGCCATCGCTAGCTTCTGGTGCGCGACGTTGCGCTCACTCCGCCGCCGCGGCCGACCGCGACTGAATCGCGTTTGCGATCGCCGGCGAAAGATAGACCCCCTGCCGGAGCAACTCGCGCTGAATTGCACTTACCGAAAGGTCGCGCGGCCGGGTTCCAGCATTGGCCGCCAACGCGGCGGCAATACCAGCCGCCTGACCAGTTAGCCAGCATTGGGGGATTTCACGCAAAAAGGTGTGTGAACTGGCATCGCAGGCCACATGACGACCGGCGCCCAAAATGTTGTCCAGGCGTTCAGGAACCAGTGCGCCGTACGGCACTGAGATGTTGGGAAACTTCGGTGCTAAGGAGGGCGACACTCCGATTTCGTCATTCCAGACTTCTCCGGTGTCCCACTGCCGGCGCGTCACCTTGCGCAGGCCGACGAGCCGCCGGCTATGGCGAACCCCAATCTGTGGGGCGCCAAGCATGAGAAAGGCGTTAGAAAAGCCAGGCGCGGCCGCGCGGTAGACTTCAAGATGACCAATTGCCAGCTCACGGGAGCGCAATTCGACCGTAGTCAAATCCTCAACATTGATCGCGCTGTAGCCGGCAAGCCGCGGTCCTAAGAACAAAGCCACGTCGTTGCGCCATGACACAAAGGGTTTCTCGAAGAATTTTACGCGTTCGCGGCCATAGGCCGTGAAGGCGGCAAATTCCTCCGGCTCGTCGCGACGAAATTTGAGCCAACGCTCCATATCGACGCCACCCAACAAAAAGACGGTGTTCATGCAGTGGTGAATGTCGGTGGCGTCGACATCGGTGTCACACTGCGCGCCGGCGCGTGCGATTAGATCAGCATCTCCAGTGGTGTCGACCACGACTTTGGCCAAGATGGCATAACGACCTTCCTTGCTTTCAAAAATCGCACCTTTGACGACGCCCTCCTCAACAATGGGCGTGCTACACCAGGCATGAAGCAGGAGCCGGACTTTGGTGTCATTCGCCATCTGCATGGACAGCGTCTTGAGTGCTTCAGGATCGATCGTCGGTGACCAAGTGACGATGCCGTGATAGGCCGCCGTCCGCTGCGCCCAATAAGCGGCGGTCGCAGCATCGCGATTGCCCCAATCAGCGCGCGGCGGTCCCTGAATCGCATCCGTGGGCAAGCGATCGATGAATTCATGGGCCAGCCCCCTGATAATCTGCTGGCCCGACCAATCGGTCATCCGGTCGATCCAGATGACGAGTCCGCCGGTGGCAAGTCCGCCGAGATGATTGTAGCGCTCGACAAGTCGCACGTCGGCGCCAAGACGCCCCGCAGCTATGGCGGCGGCCGTTCCCGCTGGCCCGCCGCCCACCACCAACACGTCGGTCTGGGCAAACACCGTCACCTCACGCGCCGGTTCGAAAACCGTTTTGGCCGGGCGGGTGCGCCGCACTTGGCCACCGCCACTGAACAGTTCAATTCCCTGCGCTGCACCAATGCTACTGCTGTAATTGCTACCGCCCGGAGGCTCGCGAAAAATCTCGCTCTCGCGCGTTTTTCGTTCTTTCGACCCCTGGTCTTTGCCGTTTGTCATGTCTGGTGCTTAAGGAAAAAGTCGTCAGCAGCCTATTGTCGTTGTGCTTGAGCGTAAATCGCAAGGCGTACCGTAACGCTAGCACTAACCGCTTTGGTAGCCGCACTCCTGGTCCTCTGCCGTTCTCGAGACGGCGAGGCCACTGTGTACTGGGCCTGCTGTGTACCATTAGGCCTTGGAGAGGTGATTTCTACCGCAGATTCGATACACAGTGGGACACTAGGCCACCCATATCGCTGCCACCGAAATAACCCGTTACCACGGTCGGAAGCCACCCGGCAGCCATAGGCGGTGCCGAAGACGAGCATAAAGCCGGCAAGCGACGGAATTTCGCCGCAGCCTGGGGCGTGGCTGAAACGGGCTTGGGCGCGGTCACGACGAGGTCGCCGCGGGGCGCGCTGAATTCGCCGGACGCCGCCCGCGCGAGCGCGAGGAAGGCACCTTCGACCAACTGTTGGTGACGCCGTTCCGGCCGGTCTAGATCATGGCAGGAAAGGCGATTCCGTTGTGAAGGGCTTCCGAATCCGCGCGCATGAGGATTGGTCGGGCTATGGTTGGCGGAGGCGAAGAAGCCGCTTGGCACCGAGGCCAAGAAGGCGGCTGGCACCGAGGCCGACACCGATGCAGATACATTGGCACGCCCTCCGGTCACCCAATGCCGGAAGCCACCATTGCCTTCATAAAACAGATGATCGATAGCCCGAGCACGACAATTAAAGTGCCAAAAACGATTCAATAGCGCCCCAGGATTCACGTTTGCTCTGGGCGCGTCAGCAATGCGGGCTTGGCGCGATCCGGTCGCGGCTCATCTTTGGTCAACAGCTTGGCCGTTGCCGTCCTTCACGACAAAGATGGGGCATACCATCACCAGATCTTGGGCTTTGGTGACCGTATCAGGCATTAGCTCTTCGAGCGGTGTCTTATGTTGGCTTGAAAAGTTCGGGCCGACCAGTGGAGGCACCTGCTCGAAGAGAACCGCCTATGATTCCTTGAAGCGGTAGCCGACGCCGTACAGGGTTTCGATCATGTCGAATTCGGTGTCGCTGGCGTTGAACTTTTTGCGCAGCCGCTTGACGTGACT
>JBAPZR010000190.1:0-3577 GCA_049285335.1 Xanthobacteraceae bacterium | reverse complement strand
ACGTTACACAGCGTTTGCAGCTGCCGGTAGGAAAGCGCGCGCACGCGCCGAAAGAACCGTGTGTAGACGTCGTCCTCTGAAAGGCGATGGAACAGTGTCTGCAGCGCCCCTGCGTCGGCTGCGCGAGCAGGTCGGATCATCACCTTGGTGCCGTTCTTCAGCGTCACTATACGTTCCTCGTGGACGGAATAGCCGGCGTGGGAGGCGAGATATTGGTCTGCCGGAACGTAGCCTAGTTTTTTGGCTGCTGTGAGCAACTCATCACGCCAACGCGGATGCGCAACTTCGATCAAGGCTACCGCCCGCTCACGAATCGATTTGCCGAATAGGTACGCGATGCCGTACTCCGTAATCACATAGTGGACGTCCGCCCTCGCGATCCCCACGCCATCGCCAGCCTCTAACAGGGGTTTGATTCTGGAATTACCATCGTCGGTGGTGGATGAAAGGCAGATGATGGGCTTACCGCCCGGGGACCGCGCCGCGCCACGAATAAAGCCGACCTGTGTGGACACACCACCGTAGAATTCGCCTTTGAATTGGTCGACGCAGACCTGGCCTGTCAAGTCAATCGCAAAGGCCTGGGTGATCGAGACCATGCGCGATTGCTGGGATACCTCCTTGGGATGGCAGACCTGATCGATCGGTAGAAATTCGAAACACGGATTATCATCTATGAAATCATAAAGCCGCCGCGTCCCGAGACAGTAGCTGGCAACAATGCGGTCGCGATGACGTGACTTGTGACGACCTGTCACCACGCCAGCTTCAACCAGGTCGACAACTCCGTCAGTAATGACATCGCTATGAATGCCGAGATCGCGTCGATCCTTAAGGTAACGCAGCGCCTCATTTGGGACGCGTCCAAGTCCGACCTGAATTGTCGAACCGTCATCAATGATCGAGGCGATGTAACACGCAACGCGTTCCGCAACCTCGCCGATCTTCGGATGAACGTATTCCGCAATCGGCGCATCGACCTTCACCAACGCATCGAAACGGTTGACGTGCACAAAGCTTTCACCGTGGGTGCGCGGCATCGCTGGATTAACTTCCGCGATAACTGCACGAGCGACGCTCAGGATTGCCGGCGCGAGATCTACAGATACCCCGAGGCTAACAAAGCCCCGAGCGTCTGGCGGAGAAACTTGGAGCAACGCCACATCGATCGGTAAACGTCCACTCATCAGTAGAAGCGGTACTTCCTCGAGCGAGATGGGTACGTATTCAAGTTGGCCGCTGGCGGCCAAACTTCGCATTTCGCTTCCAACAAAAAACGTCCGATGGCGATAATGGGTTTTGGAAGCACCTTCAATCAGCGGGAGCGCTGACGTCGTAACAAAACTGACGAACTCGAGATCCGCTGGCCCTGGATTCATCGCCTCCAGCGCCGCAAGCAAACCGTGGGGAGCCGCGCATCCCGTGCCGATATAGATACGGCTGCCAGCCCGGATCGCTGACACCGCCCGCTCTGCCGAAACGAGCTTCGAGCCGATATCAAAAGGTTTTGAGACCAACATCTGCCTCCGCCCTGAGCAGGCCCTTTAACGCAAATTCCGCTTCCCACGTACGCTTTGGATCATTAGCGGACATCGCCGCTTGTCCCGATCGATGTCTGCTTTACCCCCTGATCCACCACGCGGGCTCTAGTCTACACGAAACGTTGCACTGCATGAGGGGACGGGCCAACTAGACAGTTGGATGCCCGCTATGGGTCATAAGCCGACATTTTATCAAGTTTGGGCGGTGTCCGCTCTACCCCCGAAAGCGGACATTGCGGAACGCGGCGAGGATGTCCGCTTTGTGCCAAAAGCGGACATTCGCACGTTTGTACTAATGTCCGGGGCCCTGCATCGTGCCTGACGGATTGGTCATTGGCTGCCCAGCCGGTTGGGGTGTTGCTCGACCGAAGTTCGGATTCTGATTTTTGCAAGCGGCCACGACCTGTGGGTCGATTTGTGGCAAAGGCTTGGTCGCTCGGTTCCGTTGCGGAGTACCTGCTATAATCGGTCGAATGCAGTCTACTACGATCCCAACTCCCATATTGGCGCCGTTGGGAACAAAACCAGCCTGTGTGCATGCCGCCCTGATTAGAGCGCAGGGTTCCTTCGGCGCAGGCTGAGCCGGCGCATGTTGAGCTGGCGCGGATTGAACGGGTGCAGGTTGGGCAGGGGCGGGCTGAATGGGCGCAGGTTGAGCGGGTTGGGCCAGCGCAGGGCCAGCGCAGAGTTTGTCGAGCCCTGAAAGTATGGACTCAAATTCCTTGCCTTCAGTGGAATTCTGATCGACTTGCTCCAATCCGTCCATCATTTTCGAGTATTCGGGACCGACCTTATTGGCTAGCGCATCGGCTTGTTTGCCGAGCGCATCAGCCGTCTTGCTATCATTCTTTTGGTAGGCCACTCCCATCTGATCGTAGAGTTTTTTCAAGTCGCAATAAGCCTGCAACTTCGCCCTATCGCTTGAGACGATTTGGACGACTTTTTGCACATCCGCCTTTGTTAGCTTCGGTACCTTCGGCGGTGCCTGCTGCCCGTAAGCAAGCCCCGGAATTGCAACAAGGGCGAAAATGGCGGCAACAAGCTTCAATTTCATGAATGGTTCTCCGATCCCTCAATCGCCAAGGTCATCCATAGTTAATGTAACAAGGTCGCAAAGTAGGATTTTGTTCGTTCACTTCACCATGGTTTTGCTAATGCCGCGCTAGGGCTGATCAGGCTTGTTGGTGGGGCCGTCATAAGCGGACATTTTGTCGGACACATGTCCGCCTTACCCCGCGCAAGCGGAGCAGATTTGGAAGTGTTGCCGATATCCGCTTTGGGTCATAAGCGGACTTTGCGAAGCACTGTTGGGATGTCCGCTTTCTGCCAACAAGAGACGAACGGCGGTGCAGCAATTTGACTCCTCTGCCAACCGCTCAATTTGGATTTTTCGGCGGTCTGGTCGCGAGCATATTGCGGGCGGCCATGGGACGCCGGATGCCCTTGAGCGTGAACTTACCCACCGGCTCGGTCGTGACGACATCTTCGACTGCCAGCAGCATTAGCCAGCTTCGGTCAGGTCGGCCTCGCTCCATGCTTCGGCAAATGGACGGAAAGAGGCGGGTGTTCGGCCGCGGCCGAACTATCGCGCACGAACATTATGCTAGGACAAGGACATCACGCGAGAGGGCCCGGCATGATCAAGCGTATGAGGGTTGAGCCGATTTCGACCTATCTGGAGCGTTATCGCAAGGGTGGGGTGGCGCATCCTGTCACCATTGCCAACGGCTTCGTCTATTTGTCCGGCTTGCCGCCGTTTGATCCCGAGAGCGGCGAGATCAAGCCACAACCGTTTGAGCGTCAATGCGAATTGGTGCTGGAGCAGCTCAAGCATTGTTTAGAGGCCGCTGGCTCGTCTCTTTCGCAGGTGATCAAATGTAATGTCTATTGTGTGCCCGGCCCGGCCCACTTCTCGACCTTCAACGCCGTTTATGACCGGTATTTCCCGAAAGACGCGCCATCGCGCATCTTCATGTTCATTCATTCATGGCCGGGGCCGTTCGACCTTGAACTGGATTGCGTGGCGACGGTGTAAC
>JBAPZR010000189.1:0-2003 GCA_049285335.1 Xanthobacteraceae bacterium | reverse complement strand
TCGCGAGACAGCAAGCTGGGATCGAGGTTTTCCAGTAACAGGTCGCTTGGACGGGAATTGCCTGATGGTCGGATCAGGAGATCGCCAGATCCTTGGTGGTCGTACAATCCCAACTTTTGCACCTGGTTCAGAAACAACGCCGCCGATCGAGCGTCCCCCTTCGCGCCGCTTAAGCCGTGGGCCAGAAGATTGGCGGTGATCAGGGAGACCTTGCGCGTCTTGTCACCATCGCGAATGGTGACTTTGGTGGCCGCGATCTCCTTGAGTTCGTCTGCCGGCGTCTTGACCCGGCCTGCTTTGCGCTCACCAGTCGGGTTGCCGGATTGTCCAGGCCGAAACCGATGTTGAGCCGGCGGCCGGCAGTACCCGGTCGGGTAATCACCCGTGGCTTGGCGTTTCTCCTTATTCCGCGCCATTGGACCGCCTCCGGCCTCGGCTCAACCGCCGCCGGCCTGGCGTGTGCTGCCTGCGCCGCTCTCGTTCGACTTCGTTGAAGCTCCGGCCGGAGCCGGCAAGCGTCGCTAATTGGCCGGTAAACGTCTGCCAGCGCCGGACCGCGACGTCGACCGCAGCATAGGCGATTGCCTCGCGCGCCTCGCCGCAAGCGAGCCGGTGCGCTCCGAGGAGCCACACGTCGCCATGGCGACTGACGACAGGACCGGAATTAGCTTTGCGGCTCTTCGCCTCGACCTCGGCGCTCTCGTTCTGGCCTTCGTCCTTGTCATGGAGGATGAGTTCGATCTCACCCATTTCGAAGCCAGTAACCTCGACGGCGAAATTGAGCTCGACCAAGCCCTGCAGCTCGATGGCCAGGGTGTCGCGGTTCCATTCCGCCAGCTCAGCGAGCCGGTTGTCGGCGATGGCATAGGCGCACTGATCCGTCGCCGAAAGATAGTCGAGCCGCAGCGCCGGCACCTCCTTGAGCCCGAGCAGCTTGGCGGCTTCGACCCGGCCGTGGCCAGCTAGGATCTGATTTTGGCCATTGACTAGCACCGGAACGGTGAACCCGAAGCGCTGAATGCTGGCAGCGATCTGGCCCACCTGTTTGGGCGAATGCATCCGCGCATTGGCTTTGCTGGCGGTGAGTTTCGCTAGCGGAATAAACTCAATCTGGCGCTTGGTCTGTTGGCTCAGACCACTCGCCTGGCCCCCCGCGTCCACCTCGGGGCGTTGCTTCTGGACGCTGCCAAGAAGGCTCGCCAGCGTTGCCGACCTCGCGCTTGCGGCTTTGTTGTTTGGAAATTCCATTGCTTAACCTCGATCGTGTGCCGAGATCAATCTCGGTGGGATCGAGGTTTAATCGATCGAGCAGATGATTGTCGTTGCACGCAATGCAGAGGAAAACCGGACAATTGCGGGTATTGACATTACTCAGCGCTTTGATGCTTTGATTCGGGGTGTTTCTCAGCGGTTCCGTTCGTCGTCTTCGACGATGTCCCATTCGACAAAGCCGATGGTACCTTCACGGTAATCGCCAATCCGGCCGCGTAGTCCTTGGAGGGCCTTGACCAGCGACTGATCGGTCACCTCGGACAAGGCCGCCAGCGCTGCGTCCATCTGATGGTGTGGCAGCGGCGAAGACCTGATCACTTCCATCGCAATATCCAAGACCTCGCCGACAAAGTCGTAGAATGGTGGGACCGGGCCAGGATCAAGTGGGTCCAGAAGCGCGCGGCTGGGCGTGCTGGGCCGGACCTTGGCCCGCTTGGCGATGCCAATCAAACGGTCGAGCAATGCCTCCAAAGCGACGTTCGATCGCGGATGACCCGGTCGGACGGCCTGATCCAATTGGCGCGCCAGCGAGCCGACAACCTCACAGAACGTCCGGACCGAAATGATCAGGTGCTCCACCTCAAGCACCGCCGGCAAAAGCGGTGTACTGCGAGATTGCTCGACGGTCGCAATCCACTGTCGCCCCTGGTCCGCCATTTGTTTGAGATCGTCTCTGCGTTCGCGCGGGGGAGGAAGTGTCAAGATCAGTGTGAAGGCCTCAATAGCCCGCG
>JBAPZR010000188.1:0-3548 GCA_049285335.1 Xanthobacteraceae bacterium | reverse complement strand
GCAGGCCAATCTTCGGCGCAGGCTTTGGGCGGCTGGAAATCAAGAAACGCTTCCATTGGTTATGCGACAGCGATCGATAGTTGCTTGAAATCTGTAAGTTGGGCGTGGGCACAATCTACTTAGCGCGGGAAGGCTACGGCGGTGATAGACGGATTTGGCTTTATCGTTCCCTCTGTTTGGATCGTTGGCACAACGTCGTCCATTCTCGCCAAAATATCTGCGACCGGATCATCGGCCCAGGCATGGGTCACAAAATCCCGGTGCGAGACGTCGCCGGCAGGCAGGAATGCCGCCATTCCCTGGAGATGGTTGCGCCTGAGTTCGGAAGTATACGGCACCGAGCGTTCTGCAAGCAGATGCTCAAGATCGGCGTTGTGACGCGCCGTGTGGGGCGTATAGGAGCTGACGAAGAAAGCCGAGCGATTATTGGCGATCCAGTCGGCGAACTGATCGATACCGGCATAGAGCGAGTCGAGCAGGACCAGACCGCGAACGCGCGAGTTCGCACCGCCTTGGGCGAGGACAGAGAGCGTCGGCCCGAAGCCGCCGCTGTAGGACACGATCACGATCGGCATATTGGCGAAGGTTGTAGTGCTGTGCGGATCGCCGTAGAGCGTGGCGAGCTTTTGCGCGGCCTCGCCGAGGAAGCGTTTGAAGCCGTAAGGCTCCCAGAACTTTCCAGCGCTCGAATCAGCCGCGTCGACGGCGAATTGCGGGGCCACCAGCACCGCGTTGACGCCCGCCGCCGAAATCTGCTCCGGCAATTGCTGCCGGTCGCGAACATCGCGTGCCAGAATAGCGCCGTGGCCATGGAAGAACACCACCATAACGGCTGGTCGTTTGGGATCGAAGCCCGCCGGAATGTGCAGCAAGACATGGTCGTCGTTGAACGTCTGCGACTCCTGGAAAACCCGGCCGCGGAAATGGACATGGCGGCGGTCGCCCTGTTCGTTCGAAGACAGGAATCGCCGGTTCGATCCAGGCACCATACCATGATAGGGAAACGGCGCGGTTGCAAAATCGACAAGGCTCGTCCTGGCCTCGAGGGTTGCAGACATGCGGAGTGCGACGGGGACTAACGCCGGGCTGCGAGGCGCAATTTGTGGCGGCGCGACATCAATTGTCGCGACACGGATCGGCGGCTTCTCGGTGTCCTGCTTCGGCGCAACAAAATTCCATTGCCGGGCCACGATCGTCGAAGTCGACATGCCACCAAATCTTGCTATGACGTTGTTTGATGTCTGATTGCCAGTCTCGGTGATGTTTGTGGTTATCGCGATCGGCGCCGGACTGTTACGCATGGCGATAGACACACCCATTTCGCCCGATTTGGCACCTTTGGCGTCGGCATCGTCGACTGTCGCATAGACTGAGTGCGGCGTCGAACTGAACAAACCCGACGACGGTATTTCGTTATAAAGTAGCAAGCCCCAGCCGACCGAACCCACGATTAAAAAGACAACGGAAATCGCGAGCAGATTCTGTTGGATGAGATTCCTCAGCACCGTCGGTTGTGAAACCGGCTTTCGGGTCGGCGCGTATCGGACGCGCTTGGCTGCACCGGGAAGGCGCGTCGGTAACGCGAATGGCGGGATCGACTCACTCCGCCGCCGCAGCTCCGGATCGACATGCACATGGCGTGCGCGCGGCATCACACCCGAACCGACCGAGGGCCGGCGCGACGCCTGCGGCAATACTGGGTCTCGAACCCGATTTGGCAATGTTTCCCCGTCCCGACGCCAGCGCAGCCTCTATGCCGACTTTGTCCCTATTTTGGCGGGGTTGGGCGTGGCCAGAAAAAGTACCAGATACTGGGCGGGGGCTCGCGGTTCACGACGACGTGCTCCTCTTGGCGAAGTTTTGCCGTAGCCAGAGCATCCTCCGAAGTGGTTAACGCAGGGATAAGGGTTCCGTCGGGTGCCAGTGACCCGGTCCTCTGGGCCAGCAATAGATTCGATTCATTCTTGCGCCACTTGTAGCCGATCCCGAAATCGAGCGGGTCTGCCTTGCTGCGGAAAAGCTCCACCAACTCCGGCTGATTGGCGCCGCGGAACATCGCGAGGGGACCGAGGTAGCGTCCGAACGGCTTGAGCCGCCATTTGGCGGGCTCGAAAAAGGCGAGGGGAATGCCGCTATCGTCTTGCAGGATCGTTGCGCTGTGGTTGAGAATGAAATTGCGAATTTTGTTGAAGCCTTCGCGGTGCATCAGGTAGGACGCGCTCTTAAAAAGACTGTCGGCGGTGCCGAGCTTGGCGCAGAACGGCAGCAAGCCCGAACTGTCGACACCATCGTCAGCAATATTGGTGCTGAAATAATACAGCGTCTGCAACGGGCCATCGCCGTCCGAGAGAACGATCTTGACGCCCTTGGCGGTTTCGGGGGCGCTCCTCGCGGAACGCTTGCCAGCGCCTTTAGCCGCCGGGTCATCCGGGGCCAGGAAATTTCCATCCTTGTCGAGGGCGACGAAACTGACGTCATGGATGGTCTTGCCAGTCCGCGCGAGAAAAACATAGAGGACCGGCAATGCTCCATAGACCTGCCCGCTGCTCAGCCGACTCTTCATATCCCTGGTGATAAAGAAGCTCAGATTGAGAATGGATCTCAGCGAGATTTCTAGATTCCGCAGCGTCTCATCGACGCTACCGCGCGGTAGACTGGTCAATTGCGGAACATTGCCTACCGGCTCAAGGCCGGCCATGACATATGTTGAAGCGTGCGGGAAAAACGATGTGGCGTAGAGAAAATCGGGACCGCTGAACATGTAGAGCACGGTGTCGTGCTTGTCGGTCAGGTGCGCCTCTGAAAATGCGCGAACCTTCGACAGCGTGGCCTTGTCTTCCTGATCGAAGATCGAATTAAAGGCGCGCGCGTGCTCATCCCAGCTTCGACTTTTGGTCAATGCGGCGAGCGGGGAATCCGGCGCAGGCGGTAATCCAGCAAGAAATCGCGCAGTATCCTGCGGTGTCGATGTCTCGGCACTCCCCGCCGGCGCCATGATGAGCGCCAACATGCCCGCCACAAGGGCCGTCGCCGTTATTTTACACGCTATCGAAGGCATCAAGGGGCCCCGGGGGGACTTCGTTGAGGGGGACCTTCGAAATTGGGCGAGAAGTGTAGTAGATCAAAAGTCCGGCCGACATCATTGCGAGGCCGCCGAGGGACTGTAGCGGGCGGCTCACGACAAGATAATACATTACGAACAATGTGACCGCGAGAAAAACAAGGGGCGTTATTGGGTAACCCCAGGCGCGATATGGCCGCTCCAGTTTTGGGTGGGTGATACGCATCTTGATAACACCCAACACCGTGAAAAACGAGCAGAAGGTTAGGCTGAACTGGATAAAATCCAGTACCGCCTCGAAGCTCTGGGTCAACAGCAACAGGCTCGAGACGGCGAGTTGCAAGATGATGGCTGCAGCCGGCACATCGCGCCGCGATTTGCGCGAGAACGGCCGCAGCAACGCTATGTCCTCACCCATCGTCATTGTTACGCGCGGGCCAATCCACGTCATGGCGCTGACGGAGGACACGAGCCCGAGGCAGACTAG
>JBAPZR010000187.1:0-6208 GCA_049285335.1 Xanthobacteraceae bacterium | reverse complement strand
CGATCGAGGATCGCCTGCTCGTCGTCGCGGTCCTTGGCCAACCGTTCGATCTCTTCACGTTCGATGGCGAGCGCGCGCTCGTCCTTTTCGACGCCGTGCCGGTTGAAAACGCGCACTTCGACGACTGTGCCCTGCACGCCGGGCGGAACCCGCAGCGACGTGTCGCGGACGTCGGAAGCCTTTTCGCCGAAGATGGCGCGCAAGAGCTTTTCCTCCGGCGTCATCGGACTTTCGCCCTTGGGCGTGATCTTGCCGACCAGGATGTCGCCGGCGCGCACCTCCGCGCCGATATAAACGATACCGGCCTCGTCGAGATTCTTGAGCGTCTCTTCCGAGACGTTGGGAATGTCGCGGGTGATCTCCTCCGGCCCGAGCTTGGTGTCGCGCGCCATCACTTCGAATTCTTCGATGTGGATCGAAGTGAAGACGTCGTCCTTGACGATACGCTCGGACAACAGGATCGAGTCTTCGAAGTTGTAGCCGTTCCACGGCATGAACGCGACCAGCACGTTGCGGCCGAGCGCGAGCTCTCCGAGATCGGTGGACGGACCGTCGGCAATGATGTCGCCCCGCTTGACCTGATCACCCACCTTCACCAGCGGCCGCTGGTTGATGCAGGTGTTCTGATTCGAGCGTTGGAACTTCTGCAGGCGATAGATGTCGACGCCGGGTTTGGTCGGGTCGGGTTCGTCGGTGGCGCGAATGACGATACGCGTCGCGTCAACCTGATCGACCACGCCGGTGCGACGTGCCGCGATCGCCGCGCCGGAATCGCGCGCGACGACGCCTTCCATGCCGGTGCCGACGAACGGCGCCTCGGCGCGCACAAGCGGCACCGCCTGGCGCTGCATGTTGGAGCCCATCAAGGCGCGGTTGGCGTCGTCGTTCTCCAGGAACGGAATGAGCGCCGCCGCAACCGAAACGAGCTGCTTGGGCGAGACATCCATGAAGTCGACCTTGTCGGGCGGAATGAGCTGCACGTCGCCGGCATGCCGCACCACCACGAGATCGTCGGTGAAGCGACCCTTGGCGTCGATTGCGGAATTGGCCTGCGCCACGGTGTAGCGCCCCTCCTCCATCGCCGAGAGATAGATCACTTCGTCGGTGACGCGGCCATCCTTGACCTTGCGATACGGCGTCTCGACGAAGCCGTATTTGTTCACCCGCGCGTAGGTCGCGAGCGAGTTGATCAGCCCGATATTCGGGCCTTCCGGCGTCTCGATCGGACAGATGCGGCCGTAATGCGTCGGATGCACGTCGCGGACCTCGAAGCCGGCGCGTTCCCGCGTAAGACCACCCGGGCCGAGCGCGGATAGACGCCGCTTGTGCGTGATCTCCGACAGCGGATTGGTCTGATCCATAAACTGCGAGAGCTGCGACGAACCGAAGAACTCGCGCACGGCGGCAGCCGCCGGCTTGGCGTTGATCAGGTCCTGCGGCATCACCGTATCGATATCGACCGACGACATGCGCTCCTTGATGGCGCGCTCCATGCGCAGCAGGCCGATGCGGTATTGGTTCTCCATCAGCTCGCCGACTGAACGGACGCGGCGGTTGCCGAGGTGATCGATGTCGTCGATTTCGCCCTTGCCGTCGCGTAGATTGACGAGGGTGCCGATTACCGCGATGATGTCGTCCTTGCGCAGGATGCGCACGGTGTCCTCGGCATCGAGATCGAGCCGCATATTCATCTTGACGCGGCCAACCGCTGACAGGTCGTAGCGCTCGGAATCGAAGAACAGCGAGTTGAACATCGTTTGCGCCGTGTCGATTGTCGGCGGCTCGCCCGGACGCATGACGCGATAGATATCGAACAGCGCATCTTCGCGCGTGATATTCTTGTCGATTGCTAGCGTGTTGCGGATATAGGCGCCGACATTGACGTGGTCGATGTTGAGAAGCGGCAGCTCCTTGTAGCCGGCCTCGTTGAGCGCCTTGAGCGTTTTATCGGTGATCTCCTCGCCGGCCTCGGCGTAAATCTCGCCCGTCTTCGGATTGACGAGATCCTCGGCGATGTACTGGCCGATCAGCTCTTCGTCGGAGAGCCGCAGCGCTCTGAGGCCCTTCTCGGCGAGCTGGCGCGCTTGGCGCACCGTCAGTTTCTTGCCCGCTTCCAGGACCACCTTGCCGCTGTCGGCATCGACGAGATCGTTGATCGCCTTGTAGCCGCGCAGCCGATTGGCGTCGAACGGTACGCGCCAGCCGTCCTTGGCGCGCTTGTAAGGCACCTGCTTGTAGAAGGTGTTGAGGATTTCCTCGCCGGTCATGCCCAGCGCGTGGAGAAGCGAGGTGACGGGAATTTTCCGCCGCCGATCGATGCGCGCATAGACGATGTCCTTGGCGTCGAATTCGATGTCGAGCCAGGAACCGCGATAGGGAATGATGCGGGCGGCGAACAGCAACTTGCCCGACGAATGAGTCTTGCCCTTGTCGTGGTCGAAGAACACGCCGGGCGAACGATGCATCTGCGAGACGATGACACGCTCGGTGCCGTTGACGACGAAGGTGCCGTTGTTGGTCATGAGCGGAATGTCGCCCATGTAGACATCCTGCTCTTTGATGTCCTTGACCGATTTGGCGCCGGTCTCCTCATCGGTATCGAACACGATGAGGCGCAGCGTCACCTTCAACGGCGCAGCATAGGTCATGCCGCGCTGGCGGCACTCGTCGACGTCGTATTTCGGCGGCTCGAATTCGTATTTGACGAATTCCAGCATCGAGGTGTTGGAGAAATCGGAAATCGGGAATACCGACTTGAAGACCGCCTGCAGTCCTTCGTTGGGGCGGCCGCCTTGGGGCTCCTGGACCAACAGGAATTGGTCGTAGGACGCCTTCTGAACCTCAATGAGGTTCGGCATCTCCGCGACTTCCTCGATTTTTCCGAAAAATTTTCTTACGCGCTTCCGACCAATAAATGTCTGCGCCATTATGTCCTCTCGCTCAATCGAACCATCGGGTCCGAGAAGCCGGCGGCGACGCCAACCCTCGAACCGTGACCTCGGCCTCACAGCGGCAGCGACCCGCACTAAGGTCTTTGCGCGCCTTGCGCTCCGAGTTACCGAGGCGATCAAGACGACTCTCCAGATGGCCGCAATCCATCGCGACCGTCGGGACAGGCGTCATTCGCCCTATCGTTTTGTCGGGTGATCCGCTCAGCAGTCCGGATCGCCTCGCCGCACTCCCTGCCTGGAACGTCGGCGGCAATCGATAGCCGTTGCGCCGCCTTACCATTCCGGGCCGTTCACCGCTTTCGAACTCTTGAAATCCCCGGGCTTTGCTCCGCTCCCCGGGGACTTCCCTTAGGTAAGCACCGCTTACTTAAGCTCAACCTTTGCGCCAACCTTTTCCAAGGTCGCCTTGATCTTGGCGGCGTCTTCCTTGTTGACGCCCTCCTTAACGCTTTTGGGCGCGCCTTCGACGAGATCCTTGGCCTCTTTGAGACCAAGCCCGGTAATGGCGCGGACTTCCTTGATGACCTCGATCTTCTTCTCGCCGGCGGCGGCCAAAACTACCGTAAACTCGGTCTTTTCCTCCGCGGGAGCAGCTGCGGCGCCGCCCGCGGCCGGTCCGGCGGCCACCGCAACCGCGGCAGCGGCCGATACGCCCCACTTCTCTTCGAGAAGCTTGGCGAGTTCCGCGGCCTCCAGCACGGTGAGGCCGGAAAGGTCATTCACGATTTTCTGCAGATCAGCCATGTAATTTGTCCTTCGGTTCTGACTTTGAGTGCGTTAGGCGGCCGCGTTTTCCGTCTTGCTGGCATAGGCCTGCACCACGCGCGCGAGCTGCGCCGCGGGCGCATTGACGATCTGTGCGATCTTGGTCGCCGGCGCCTGAATAAGCCCGACGATTTTCGCGCGCAGCTCGTCCAGCGACGGCAATGCCGCCAACGCTCTGACCCCATTCAGATCGAGCGTGGTCGTTCCCATCGCACCGCCAAGAATGACCAAACGCTCGTTTGTCTTGGCAAATTCGACGGCAACTTTTGGCGCCGCGACCGGATCGCCGGAGAAGGCGATCAGAGCCGGTCCTTTGAGGAGCGGCGCGATCGAAGCGACGTCGCTGCCTTCAAGAGCGATCTTGGCCAGGCGGTTCTTGGCGACCTTCACATTGGCGCCCGCCTGCTTCATCTGCCGCCGCAGAGTCTGCATTTGAGCGACCGTGAGGCCGGAATAATGAGCAACGACGACGACCTTGGTGGTTTTGAACACCTCACCAAGCGACGCCACGAGCTCGCTTTTCGCCGTGCGATCCAAAATCTCTCTCCGGTTGGCGGTCCGCTCTGCGGGCCGCCGGCTTGACGCCAGCCATCCCGCCAATTCCTCCTTGCGGAGGAAAGACCAGGCAGGACGATTTCCACCTTGCCCCCCGGCATGCTTTCGGCGCACCGGGCCATCGAGGTCAGAACCGAAGGGCAAATCGGCCTTTTCGAAGGGCCTGCCCTCGTCCTTCACCCGTCTATGCAGGCTTTATGGATTAAGCCGTTGCCGGCGCCCGCAGTCTTGGACAGGAACGCTCCCGAAAGCCAACTAAGCATCTCTTCTTCTTAGACAATCCGAACCGGAAAACTAAGAAGCGATCTCACCCAGGTGGTCATCGAAAAGCGCGCAAAGGCGCGCCGACAGATTGGGTCGGCACGCCCATGCATCCTATTTAGCTCGCTTAAGCCCTTTTGCCAAGAGCCTATTGCAGCGCTTAGTGCGACTGCTGCGCGGCCTCGAACAGGCTCGCCGGCTCGACCTTCACGCCGGGACCCATGGTCGAGGAAATGGCCACTCGATTAATGAAATGCCCCTTGGCGCCCGGCGGCCGCGATTTCTGCACCGCATCGGCAAAGGCGCGGATATTCTCGATCAGCTTTTCTTCGCTGAACGAGGCCTTGCCGACTCCCGCTTGGACAATGCCCGCCTTCTCGGCGCGGAATTCCACCGAGCCGCCTTTCGCGCCGCGAACCGCATTGGCAATGTCCATCGTGACGCTGCCGACCTTGGGATTGGGCATCAAGCCGCGCGGTCCGAGCACCTTACCGAGACGGCCGACCAGAGGCATCAGATCGGGGGTAGCGACGACGCGATCGAAATCGATCGTGCCGCCTTGCACCTTCTCCACCAAATCCTCGGCGCCGACCACATCGGCGCCCGCGGCTTTGGCTTCGTCGGCCTTGACGCCGCGCGCGAACACGGCGACGCGCACCGAGCGCCCGGAGCCGTTCGGCAGATTGACGACCCCGCGCACCATTTGATCCGCGTGGCGCGGATCGATGCCAAGATTCATCGCTACTTCGACGGTCTCGTCGAACTTGGCCTTGGCGCGCTCCTTGATCATCTTCACCGCTTCCGGGAGCGGATAAAGCTTTTCGCGATCGACACCCTCGCGGGCCTTGTCCATGCGTTTACCGAGACTGCTCATGGCTTCACCTCATAGCCCATCGAGCGGGCCGACCCCTCGATCATGCGCATGGCGGCTTCGATCGTGTCGCAGTTGAGGTCTTTCATCTTCTGCTGTGCGATCTCGCGAACTTGCGCCTTCGTTACCGAACCGGCGATGTCGCGGCCCGGCGTTTTCGAGCCGCTTTCGAGCTTGGCCGCCTTCTTGAGGAAGTGCGAAACCGGCGGCGTGCGCAGTTCAAACGTAAATGACCGATCGGCATAGACCGTGATGGTCACGGGGATCGGCGCGCCCTTTTCCAGCTTCTGCGTCTGCGCGTTGAACGCCTTGCAGAATTCCATGATGTTCAGCCCGCGCTGGCCGAGCGCCGGACCGATCGGCGGCGACGGATTGGCCGCTCCAGCCGGCACCTGCAACTTCACATACCCGGTGATTTTCTTTGCCATTCGTTACTCCTGTTAGTGGTGCGGCTCTTGACGGCTGGCAGCCGCCTCACCTCCCACGACGTCCTACGCCTACAGCTTCTCCACCTGCCCGAATTCCAGCTCGACCGGCGTCGCGCGGCCGAAGATCGACACTGCCACCTTCAGCCGCGACCGGCCCTCATCGACCTCTTCCACCGTGCCGTTGAAGGAGGCAAACGGCCCGTCCGACACCCGAACCTGCTCGCCGACTTCGAACGAGACCGACGGCTTCGGCCGCTCGATGCCTTCCTGCACCTGATGAATGATGCGGTCGGCTTCGGCGTCCGACAACGGCATAGGCTTGTTGTCGGAACCAAGAAAGCCGGTCACCTTCGGCGTGTTCTTGATCAGGTGATAGG
>JBAPZR010000186.1:0-4279 GCA_049285335.1 Xanthobacteraceae bacterium | reverse complement strand
ATCAGAGGATCGAGATACTCATCACTGACATTAACATGCCGGGGATTGCAGGGTACGAGCTTGCCGAAAAAGCAAAACGTGTACGGCATGGTCTCAATCCGATCCTACTCTCCGGTCGAGAGTCGGATAGCCACGGCTTCCCGATGATACGGAAGCCGTTTCAGCAAGGCGATTTGCGCCGTGTGATGAAAGAAACGACGGGACTTTGTTGATTCGACTTAGTATGAGCATCATTTGTCGCGTTTTCAGGCAGAAACCCACACAAGCCCTCTAGCGTTATAGAAATGCCGGTGGAGGAAGGAGGTAAGCGTGCCTTCGCCGCCGGTGGTACATGACGTTGAGTATTATAAAAAGCGCGCTGAAGAAGCGCGTTCTCTGTCGGAGCAAATGCACGATGTCAGCACAAGGATTCTTATGTTGGGCATTGCCGACAGTTACGAACAGATCGCCAAATCCTACGAACGGGTCGCGAAGTTGAAGGAGGGCTCGCAAACGCCCTGAGTAACTTCACTTCGCCAGGCACTGCACTCGCTCAAGCCGCAGAACCGGGCGAATTCGGGGTGCATTCAATGTCCCGACAGTCCCTCTTTCGGTGGTTCGTCCCGTTTCCATTTGCCGGTCTTCCAATTGTACCGGGCGACCCCACGCTCTATCATTTCATCCCGCCGTTTGTTGCGTGTCACGATGTGCGCGATGAGATAGCCGCACCCAAAGCAAATTACCCCAAAGCCTGCCACGATAATGAACTGTCGCAATTGCTCGCTCATCGGAGTGCCTTACTGCGGCCGCCACGGATCGAGCCCCGGTCGGAGGTTCTTCGACCGGGGCCCCGGGCAAGCCAAGTGCCCAATAACCCCGCCGCCCGTAGTTCAAATCGACAATTTGGCTGAGAAAGGATCAGCTCAGGCGTCGTAACAGCCGTGCTCATACCAGCGATAAGGGGGCCGGTTCTTTTCTCGAAATGCTTTGAACCACTGAGCAATGCGCGTGCCAGTCTTTTTCACGGCTTGGGTCATTGCGAATCTCCTCGTCCTGAAGCGAATTCGACAAAAAGACTATCCCAGCCCCAGCAAGGCGAAGTGATTGTCGTCACACAATGCCGCTTTGCCACATCGCGAGCATGTCGAGTGGCTTGGCGCGGATGGCGACGAACGCGATAAATCCCGCGAAAATCGATGCGCTAGCGACAATGCGCATCGCCGCACTTCTACTTCATGTCGGCGGCAACCTGAGCGTGGACGATCTTGTCTGGATTGGCCGGAGGTTCGCCGCGCTTGAGCTTGTCGACCACATCCATGCCGCGCACGACCTGACCGACGACTGTATACTTGCCGTTGAGGAACGAGCCGTCGGCGAACATGATGAAAAACTGGCTGTTGGCTGAATTCGGATCGCTGGTGCGCGCCATGCCGACCACGCCGCGCGTATAGGGCACGTTGGAGAACTCGGCCTTCAGGTCGGGATATTTCGAGCCGCCGGTGCCGTTGCCGTTTTGGCCGTCGCCGGTCTGCGCCATGAATCCGTCGATGACGCGATGGAACGGCACGTTGTCGTAGAAATGATCGCGCGCCAATTGCTTGAGCCGGTCGGCATGATGGGGCGCGATGTCGTTGCGGAGCTTAATGATGATACGGCCTTCGGTCGTATCGAGGATCAGCGTGTTTTGCGGATCGAGGCCGGCGGGAAGCGGCTGAGCGGAAGCGGTGGCTGCACACATGATTGCGAACAATAGGGCAATAACGCGGGTCATGTCATCTCCGGGATCACAAAGAGGATCAGGCTTTCGTGAATTTCTTCTTCAGCCGCGCCGCAACCGGCGCCGGCACAAAGGCTGAAACGTCGCCACCCATGCCGGCAATCTGCCGCACCAACGTGGCGGTGATCGGGCGAACCGCGGGCGCCGCCGGCAGGAAAATGGTCTGTATATCCGGGGCCATGGCCGCGTTCATGCCCGCCATCTGCATCTCATAATCGAAATCGGTGGCATCGCGCACACCGCGAACCAAAAGCGTCGCGCCGACGCGCTGCGCCGCTTTGACGACAAGGTCCGCAAAGGTCACCGACGCCATCTCGCAGCCCGCCGCACGCGCGATGGGCGCACAGATTTCATCGATCATGGCGAGTCGTTCGTCGGCCGAAAACAAGGGCGCCTTGCCGGGATGAATACCCACCGCGAGCACAAGCCGATCGGCAAGCCGCGCGGCTTTGGCGACAACATCGAGATGGCCGTTGGTAATGGGATCGAACGACCCCGCAAAAAGCGCAATCCGTTGCGCGACTCGTGCCATGGTCCGTGACTTAGTTCGTTCGCGGTTTAGTTCCCGATGGCGGCGGTCTAGCCCGCGTGCCGACCAATCGCAAGGCGCAGAGCGGACGATTCGCGCGATTCGGAATTGAGACCGCGTCGATCGGTCGGGAAACAAGAACTAGGCGCAATGAAAATCTGCGTCTAATCTTTCAAGTATATCAACTGCTTGCGGCCAAACGCCCGATTTGTGATTTGCGTCAAGGAAGAGCCGCCGCCCCGCGCATAAACCGGTAGCTAGTTCAAGCAACCGGGTGCGGTTGCGAAGTGGGGATGGGGTGTCATGATCAAGACAGCTTCCGCTATTGTTGCCGCCGCGCTCGTCGCTGCGTGTCTTGTCAGTTTCCCGAGTTTGTCATCGCGAGTCGATGCGCATTCGTCCCCGCCCGGCACCAACGGCGATCGCGCCGACGTCAGACCACTTGGCTGCGGCGAGAAGGCATGGCCCTATTTCGACGCCGCCTGTGTGCGCGACGCGCGCGCCCCCTCGCCCAGCCGCGTGACGTCCGGATCGTCTCGGTAGACGCGGCTCGCCAGTAGGTAAGTCCCCGTTAAATCAATCCCACGACGGCGTTTCGCGCCGTCCTCCCTCTGGCGGAAGGTCTCCTCCCCACCTTCCGCCAGAACTTCACCTCTCGATATTTCAATTAGTTAGGTCCTAGGTTAGCCACTTTGGTGCAAAGGTTAGCCACTTTGCTGTTCGACTTTTGTCCGCCGCCGTAACGCATCGCCTGCACTTCGGGCAAGGCGCCGCTGGTTGGCTCCCCTCGTGTAGCCCTCGACTTGCTTCAGCGTCTTGTGGCCCGACCACGCCGCAATCTCGTGATTGCTGCATCCGGCATCGGCGAGGATCGTGCAGCCGGTCGCTCGTAAGCCGTGGAAGACGCAATCACGCGGCAAGCCCGCCTCGTTGCACCACACACGAAACTGTTCGCTGAAACGGTTGCCACTATATTGGGCGCCATTATCGTTCACGAGGAACGTCATATGTCCGCTTGGCGTAGCATTGAGCGCCACTTGGAGCTCAGGAAGAATAGGCAACGCTAGACGCACGCCTATCTTTTTCTGCTCCACTGTCAGCTCATCATTGCGGATGTGCTGTCGAGCTCCAGTCCGCCGATGCGCTTGAACCGACAAACGTCGCAGCGAACACTCCGACCGCGACCAAGCACTTGTTCATCGTCATGGCACTTCTCCCAAGAAGTCGTGCGGGGTGTAGTGCGAGCCTTGGGCGAAGAATGTGATAGCTGACACTTGATCTGAACAAAGTGAATTTCTGTGATGGGTATCACACGGAAATCCGACGACCTCGTTTTTTGGATATTTGTTGGGCGAAGAATGTGATGGCTGACACAAAGACCCGCAAGTCGCGGCGCTCGAAGTTGGAAGATCTCATTCGCCGGCGCCTGCGAGGTTGCCGGGGTTGTTGCGAAAGCCCTGATTTGTTTTGTTGCGTCGGTCTCGCCCACGAAAAAGGCCACCGGGGATGACTCCCGGCGGCCGAGTTGCAGCAGCCGCATTCAGAGCTCGCAGAACGCGGCAAACGAATCCAAGCACCCAATAGCGTTCCAAACATTAATTCAGATTAATAGCGAAATGCTGACCGGGCGCAGCTGATAGCGGCCAACGTGGAGAGGCTGCCGGAGCTGTTGAGCAAATAAAGCGAGACTCCACCACTGAACAGAAAAACAGAAAGTCGCTATTGGTTTCCCGCAGGTCCCGCATCGCCTTTCGGTCCCGCAGGGCCGGGCGGCCCCTGATCGCCTTTCGAGCCTTGAAGCCCCTGTGGGCCTTGACCACAAGCACTAAGGAACAGGGCCAACGTGAAAACCACATAGACAGTTGACTTGCGCATCGCGCCCTCTCCTTGGGTGACAATGAGAGTTGCAAAGCCCATCTGGCTCAGCATTGATCTAACTCAACGCCTTCCAATCGTCGCTTCCCGCCGCCCTGCTTCGTCGTGAAGGACAGCAG
>JBAPZR010000185.1:0-30965 GCA_049285335.1 Xanthobacteraceae bacterium | reverse complement strand
GCAGGCGTGCCCGGATACGACGCGGCGGCGTGGCAAGGCGTGATCGCGCCGGCAAAAACGCCGTCGGCGATCGTCGTTAAGCTCAACCTCGAACTCAATGCCGCGGTCGCGATGGACGACGTCAGGGGGCGGATGCGTGATATCGGCATGGACCCCGTCGGTACCGGCACTCCCGAACAGCTTCAGCAATTCCTGCGCACCGAGATTGCGCGTTGGGGCAAGGTCATCGAGGACGCCGGCATTGCGCATTCCGAGTGACCAGTTTTGCCCTCCGCACCAGCAGGCCAAGTGATGCGCCAGCTCCCGGCTGGCGATGAAATATTTCTCGACCACGTCGCCCACTTCGTGCGCGACGCCGAAGCGGCGAGCCGGGCGCTGCAGCGCGCCGGCTTCGCGCCGACCCCGATCTCAATCCAGGCGAACAGCAATTCCACGGGCGGCCTCACCCCGACCGGCACCGGCAACGTCACCGCGATGTTTCGGCGCGGTTACACGGAAGTCTTGTTCAAAACGGCCGACACGCCGCTGACGCGAGAATTCGATGCGGCGCTGGCGCGGCATGCCGGTGTCCACCTCGCCGCCTTTTCGGTCGCCGACGCGAGCAAGGCCCATACGCATCTTGCCGCAGCCGGGTTCGCCGTGCGCGATCTCGTGCACATGCAACGCCCGGTCGAGAGTGAGATCGGCCGCGACACGGCGGCGTTTACAATCGCGCGCGTCGAAGTCGGAATGATGCCGGAAGGACGCATCCAGATCCTCACTCACAAGACCGAAGCGGCGGTGTGGCAGCCGCGCTGGTTGTCGCATCCCAACACCGTTTCGGATCTCATCGATGTCGTCATCGTCGTTGCCGATGTCGAAGAGGCGGCCGGCCGCTTCACCCGCTTCACCGGGCGCGCAGCGACTCCCACGCCCGGCGGCGCGCTCATTCGCCTCGATCGCGGCGGCGTTTATCTCCTCGCGCACGACAGGGCGGCGGAAAAAATACCCGAAGTGCCGGTGACGTCGCTGCCTTTCATGATCGGCTACGCGCTGGGCGTGAGGTCGCTCGCTGTCGCCGAAGCGGCCATCGCGCGCGCCGATCTCGACTGGCGCGCCTTCAACGACGGCATCATTGCGACCTTTCCGTCGGAGCTCGGCGAAGGGGCGTGGTTCTTTGTCGAAAAGCCGTCGGACTTGCCGTGGCGGCATTGAGGTGACTGGCAACGATTTGGCTTTTTCGTTCGGCGTGCGATATTGCCGGCGCGATATAGAGATTTTCTTTGCACAGCCCGACAAACATCGAAACGTCCTGGCCGGATGCGATCCATGCGCACTTCCGGCGCGTCGGCATCCGGCAGGTCGGTTACGTGCCCGATGCCGGTCATAGCCACCTGATCGGGCTGTGCCGCGACGATCCGCAAATCGCCGACGTCGTCCTGACCACCGAGGAAGAAGGCGTCGGACTCGTGGCCGGCGCCGCGCTTGGCGGACAGCGTGCCGCGCTGCTCATGCAATCAAGCGGCGTCGGCAATTGCATCAATATGTTTTCGTTGTTGCGTAATTGCGGTTTCGGCTGCGTCGTGCTCGTCACGATGCGCGGTGAGTTCGGCGAATTTAATCCGTGGCAAGTGCCCATGGGTGCGATCACGGAGGCTGTGCTGCGGCTCAGCGGCTTCCTTACCTATCGCGTGGAAACGGCCGATACGGTCGACGAGATCGTCGGCGCGGGCTGCGACATGGCGTTCAATGGCAATCTTGCGGTCGCGATCCTTCTCTCGCAACGCATGATCGGCCCCAAGCAATGGACCAAATAACGGGCGGAGCGATGCTGAACCGGCGGGATTTCGTGCGACAGCTTCTCGTCGACCGCGGCGATCTTCTCGTCGTTCCCGGCCTCGGCTCCGCAACCTACGATGTCGCCGCCGCCGGCGATCACCCGTTGAACTTTTATCTCTGGGGCGCGATGGGCGGCACCGCCATGATCGGCCTGGGTCTCGCCTTAGCGCGCCCCGACCGGCGCGTGGTCGCGATTCCGGGCGATGGCGATATGCTGATGGGCCTGGGCGGCCTCGCCACGATCGGCGTCAAGCAACCGAAAAATCTCGCGATCGTCGTCCTCGACAACGCCCATTATGGCGAGACCGGCATGCAACCGAGCCACACCGGCGCCGGCATCGATTTCGTCGCCATGGCGCTCGCCTGCCGCTTCCGCCACGCGCGCGCGGTAACGCGGATTGAAGAGGCGGCCGAGGCGCGACGACTCCTGCATGCCGGCGAAGGCCCGATCCTCATCAACGCCAAAATCAAACCCGAGGAAGTGGCGCGCGTGCTTCCGCTTCGGGACGGCCATGCGATCAAGCAGCGCTTCATCGATGCGTTGCGCCAAGACTAGTCGGCGAACAAAACTGGGAACAGCCGTCGATTGCAACGGCTACCCTATTTTCCAAGAATAGCCGCTGCGATCGACGGCGCGAAGCGATCACCATGGTTATGAGTCTTGACCCCAATCGATTCAATTTGAGCCGATGGCGCTCCAGCGCGAACGTCGGACAAGTCCGCGCCGGCTCAACACTTGTGAAAAAATTTATAGATTTCCGGACGCTGCATCCAGATCAATTGCCACGTCAGCCCGCCGTGCGCATCGATCCATTTTTTGATATCGTCTGGATAAACCTTGAGCAAAATGTCCGTGACGAACGGGAACGTACCCGCATGAAAGCCGAGCGCGGCCGTCGGCGTCACGCAAATGTCTTTGCGTGGAAAATAGCCGGTGAGCAACGTACAGGCCGAAGCACACATGCCGGTGATGCGCACATTGTCCTTTTGCGCGGCGAGCTTCTCCCACTTCTGCTGATAAAGCGTGACGAAGCCGCCATGGTCGTCGGAAACTTCGATGGTTTCCGCCCGCACCGCCGACGCCGCGACGACAAGCAAAGCCGGAATGAGAAGCTGCCAAAGTTTCATCGTGGTTGCCCCGCTCTTGGTGGTGCCGTTCTAGCCGCCTTCTTCACGGCCTCGACAATCTCGGGATAGGCGGCGCAGCGGCAGAGATTGCCGGCGAGATAGTGCCGGATGTCCTCGTCGCTCGGATCAGGATAATGCTTGAGCAATTGGTGGGTCATCAATACGAAGCCCGGTGTACAGAACCCGCATTGGAATGCGCCGCAGGCGACGAATGCCTGTTGCACGTGAGACAGCGCGCCGTCGGCATCGAGATGCTCGACTGTGGTGACGGATTTGCCGTCGACCCAGACCGCGAAGTAGAGGCAGCCCGACACCGCTGTTTCGTCCACCAACACCGTACAGCAGCCGCACAATCCTTGCCCACAGCTTTCGCGTGCGCCGAACAGGCCGTAACGCTGGAGTAGCTCGACCAAATTGCGGTGCGGCTCGATCGCCGCGGAAACCGGCTCGCCATTGAGCGTAAAATGGATAGTGCGCGCGCTCATCATGCGTCCTCGAGCGGCCGCCCGTCCTTGGCCCGCAAGGCCCGCAGCACCGCCTCGGCCGTGATCGGCAGTTCGGTGATCCGCACGCCCACCGCGTCGTGAATGGCGTTTGCGATTGCCGGCGACACGCCGAACGTTCCTGTCTCCCCAAGACCCTTGGCGCCAAAGGGGCCGGAATGCTGCTCGGCCGCGACAAATTCGCTTTCCATCGGGGGAATGTCGCCGATGCCGGGGATCTTATAGTCCGCGAGCGAAGCATTGGTGACCTGTCCGCCGTCGAGCTGCATCGCTTCTGACAGCGTGAAACCAAGCTGCATGATCGCCGCGCCCGACAGCTGCGTGCGCGCGACCGCGGGATTGATTGGCTTGCCGCAATCGGCGGCGTTGACGAGCCGCAGGATACGCATGTGACCGGTTTCGGTATCGACCTCGACCTCGGCGGCCGCGCCGCCGACCATCCAGAACGGCGTGACGTTGTCCGACATTCCTGTCTGTGCATCCGGCGGCGTGTAGTTCGGAACGAAGCTCGCAGTGCCGATCACGTTGCCGGCCTGCATGCCGTAGCGTTTCTTGAATATTTCGGCGGCGGGATAATTGGTGCCTTCCGGGAGGCCGGCTTCGGCGGCGAGCGCGCGCAATTTGGCGCGGGCATCCTCGGCCGCAAGCCGAACCGCATTGCCCATATGGAACAGCGAACGCGAGCCGAGCGTGCCCATGTCGTAGGGCGTGACGTCCGTGTCGGGAGCGACGACGCGCACGTCTTCCGCTTTGACGTCGAGAACTTCGCCGACGATCTGCGCGAAGGCGGTGTCCGAGCCCTGCCCCATGTCGACCGTGCTCTTATAGAGATAAACGCTGCCGTCGGCGGAGATGTTGACGGCCGCGACAGAGGTGGTCGGCGAAATCGAGGCTTTGAAACCGATAGCCACGCCGCGGCCGCGGCGCAGCGTGCCGGTGCCGCGGTCGAACGGCGTCTCCCAGCCGATTCGTGTGGCCAACGCTTCGAGCACCGCGCCGATCGCGGCGTCCTTGAGCACCGTGCCGCTCGCCTGCGGGCGGCCGTTGCGCAAAATGTTTTTGCGCCGAAATGCGATGGCATCCATGCCGAGTTCGCGCGCGATCAGGTCGGTGTGGCTTTCATAGGCCCAGACCAGCTGTGGAACGCCGAAGCCGCGCAAGGCGCCGGCCGGCGTGCGATTGGTGTAGAGCGCGTAGGAATCTATGCTGACGTTGTCGATGTCGTAGGGGCCCGCCGCCGTGAAGCCGGATTTCTGGGCGACGCGCGGCCCGATATCGGCATAAGCGCCGCCGTTCCAGTAGACCTCGCAGGCGCGCGCGACCACCCGGCCATCCTTGTCGACGCCGCTCTTGATGCGAAACGTCGTTGGATGCTTGGTGATCATGTAGAACTGCTCTTCCATCGTCAGCGCGATCTTGACCGGCCGGCGCGAGAGCATGGCCAGCGCTGCGACCAGGGCTTCGAGCTTGACGTACACTTTCGCGCCATAGCCGCCGCCGAGATAAGGCACCTTTACGCGCACGTCGTTTTCGGGCCAGCCGAAGAGCCGCGCGATTTCGATGCGGATGAAAGACGGCGTCTGGTTCGAGGTGTAGATCGTCAGCCTTTCGTCACCGGGTTCGGCGATCGCGACATGCGGCTCAAATGGCAAATGCAGGCATTGTTGAGTCTTGAAGGTATGCTCGATCACACGATCGGCGCCGGCGAAAGCTTTATCGACGTCGCCGCGCCGCAGATGGTAGTCGAGCGCGACGTTGGTTCCCTTGCGGCCTTTAAGATGTTTCAGATCGGCGAACGTGCCGGCGGGCCGCAGCACGTCGTGGACGAGCGTGTCGGGCGCCATCGCGGCGATCTCGTCATAAACCGCCGGCAGCTCTTCATAGTCCGCCGTGATCAGCTGCGCGGCTTCTTCGGCCACGTGCGCATCGCCTGCCAGGACCGCGGCGACCGGCTCGCCGACATAGCGCACTTTGTCGAGCGCCAGGATTGGCTGATCGTGGAACGCGGGACCGTAGTAAGGCTCGGGAATGAGCTTGCGGATGTCTTCACCGGTGACGACGCAATGCACGCCGGCAAGCGCCTGCGCGGCCCGCGTGTCGATATTGCGAATCCGCCCGTGCGGCACTGTCGAGCGAAACATCTTGCCATAGAGCATGCCGGGCAGGCGCAGGTTGTGCGTATATTCGGCGCGGCCGCTGACCTTGGCGCGCACTTCGAGACGCGGAATTTCGCGGCCGACCTGGTTCATTGCGGCCCCGCGCCCTGACCGAGCGCCTGCCGCACTGCGCGGCCGAGATAGACGCGAAGGAGCTCCCGCTTATAGGCAGCGGAGCCGTGAGCATCGGCGAGAATCTGGGCTTCCTCGGCGGCCGCATCGCCGGCGCGTTCGAGCGCCGGACCGTCAGGCCGCACGCCTTGCAGGACACGCTCGGCCTGCCTCATCCGCGTCACCTTTTCGGTCGCCGCGCTTATGACGACGACGGGATTGTCGATTGCATCGGCCTTCAGGTCGAAGGAGACCGCCACGCCGAGCGCGGGCCAATCGTCGGCCGAGCGTGACGTTACTTTCACATAAGCAGCCTTGCGTCCGTTCAGCGGGGGCACCGACACTTCGGTAATGAGCTCGTTCTTATCCAGCACCGTTTCGTAATAACCCGCATAGAGGTCGGCCAGCGGCAATTCGCGCTTCGCGTTCGGCCCGGCAATCGTGACGTGAGCATCAAGCGCGGTCAGCACCGGCGGCAGATCCATGTGCGGATCGCCGTGCGCCAGCGCGCCGCCGACGCGGGCGACATTGCGCACGCGCGGATTCGACAAGGTTCGCAGCGCGCGGTTGAGCACCGGCAGCCGCGTCGCGATGTTGTGGTCATGCTCGAGCTCGCTCAGCGTCACCATGGCACCGATGTGCAATTCACCGGCATCGCCCGCCGTGATGCGCGCAAATTCCGGCTCGATACGGTGCAAACTGACGAGCCGGGTCGGATGGAAGACGCCGGCCTTCATCATCAGCATCAGCGCGGTGCCGCCGGCGACCGGACGGACCGTCGGCTCCTGCGGATCGAGCAGCGACACGGCTTCGCTCAATGACGTCGGCTCGAACATTTCGAAGGGAATCATGGGCGACGTTCCATGGTTTTCTCTCGGCATGGCGGCTCGGCATCCGCCACGCGCGCCGACGGTTGGGAACTAAAGTGAAATGATTTTAGGTTGAATCGGTGGTTCGCTTGAGCTTGTTGTCTGAGCATGATCTTTTCCGAAAACTGGTACCCGCTTTTCGGGATCATACTCTAGGCGCTGACATTATAGGCGGCGAGCGCCGCCATATTGACGAGCGCGGCATCGTTGGCGGAGAGCGGCACGATCTGCACGGACCGATCGAGGCCGACCAGCATCGGGCCGATAACGGTCGCGCCGCCAAGCTCCATCAGCATCTTGGTCGAGATCGAAGCGGAATGGAACGCCGGCATGATCAGCACGGTGGCCGGTCCGGACAAACGGCAGAACGGATAAGCCTCGCGCAGCTCCATGTTGAGCGCGATGTCGGCGGCCATTTCGCCGTCATATTCGAAATCGACACGCCGGCTGTCCAAAAGCCGGACCGCTTCCTGCACGCGCTCTGAGCGCTCACCCGCCGGATAGCCGAACGTCGAAAAGGCAAGCAAAGCGACGCGCGGCTCGTAGCCGAGATTGCGCGCCACGCGCGCCGCCTCGACGGTAATTTCGGCGAGCTCGCTGGACGTGGGCATTTCGGTCACCGCCGTATCTGCGACCAGCACCGTGCGGCCGCGCGCCAAGACGAGCGAGACGCCCATGACGCGATGCCCCGGCTTCGGATCGATGCAACGCTGGACGTCCTGCAGCGCGACGGAAAAATTGCGGGTCACGCCGGTGACCATGGCGTCTGCATCTCCGAGCGCCACCATGCAGGCGGCGAAATGATTGCGGTCCTGGTTGATAAGGCGCTGACAGTCTCGCTGCAGAAAGCCGCGGCGCTGCAACCGTTCGTAGAGGTAGGCGACATAGGCGGAATTGCGGGACGAAATCGCCGCATTGGTGATTTCGATATTGCCGCCGAGCTCGATGCCGAGCGCTTGCGCGGTTTCGCGCACGCGCGGCTCGCGGCCGACCAGAAGCGCCGTCCCTAGCCCTTGGTGAACGAAGGTTGCCGCCGCGCGGATGACTTGCTCCTCTTCGCCCTCGGCGAACACCACCCGGCGCGGCCGGCGCCGTAGCCGCTCGTAAACGCCCTGCAAGACGCCGGCGATCGGATCGCGCCGGCTGCGCAACTGGTGACGATAGGTCTCCATGTCGGCGATCGGCCGCCGGGCCACATTGGACTCCATCGCCGCCTTCGCCACCGCCGGCGGAATATCGGAAATAAGCCGCGGGTCGAATGGCACCGGAATGATGTAGTCCGGCCCGTATTTCGGCCGCGCGCCGTAAGCGACGGCGACCTCGTCGGGAACATCCTCGCGCGCGAGCGCGGCCAAGGCCTGCGCCGCGGCGATTTTCATCTCCATGTTGATCGCGCGCGCCCGCACATCGAGCGCGCCGCGGAAAATGTATGGAAAGCCGAGCACGTTGTTGATCTGGTTCGGATAATCCGAGCGACCCGTCGCCACAATGGCATCCGTGCGCACGTCGGCGACTTCTTCGACGGTGATTTCCGGATCGGGATTGGCCATGGCGAAGATGATCGGCCGCACCGCCATCGACTTCACCATTGCTTTGGTCACCGCCCCCTTCACGGACAGACCAAAGAACACGTCGGCGCCGTCGAGGGCCTCGGCCAATGTGCGGGCCTTGGTCTTCACCGCAAAACCCGACTTCCACTGGTTCATGCCCTCGGTGCGGCCCTCGTAGATCACGCCCTTAGTGTCGCAGAGGATGAGATTTTCCGGACGAAAGCCGATCGCCCGAAGAAGCTCGAGGCAAGCGATGCCGGCGGCGCCGGCGCCGTTACAAACAAGCTTGGTCGTCGCAACCTCGCGCCCGGTGAGCGCCAGCGCATTGATGAGCCCGGCAGCGGCGATGATCGCGGTGCCGTGTTGGTCGTCGTGGAAAACCGGCACGTCGAGCAATTCGCGCAGCTTTTGCTCGATGATGAAACATTCCGGAGCCTTGATATCTTCGAGATTGATGCCGCCCCAACCCTTGCCCAACAGCTTGACGCAATTGATGAACTCATCGGGGTCTTCGGTGGCGACTTCGAGATCGATGGAATCGATGTCGGCAAAGCGTTTGAATAAGACCGATTTGCCTTCCATCACCGGCTTCGCCGCCAAGGCCCCGCGATTGCCCAGACCGAGAATGGCGGTGCCATTGGTGATCACCGCGACGAAATTGCCCTTGGTGGTGTAGTCGAAGGCCTTGGCCTCGTCTTCGGCGATGGCGAGCACCGGCACCGCGACGCCCGGCGAATAAGCGAGCGACAGGTCGCGCTGCGTCGCCATCGGCTTGGTCGCCACGATTTCGAGCTTGCCGGGGCGCCCCTGGCTGTGAAACAGCAGTGCTTCCTGGTCGGTAAAGGTCGGGCGTTGCCCAACGCCGCCGTTTTTGTCGCCGTTTTTGGCCGCCATTTCAATTCCCTGCTGGTGATGCCGGCAATGAAGGGGAAACGCCCTGGAACTTTAGCGAATGCGGCGCCCGGTACTCAAGGACCCGCGCCATGTGGTGAACCCACAACGGCTGATTCTCTCGCCGTAGCAGTAACCCGCTCGACCGCTTCACAGGATACGTCGAAATTACGGGAATGCCGGATTGAACAAGCGCGCGGGGAAGGGTAATGGCTCCTTCTCCACGACAGCCACCTCTTAACCATGATCAGATTTCTGTTTCGTTTTGTCGGCCTGTGCCTGTTGGCCACCGCTTTCGTGCTTTTCGTCTATGATGGAACGAAATCCATTGCCAACCATGATCTTATCTACACCAAGCTGGACGACGTTTGGGCGATCGTCGATCAGAGCAGCCTGAACACCGTGCAAATTTGGCTAAAACAGAAGCTGGCTTGGGCGTGGGATCCCTACCTACAGAGCGGCTTCGGTCTGCCGGCATGGGCCGTGGTGGGCATTATCGGAGCGATTTTTATCCTCTTTGGCCGCAAAAAGAAGCCGCTGATCGGCTACGCGCGCGATTAGGCCCCGCATCGAGCGAGGCCCTCGGTCGCCGCGCAGAGGGGTCTATGGTGCGACGGCTGGCCCGGACCATTGCGATCGTTGTCGCGATCCTGGTGCTTGCGCCTTACGCGATCGCGCCATTTTACCGCTTCGTCGATCCGGTCTCGATGCCGATGCTCTGGCGTCGGCTGACCGGACAGCGCGTTGAGCGGATCGTCGTTCCGTTGAACCACATCTCGCCGGCGCTGCTGCTTGCGGTGATCGTCGCCGAGGACGGCAGTTTTTGCCACAATCGCGGTATCGACCTTGGCGCCATTCGCGATGCAATGAAGCAATCCGAAGACATTGGCGAGGCCCGCGGCGCCTCAACCATCACGCAGCAGACCGCCAAAAATCTGTTCCTCTGGGAGGGACGAAGCTTCATCCGCAAGGCGCTCGAATTGCCGTTAGCGCTTTGGCTCAATCTCGTGCTGCCGAAGCGGCGGATCCTGGAAATTTATCTCAATATTGCCGAATGGGGTCCGAACGGCGAATTCGGCGCCGAAGCCGGCGCGCGCTGGGCTTTCGGCAAATCGGCGCGCGACCTGACTCCCTACCAGGCAGCCGCGCTCGCCGCGATCCTGCCCAACCCGATCCGGCGCAGCGCGAAAACGCCCGGCGTCCTTGTGCGCAGACTTGCGGCCCTCTATGAGCGGCGATCGATCCAATTCAGCGCGCGTGATGCATGCGTACGAGATTCCTCGTCCGGTGCCTCGTCCGGGCCTTAGTGGGACGCTAGTGTGGTGGACTTGAAGTTCCTATCATTTGGGGCAGACCCGTATAGGAACTTCAAATCCAAAACCCACACTAGAATTGGTTACTTGCTAGTGTCCTTAGTTCGCTAAGAACGTACCGCGAAGTGTGGCGAACTTCGGAATCGGGACACTAGCGTGCCGGCTCCTGTTCTTCTATAAGGCCGCCGTTACCAGCGGCGCCGCAGCGTAAGGAGAACCGCCATGGCCGTGCCCAAAAGAAAAACCTCGCCGTCAAGGCGCGGCATGCGCCGGTCCGCCGACGCCCTCAAGGCCCCGACCTATGTCGAGGACAAGGACTCCGGCGAACTGCGCCGACCGCACCATATCGACTTGAAGACCGGCATGTATCGCGGCCGGCAAGTGCTGAACAAGAAGGCGGAATCCTGACTTTCTATTGTCTCCGCACTCTCGGCGCTTATACGATCGAGTGATCCGGAGGCGACGCCGTTTTGTTTCAGGCGCCGCGGCGGAAAAACGTAAAAGCGCTTGAGAGGCGTGCATCGTGTTTGCCCTTGGCTTCCCGCTGCTGCTCATTCCGTTCGCCGTCTACAACATGATCGTATTTCTGACTCCGGGGGTGAGCTGGACCTCGCCGGTCACGACGGTGCACATGATGTCGGGCCAGGATTGGGTGCTGACCTGGGAAGACATCCTCCTTGCCTTCGCAATTTTCCTGCTCTGGATCGAGTTGATCAAATCAGCGCGGATCGGGGCGCGCGGCGCCGTGGATCACATCCTGGCCGTGGCGCTCTTCGTCGCCATGCTGGTCGAATTTCTCCTGGTGGCGAAAGCCGCCACCTCAACATTCTTTCTGCTGATGTCGATCGCGCTGGTCGACGCTCTGGCCGGCTTCGTCGTCGGCATGCGCACGGCGGGGCGGCAAATCGAGGTCGAGGGTCCAGGTCAGCTGTGAACGTCTGCCCTGAACGCGCTAAGTTTGATGAGACAGGATCTTTTCGGAAAACCGGTCCCCACCCCGGATCACGTCCGGCGCAGGCTTTTCCTGAATCATGCCTTATTAGCCGCCCGATCCCTTTTCCGTCAGACGATCGACTTTTCTTTTCATTTCGTCGAGCTGACGTTTTAGATCGTCGATCTCGCCGGATTTGGCCGGCGCTTTATCGACTTCCAGCGCCGCCTCGCCGCCGCCGCTAGTCTCGCGCCGGGCGAAAGGCGCGAACATGGCGAAGGCGCGCTCGAACATTTCCATGTTTCGCCGCACTTGCTCTTCCAGTGACGTGAAGGCGCCCACACCGAAGGCCTGCGCCATTTGCTGGCGGAACTTTTCCTGTTCGCGCGTCAGCGATTCGATCGAAACTTCGAGATAGCGCGGCACCAGCATTTGCATGCTGTCGCCATAGAACCGGATGAGTTGGCGCAGGAAGGTGATCGGCAAGAGATTTTGACCTTCCTTGTTCTCCTGCTCGAAAATGATTTGGGTGAGAACCGAACGGGTTATGTCCTCGCCAGTCTTGGCGTCAAAGACCACGAAGTCTTCGCCGGTTTTGACCATGGCGGCGAGATCCTCCAGCGTGACGTAGGTGCTGGTCCCGGTATTATAGAGGCGCCGGTTCGCATATTTTTTGATGGTGACCGGTTCGGCGGTCTTGGACGCTGGTTCGGGCATGAAATTATTCAAGCCTCAGTAAGGTGTTATGGGGCAGCCGCGTGACTTTGCCTTCAAAATAAGCGGTTTCATTCAGCGCGGCTACCCTTTTGTAGCAGCCGGGCAAAGGACCCCGGACAGCGCAAGGCCTGGCATGCCAGCAATGCGGCGGGTTTGCGCCTCTTTGCGCCTTGTTCTCGGCCAACCACCTCCTTATGAAATAGAGGGACAATCTTGCGGCCCATCCCGCGCCTGCAATAGCCCCATAGCCCCGGAAGGACCTTGCCATGAAAGACGACGTCGTCATTGTCAGTGCGACGCGCACACCGGTCGGCGCGTTCAACGGCGCCCTCGCATCGCTGCCCGCCCATGAGCTTGGCAAAACCGCCATCAAGGCGGCGTTGGACCGTGCCGGCGTCGAGCCGGCGCGGGTTTCGGAGGTCATCGTCGGTCAGATTTTGACCGCAGGCGAAGGTCAGAACCCGGCGCGTCAGGCTTCCATCGCGGCCGGAGTTCCGGTGGAAACGCCGGCGTGGGGCGTCAACCAGCTGTGCGGCTCGGGGCTGCGCTCGGTTGCGCTCGGCTATCAGGCAATCGTCAACGGCGATTCCGAGATCGTGGTCGCGGGAGGCCAGGAATCGATGAGCATGGCGCCGCACTGCGCGCATCTGCGCGGCGGCGTGAAGATGGGCAATTTCGAAATGATCGATACCATGATCAAGGACGGGCTGTGGGACGCCTTCAACGGTTACCACATGGGCAACACGGCCGAGAACGTCGCGCGGCAATGGCAGATCACGCGCCAGCAGCAGGATGCCTTCGCGGTGGCTTCGCAGAACAAGGCCGAAGCGGCGCAGAAGACCGGCAAGTTCAAGGACGAGATTACGCCCGTGACCATCAAGACCCGCAAAGGCGACATCACGGTCGACAGCGACGAATATCCCAAGCACGGCACGACACTCGACACGATCGGCAAATTGCGGCCCGCCTTCGACAAAGACGGCACGGTCACCGCCGGTAACGCGTCGGGAATCAACGACGGCGCCGCCGCTATCGTCCTGATGACGGCGAGCGAAGCCTCTAAGCTCGGCAAAACGCCGCTCGCGCGCATCGTGTCGTGGGCTCAAGCCGGCGTCGATCCAAAAATCATGGGAACCGGTCCGATTCCGGCGTCGCGCGCGGCGCTGAAGAAAGCCGGCTGGAGCGTCGGCGATCTCGATCTCATCGAAGCCAACGAGGCGTTCGCCGCACAAGCTTGCGCCGTCAACAAGGATCTCGGCTGGGATACCGACAAGGTCAATGTCAACGGCGGCGCGATCGCGATCGGTCACCCGATCGGCGCATCCGGAGCGCGCGTGCTGGTGACGCTGCTCTACGAAATGCAAAAACGCAACGCGAAAAAGGGCCTGGCAACGCTGTGCATCGGCGGCGGCATGGGCATCGCGATGTGCGTGGAAAGATAAAGACAACAGCGGACGACTTTCGTCAGCGGCCCGCCGCGCGTTAAAAGGGAGGAGTCATGCCCCGCGTTGCACTTGTCACAGGCGGGACGCGCGGCATTGGCGCGGCCATTTCCAGGGCGCTCAAGGCGGCCGGTTTCAAAGTCGCCGCCACCTATGGCGGCAACGACGAGGCAGCGCAGAAATTCAAAGCCGAAACGGGGATCAATGTCTACAAATGGGACGTATCGTCGTTCGAGGCTTGCAGCACCGGCATCAAGCAAGTTGAAGCCGATCTCGGACCGATCGATGTGCTGGTCAACAATGCCGGCATTACGCGCGACGCCCAGCTTCACCGCATGAAGCCCGAGCAGTGGACCGAGGTGATCAACACCAATCTCGGATCGCTGTTCAACATGTGCCGTAACGTGGTCGAAGGCATGCGCGAGCGCAAATTCGGGCGCATCGTCAATATTTCCTCGATCAACGGCCAGAAAGGCCAATTCGGACAGACCAATTATTCCGCCGCCAAAGCCGGCGAAATCGGTTTCACCAAAGCCTTGGCGCAGGAAGGCGCGCGCTCCGGGATCACCGTCAATGCGATCTGTCCGGGCTATATCGCAACCGACATGGTCAAGGCGATGCCGCAAGAGGTGCTGCAGAAAAACGTGCTGCCGCAGATCCCGATCGGCCGGCTGGGCGAGCCTGAGGAGATCGCGCGCTGCGTGGTGTTTCTCGCCTCCGACGACGCCGGGCTGATCACCGGCTCGACGATCACGGCCAATGGCGGGCAATATTTTGCCTGACCGAGGCTTCGCCGATTATTCGGGCGACCAGTCCTGCGGCGCCAATTCGAATCCGGCAAAATCGAAAGCCGGCGCGACGGTGCAGCCGAGCAGCGTCCAGTCGCCCAGCGTTTGCGCGGCCTGCCAAACATGAGGCGGCACGACCGCTTGCGGGCGCAAGCCGGCTGAAATATCGCCGCCGAGCGTTACGCGCTCGATGCGGCCCGGCGCCAAAGCGATTTCGAGTTGCAACGGCGCGCCGGCGTGCCAATGCAAGACCTCCGCGGCATCTACGCGATGCCAGTGCGAACCCTCGCCGCGCGCGAGGAGAAAATAGGCTGCAGTGGACGCTGAGCGGCCGCCGATATTTCGCGCGTCGCGGAACGTTTCGCGGAAATAGCCACCCTCCGGATGCGGCTTCAGGTCGAGCATCCTGATGACGTCTTGTGCCGTCAATGCCGC
Source organism: Xanthobacteraceae bacterium (assembly GCA_049285335.1). Lineage (GTDB taxonomy): Bacteria > Pseudomonadota > Alphaproteobacteria > Rhizobiales > Xanthobacteraceae > BOG-931. The sequence continues at coordinate 16,313 of JBAPZR010000185.1, read as the reverse complement.
CATCAGAAGCGGTTCTTTCGCTGGCGAATCTCGGCGAACACTTTCCAGGCCAGATTGCCGTTTAGGCCGATCGATGTCGCGAGCTCGGCGTCGTCGGCGCGCAAAAACGGATTGGCGGCCTTTTCCGCGCCGATGGTTGCCGGAATGGTCGGCTTACCTGCGGCGACGAGGTTCGTGACCTCTTCAGCGCGCGCGGCGAGCGCCTTGTTGTTCGGCTCGATGGTTTTGGCGAAGCGGATATTGGCCTCGGTATATTCGTGGCCGCAATAAAAACGCGTGGCGTCGGGAAGACCGCGAAGCTTGAGCAGCGAATTCCACATCATCTGCGGATCGCCTTCGATCACCCGGCCGCAACCGATCGAAAATAGCGTATCGCCCACGAAGGCGAGCTTATCCGCCGGGAAAAAATAGGAGATATGGCCCGCGGTGTGGCCTGGCGTATCGAGCACGCGGCTCTCGAGCCAGCCTACGCGCACCGTGTCGCCCTCGCCGACCGTTTCGTCGACATGGGCTATGCGCTGCGCCTCCGCGCGCGGCGCGACCACGCGGCATTTGTAGTGCGCTTTCAACGCCCCGATGCCGGCGGTGTGATCGTCGTGATGGTGCGTGACCAGAATATCGGTCAATCGCCATCCGGTTTTTTTCAGCGCCGCTTCGATGGGCGCAGCCTCGGGTGCGTCGATGGAGGCGGTGGCGCCGCTCTGCGGATCGTGGAGCAGCACCCCGAAATTGTCCTTCAAGCAACCGAACAAATAGGTCTGAGCGGGCATGTTCATCTCATTTTACCGCCCCAACGTCTGGGCGACTGTTGTGGTTAAAGTAGGCACTCGGCGGCAATCGCCGCAAGGGCGACGATGGCGGCGACGTGCTATTTTGACATCCATGGATGTCGTCGATCTCCGTAATTTCTACGCCCAGCACCTCGGCGTCGTGGCACGCCGTTTTGTCAGCCGCGGTATCCGCGCACGCCTGCAGAACACCCATGGACTGCGCATCCTCGGTATCGGCTATGCGACGCCGTATCTCGGTTTGTTCCGGGGCGAGGCCGAACGCTGCCTTGCTTTGATGCCCGCGCCGCAAGGCGTCGTGCGCTGGCCGTCGAGCCGCCCGGCATTGGCGGCGCTGGTCCAAGAGGATGAACTGCCATTGACCGATTCCGCGGTCGATCGCGTGCTGCTCGTCCACGCGCTGGAGATGTCGCCCGACCCCGTCGAGTTGCTGCGCGAGACCTGGCGCGTGCTCGCCGGCGGCGGCCGGCTCGTGGCGGTAGTGCCAAACCGGCGTGGTCTGTGGGCCCGAATGGACACAACGCCATTCGGTCAGGGCAGGCCCTATTCGCGCACGCAGATCATGCATCTCCTGCGCGACACCTGGTTCACCCCGACCGGCTGGGGCGAGGCTCTCTACGTGCCACCGATTCCTCGGCGCTGGTTCCTGCGCGCGGCGGGAGCCTGGGAGCAAACCGGCGCCACTTTGTCTGCGCCATTCGCGGGCGTGCATATCGTCGAGGCGACCAAACAGGTCTATCGCGCCATTCCGGCGCGGCGTGAAAAGCGAAAGTTTGTTCCGGTGCTCAAGCCGGTGCTGGCGCCGGCGCCGCGGCCGACCTGATCACTGCGACGGTGGCGTGCGCTATCCGGGCCACGCTTGCGCGGTGATGGAGGCAGCATCGGCACCCACGTAGTCGCTCAGGCCCGCCCGGCCGTCTCGTGTCAGCGCGCCCAGCAAGGCAGCCTTGATCGCGCCGACAAGTCCAAGACCGCCGAAAACCAAGCCGGAATAAACTTGGACGAGGCTCGCGCCGGCACGGATTTTGGCGAACGCGCTTTCGCCGGAATCGACGCCGCCCGCACCCACCAGCGGGAAAACCCCCTCTACCCGCACATAGGTTTCCGCCAGCGTGCGGTTGGCGAGCGGCAAGAGCGGCCGGCCTGACAATCCGCCGGCTTCTTTCGCCTGCTTGCTATCATGTAGGCGGGCAGGCCGCGACACGGTGGTGTTGCCGACGATAATGCCATCGACGCGGCGCTTCCGCGCAATGGCGACCGCGTCGTCGAGATCGCCAAGCGGCAGGTCCGGCGCGATCTTCACCAGAACCGGCGTCGGACCGGCCGTGGTCGCGACGCGTTCGCGGGCATCGATGACGCGGGCCAGTAAATCGTCGAGCACGGCGGCATGTTGCATGTCGCGCAGGCCCGGCGTGTTGGGCGATGAAATATTGACCGTGACGTAGCTCGCGACTGCGGCGAACCGCTCGATCAGTCCCACATAGTCGGCGACACGATCGGGCGAATCCTTGTTGGCGCCGACATTGACGCCGACGATGCCGCCAGCGGTTGCCCGCGCCGCTAGCCGGCGCAGCACCGCTCCGGCGCCGTCGGAATTAAAGCCGAGCCTGTTGATCACGGCCTGGTCGGTATCGAGGCGAAACAGTCGCGGCCGCGGATTGCCCGGCTGCGGCAGCGGCGTGACGGTGCCGATCTCGACGAAGCCGAATCCGGCGCGCAACAACGCATCGGGAACCTCGGCGTTTTTGTCAAAGCCGGCTGCGATGCCGACCGGGTTCGGGAAATTGAGGCCGAATACCCGCATCGCCAGCCGCCTGTCGTCGGCAGGCGCCGGCGGCAACGGTGCAAATTGCAACATTCTGATCGCGAGGCGATGGGCATCTTCGGGGTCGAGCGCATGAAGGACCGGCAGCGCAAGGCGATCGAGAAAACCTATCACGGCTTAAGCTCCGGCAGGGCGCGCCGGCCATCGACCTCATCCGGCAGCGGCTGCGTCCAGCGCACGGCTTCAACCGGCAGCGCGGCGTAAAGATGCGGAAAAAGCTCGCCGCCACGGGACCGTTCCCATTTCAGCGCCGAACCCAATGCATCTGCATCAACCGCCACGATCAATAAATCGCTCTGGCCCGCGAAATACTTCCCCGCCGTGCCGGCAAGCTGCCTGTCGGTCGAGAAATGGATGAACCCGTCGCGCGCATCGGCGTCGGAGCCGCGATAGATCCCGGTCTGCTCGGCCGCCCGCCAGGGTGCTATTTGACAAATTTTGTAGATGGTCGTCACAGCGGCATCGCTTCGGATCGCGTTAAATGGGTCGACCCTATCGGCCCTTGAGCGTTCAGGCAATAATTCCTATCATCGTCGCTACCGGTTTTGTTGTTCGTTTTGAGAACGCGCAGCCCCGCTCGGGTCATGCTGTTGGTGGATACCGATGCTGACGCACGCGCAGGTCTGGTCGGCCATCGATCGCCTCGCCGCACGGGCCGGGCTGTCCGCCTCGGGGCTTGCCCGGCGCGCCGGTCTCGATCCGACGACGTTCAATAAGTCAAAACGCGTCACGCCGCAGGGGCGGCTGCGCTGGCCGTCGACGGAATCGATCGCCAAGGCGCTCACCGCAACCGGCACGGCCCTTGAAGCCTTCGTCGGTCTGATCGAGCCGAGCGCCGCCGCGTCGCCGCGGCCGGTGCCGCTCCTCGGCTTTGCGGAAGCTGGCGAGGGCAGTCATCTCGACGACGGTGGCTTTCCGGCCGGCGAAAGCTGGACGGAGATTGCATTCCCGACGGTCAACGACAAGCACGCTTACGCGCTCGCGATTTCCGGCCAGTCGATGGAGCCGGCCTTTCGCGACGGCGACATCATCGTCGTGTCTCCGGCGGCTCCGATCCGCCGCGGCGACCGGGTCGTGGTCCGCACCCGCGCGGGTGAAGTGATGGCCAAGGAGCTCAAGCGCAGAACGGCCAAATCGATCGAGCTCAGATCGCTCAATCCCGAGCATCCCGATCGCACACTGCCGGCCTCGGAGGTGTTATGGATCGCCCGCATCTTGTGGGCGAGTCAGTGAAGGACCAAATCGTCAGGCCGATCGCGCCAGCGCGCCGTCAATCATCGCGATCGTATTAGCGACGCCATAAGCCGCGACGAACGAGCCGAACCGCGGCCCTTTCTCCTGGCCGAGCAACACCTGATAGAGCATGTTGAACCAGTCAAGCGCGACACCGGGTTTGCCGTCCTTGGTTTTGATCTTGCCGCTTTTGTCGAGGAACGGCTCGCGCCGCCCGACCTCGTAAACCACGTCTTGGATCGCTTCCGCCGGAGCCTGCGGCGGCAATTGCGATAGCGCGTCGCGCAGGTCCGAAAGCGCGGCGCGCTCGGCTGCAGTCGGCGTGCGGAATTGTTTGGTCGGCGCGACAAAGTCGCGATAGTAGTTGATCGCGTAATCGACGAGCGCGGCCAGGCGCGGATGCGTGTGCGGCGTCACGCCCGGCCGGTAGCGCGAGATAAAGCCCCATAGCGTCTCTGCATTGGCGGCATTTGAGGCGGTGACAAGCGACAGCAACATCGCGAACGGGATCGGATTGTCGGCCTGCGGCGGCTCGCCCTCGTGAATGTGCCAGACCGGATTGCCGAGCCTTTCCTTCAGCCCTTGCCGCGGATAGGCGTCGAGAAATTGCAAATATTCGTCGACATGGCGCGGGATGACGTCGAAGTAGAGCCGTTTGGCGGCCTTCGGCTCGCGATACATGAAGAGCGACAGGCTTTCCGGACTGGCGTAATGCAGCCATTCCTCGATCGTCAGGCCGTTGCCTTTCGACTTCGAGATTTTCTGACCGTTCTCGTCGAGAAAAAGCTCGTAGTTGAATCCTTCCGGGGGCGTGCCGCCGAGCGTGCGGCAGATTTTGCCCGACAGCTTGACCGAATCGATCAAATCCTTGCCCGCCATTTCATAGTCCACGCCGAGCGCAACCCAGCGCATCGCCCAATCCGGCTTCCATTGCAGCTTGCAGCGCCCGCCGGTGACCGGTGTCGTCACGCGGCGGCCGTTGTCGGGATCTTCGTAGGTGATGGTCCCGGCCTTGGCGTCGTGCGCCACCACCGGCACCTGCAGCACAATGCCGGTTTCCGGCGAGATCGGCAGGAACGGCGAATAGGATTGCGCACGCTCCTCGCGCAGCGATGGCAGCATCACCGCCATCACCTCCTCGAAATGGTGCAGGACCATGAGCAGGGCGTCGTCGAATCGTCCCGACGTGTAAGCGGCGGTCGACGACATGAATTCGTAATCGAAACCGAACTGGTCGAGAAAGGCGCGCAGCCGCGCATTGTTGTGCTCGGCGAAGCTCTTATGCGTGCCGAACGGATCCGGCACTTGGGTTAGCGGCTTGCCGAGATGCGCCGCCATCATCTCCTTGTTGGGCACGTTGTCGGGAACTTTGCGCAGCCCGTCCATGTCGTCGGAAAATGCGATCAGCCGCGTTTTGATCTTGTCGTCGGTCAGCACGCGAAAGGCATGGCGCACCATCGACGTGCGGGCGACCTCGCCGAACGTGCCGATATGCGGCAAGCCGGAGGGACCGTAGCCGGTTTCAAAAATGACTTCGGCTTTCGGCTTTTTCTTCAGCCGCAGCACGATCTTGCGCGCCTCCTCGAACGGCCAGGCGTGCGACAGTTCGGCCAATTCGCGCAGCGTCGCTGCAGAGATTTCCGTGGCGGCCATAAATTCTTTCGGCGTGTGACGTCGGCCGGACACTAGGAAGGGCGCGCCGCAGCGTCAAACGCTAACGTTTCAAAATGGACTGATCGGAAAATAGCGCAGCCACAAGTCGGCAAAACTGCCGCTCTCCCATTCGCGAAACAATGCCCAGTTTAAGGCCTGCCGTAAGAGATCGTTGCCGCGCTTGACGGCGATGCCGACGCCCTCGCCGAAGAAGCGGTCTTCGAGAAACGGGCCGCCGCGAAAGGCGCAGCAGCCCGCGGAATCGGAACCGTTGAGCCAGAACGCCAGCGCGATGCCGTCGCCGAACAACAGATCGACCTCCTTGTTGCGAAGCGCTGCGCGCGCCGCATCGGCATTGGGATATGGGCGTATGTCGGCCGCAGTGAACATTTCCTTGAGAAAGGCTTCGTGCGCGGTGCCGGCGACCACCCCGATCTTTTTGCCTTCAACAAGCTCGGGCTGCACGTCGCGGATGGGGCTCGCGACAAGAGCGACAAAGCGCGCCGGCGTGCGGTAATACGGATCGGTGAAGTCCGCGCGCTGCCGCGTGGCCGCGGTCGTGGCGATCGAGGCGATGACGGCGTCGCCGCGATTGTCGGCGAGCGCATCGAGCAGCAGGTCGAAGCGGCGCGCCTGAATGGTGCAAGACGCCTTGATCTGCTCGCAAAGCTGACGCGCAAGATCGACGTTAAATCCTATCGGGTTGCCGTCGGGGCCCGCATAGTTGAAGGGCGGATAATCGGTCTCGGTCAGGAAGCGGATCGATTGGATGCGCGAAAGATCCGGCCGTTCGGGCCGTCGGCGCGGGTCCCAGAAGCCCGGGACGCCGATCCCTTTCGGCACTTCGACGCCCTCTTGCGACGAGGCCTGGCGCGCAACGCCAAACATAGCAAGCGCGGCGCAGAGCAGCATCGCCAGCGCCGGCGGTGAAATCAGCTGCGCGAGGCGGCGACGAATGGTCATTCCCGATTAGATCCCTTTATCGAGAGACGGGATAAGAGGCGCATTCGGTCCGCGAAAGAGGTACGCGATATCAAAAATAACGACGGAGATCGGCGGCTTCCGCTTCCGGCGTCCGATTGACGTTGAAGGGCGCAACGAAGTGTCCATCCTTGTCCATCAGATACACCAAGGCGGTATGGTCCATGGTGTAGTCGCCGTTATCCAGCGGAACCTTCTTGGCATAGACCCGATAGGCTTTGATCGCTGCATCGATCGAGGCTTGATCGCCGGTGAGACCGCGCAAATGCGGGTCGAAGTTCGACAGATAGTCCTTCATCACCACCGGCGTGTCACGCGCGGGGTCCACCGTGATGAACAGCGCACCGGCGCGATCGGCATCCGGCCCGAGCGCGCGCATGACTTGCGACATTTCGAAGAGCGTGGTCGGGCAAATATCGGGACAGTGCGTGAATCCGAAAAAGACGAGGAACGGGCGGCCTTTCATGTCCGCGTCGCTGACCTGCTTGCCGTTCTGATCTTCAAGATGGAACGGCCCGCCGACGGCTGCAGCGGCCGGCCCGATCGGCGATGGGATGCGACCGGAAACGAAAATGATGATGCCAAAACACAGGAACAGGCCGCCGAGAAACGCGGCGAATAACAGCGCAATGCGGGAGGCGTTGGCCTTCACGATTGGTGTCCCATCAGCCAAAGCACGCCGAGAAACCGACACGTATGGTTTCGAAAAAGACCGTGGTGCCGTAATGCGCCCAGAGCAACAGGGTGCCGCCCAGCGCCAGTACGACAAGCGTGCCGGCCGTCAAGAGCGGCCCGGACAGACGCGGACGTGCGACGATGTCAGGCATGGCGGCAGCTATCCCGGTTCCTCGCGGTAGATAGGCCGGAATCCGCCCGACGACAACGGCGAAAAGCGCCGCGGTTGACGGCGCCTTACTGCACGCTTTGCAAAACGCCTACTGACAGGTCGGGTAGAGCTCGCTCAGCTCACGCCCGCGCAGCATGATGAGCTGCGGCCGCAGGCCGCCGTGCCTCGTGATCCAGGACCGGATTTCTGGCGGATAAAGCCGCATCACCAGTTCGCTGCCGTGCCGGGTCGGCACCAGCGTGCGCGACGCATCGTCGTAGTACGAGGCGGCATGGAAGCCCAAAGCCGCGCGCCGGGTGATGCAAACGCGATCCTTCGGCACGATGCCGGTCAGCAAAGTGCAGGCCGAGAGGCACGGCCCGTCGATGACCACGCGTTGGCCGGAATCGCGGATTTGACGGAATTTCTGAACGTAGGAGGCGACCTCTCCTCCCGGATCGCTAACGATTCGGACGTCAGCATGCGCTACGCATGTCATGAGGACCGACGCCAAGGCGCCGGCCAAGCTCGCCTGCCATTTCATGGGACACCCTCTTCCCGCTCAATCGGACGGGGGTATCATCCGGCATTGTGGCAACAGTTCGAGCATTCGCGGTCTTTAAATGATCATTGTGCTTGGCGCACCGAAACGATGCTATAAGACCGGCCGCATGATGCCGGTCCGCTATGTTCCATGCCCACTCAAGCAAAACAGTTGGTGAGTCACACAATGGATACGTCGGTTGCCCGTAAGACCAATGTTCCCGATTTTGCAACAGCCTATTACCTGCTCGAAGGCCTCAATGAGATCGGCGTCGATTATGTGTTCTGTAATTTTGGAACCGACCACGCTCCGATCATCGACGAGATGGCCCATCGCCGCAAACGCGGCGAGCCGATGCCGGGCGTGATTCGCTGCCCGCACGAAAACACGGCGGCGCATATGGCTGCGGGCTACGCGCTCGTCACCGGCCGCGGCCAAGGCGTCCTGGTCCACGTCGATGTCGGCACCGCAAATACCGCAAACGGCATGCACAATCTGTTTCGCAGCCGTTTGCCGGTGCTGCTGATGGCGGGCAAGGCGCCCTATACGGTCAACGACGAACTTGTCGGCTCGCGCGACACCTATGTGCACTTCGTGCAGGAACCGTTCGACCAGGCGAGCCTGGTTCGGCCCTACCTGAAATGGGAATGGACGCTGCCGTCAGGGGTCGTCGTCAAAGAAGCGCTGCGGCGCGCCTATTCGATCATGCAAAGCGAGCCGCGCGGGCCGGTCTATCTCATGATGCAGCGTGAGACACTGACGCAGCATTGGAACGTCGATGAAATCCGTCGCTACACCGCGGATCAATTCGCCGCCACGTCCGGCGGCGGCGCCGATCCAAAATTGATTGCTGCCCTCGCCGACCGGCTTCTCAAAGCTGAGAACCCGATCCTGATCACCGGCTATGCCGGCCGCCACGAGCATGGCTCGCGCGCCATCGATGCACTGGCGCAATTCGCCGGCATCGCGGTGTACGAGGCGAACGTGACCAACAATATTTCGCATGACAGCCCGTGCTTCGTCGGCTTCACGGCGGACGATGCGGTGCCGGAGGCGGATGTCGGTTTGCTCGTCGACGTCGACGTGCCGTGGTTTCCGAGCGACGTGCAGCCGAAGGAGAACGCGTTCTGGGCACATATCGACATCGACACGCTCAAACCGGGCTCGCCGATGTGGACCTTCCCGGGCAACATGCGCATGCAAGGCGATAGCGGGCGCATTCTCGATCAGCTGCTTGAGGAGCTGAAGGCGAGAGCGACGCCGCGCTTTACCGAGGCGGCGGCCGCGCGGCTCAAGCGCATCAAGGCGGCGCGCGACAAACGCATCGCCCGCGCGGCCGAGCTCGCCGCCGATAAAGGCGAGTCGGGCGCGATCAATCCGCATTACCTTTCGGCGGAGCTCGCCAAGCTGCTCGATGACGAAGACATGATCTTCAACGAGGGCGTGACCAATGCGCCGGCAGTGCTGATGCAGATTCCCCGCCGCGTGCCCAATACGACCGTTCGCGCTGGCGGCGGCGGTCTGGGCTGGTCAGGCGGCACCGCGCTTGGCGCCAAGCTCGCCGCGCCCAATCGGCTCGCGGTGCAGATTTGCGGCGACGGCGGCTTCTATTTCGGCAACCCGACCTCGGTCTTTGCGGTCGCGCAGCAATACAAATTGCCGATCCTCACCATCGTGATGGACAATACCGGCTGGAACGCGGTGAAGCAGTCGACGCTGCGCGTTTTCCCGGAAGGCCAAGCGAAATCCGCCGGCGCGTTCGAAGCGAACCTCGCGCCCGATGTGCATTTCGCCAAGGTCGGCGAAGCGTTCGGCGCCCATGCCGAAGAGGTGAGCGATCCCGCGGATGTACCCGCGGCACTCGAGCGCTGCGTCAAGGCAGTCCGCGGCGGCCGGGCGGCCATCCTGCACGCGCGCGTCACGCGGTTGTAGGACGAGATCACGCCATCGTCACGCCGGCGCGCAAGTTTCCGCGCAACGAAGCATCACGCCCTAAGGACTGGCGTGATTGATGAATTTTTCCGGCGGCGCTTCGCCCCATTGCGACACCAGCGCCTCTTCCGCCGCAACAAGGTTGGAGCCGTTGGCGAGATTAAGCCGATCGCTATCCGCCCAATGCTCGTGGACGTGGCCCCAAGGGTCGGCCCAGTAGTCGTAGACTTGACTGCCGAGCACGTGGCGGCCGATGCCCCACATGTGCTCGTAGGCGTCGAACCGCTTGAGATAATCGTGCCCCATGCAGACGTCGTCGATGTCCGGCACCTCGAATGACAGATGATTCAGTCCGGTCTTCTCGTGCGCCAAGCAGAAAAACACATGATGATCGACGTAGCGCTCGCCCCGATCGCAGCGGTTGAACGAGCCGATGACGTTGTTCTTGTCTTCGGCGTAGACGTCGTCGGAACAAACAAAGCCGAGCGTGTCGCGGAACCAACCCACCGTTTCGCCAAAGCGCGGCGTCATCAGCACGCCGTGGCCGATGCGCTTGACGTGCGCCGGACCTTTCGGCAGCCGCATCAATTCGCCGGCGCGTAACAGCGGCGCTTCGCCGGAATTGAGCTTCTGCCGCTTGACCGCAATTTCCGACACCGGCGCGATGCCGCAAACGACCTCGATCTGGTAACCGTTGGGTTCCTTCAGGCGTACGCGCTTGCCGCCACCGGGCTCGTCGATGGTCTCGATGCCCGAGGCGCCTGGCGCCTTCGTCAGGCGCTTGAGATCGTCTTCGCTCTCCACGTAATAAGCGAGACCGACGAATTTCGGATCGCCCTTTTCGGTAATGTGAATGTGGTGATTGGGATCGGTGCCGCGCATGTAAAGCGCATTCGCGGTCCGCTCGCTGCGCTGCATGCCGAAGCGCGTGAGAAATTCCTCCATGACGTCGAGATCGGGCGCTCGAAGACGCCCGTAGGCAATATCGGTCACTTTGGCCCAGGCCATTTCCTTACTCCCTCACGCAGGCGTTTTCAGCGCGCACAAACGATCGCGCGGCCATGCCAATGTGCCACGATCAATCGAGCTTCGGCAACGATCGGCCGTAAAGCATGATCCGAGAAAAGCTCGCCCTGGACTCGTCCGGAGCGGATACCGGCCAATCGGACACTAGGCGTGATAGTCCGCCGCGACGGTCGCGTCGGCGTGCCTGCTGCCGATGGCGTTGAATATCGGCGTCAGCACGATTGCGACGAGCAGATTGAGAACCACGGTGTAAAGCGCGGTGTAGCCCGGGAATGAATGGCCGCCGATCGCGAGGGGAAAGTTCGGCGTCAGATTGGCCGCGACGAACATCCAGGTGCCGGCGATAGTGCCGACCGCCCAGCCGACCAGGAGCGCCCAATCGTTGAACCAGCGCGTATAAACGCCGAGCAACACCGCGGGCAGCGTCTGGATGATGAGGATGCCGCCGAGCAGCTGCATATAGATGGCATATTGCGCGGGCACGAAGACGATGAAGACAAGCGCACCGAACTTGACGATCAGCGACGCCCACTTCGCCATCTGCGCTTCCTGCTTGTCGGTCGGATTCCTGTTGATGAACTCGCGATGGATGTTGCGGGTGTAGAGATTCGCCGCCGCGATCGACATGATCGCCGCCGGCACCAGCGCGCCGATGCCCACCGCAGCAAACGCGATGCCGACGAACCATGACGGGAAGCTGTGCAGGAACAGCGCCGGCACCGCGAAATTATTGCCGAATTGTTTGAAGCCGGCCGCGTATTCAGGAAGGCTGGCGACGCCGGCGGCAATCGCAAAGAAGCCGACCAGCGCCAATAGACCGAGCATGAACGAATAGCCCGGCAGCATCGCCGCGTTGCGCCGGATCGCGCGTCCGCTCGACGCGCTGAGAATGCCGGTCATCGAATGCGGGTAGAGAAATAGCGCCAGCGCCGATCCAAGCGCCAATGTGGCGTAGATGCCATAAGCGCCGGTGGTGTTGGCGCCGGGCGTAGCGAGTATGAGCTTGGCTGGAGGAACGGCGGAAAAGATCTTGCCGAAGCCGCCGAGCTGAATCGGCACGACGATCACCGCGGCAAATGCGGTGATATAGATCAGGATATCCTTGACGATCGCGATCGAAGCCGGCGCGCGAAGGCCGCTGGAATAAGTGAAGGCGGCAAGGATGATGAAGGCGATCACCAGCGGCAGATCGCCGGAATAGCCCGACCCGGAAACGCCCATCGCGCCGATGACGACCTGCAAGCCGACCAGCTGCAGCGCGATATACGGCATGGTGGCGACGATGCCGGTAATCGCCGTCGCCAGCGCGAGCCAGCGATTGCCGAACCGGCCGCGCACGAAGTCGGCTGCGGTGATGTATTGGTGCTTGTGGCAGACGTACCAGAGCCGCGGAAAGGCCAAGAACAGAATCGGATAGATCACGATCGTGTACGGCACCGCGAAGAAGGCGATCGCGCCGGCGCCGAAAGCGAGCGCAGGGACCGCGATGAATGTGTAGGCGGTGTACAGATCGCCGCCGATCAGGAACCAGGTGACGATGGTGCCGAAGCGCCGGCCGCCCAATCCCCATTCGTGCAGCAGATCGAGGTCGCCCTTGCGCCAATGGGCCGCTGCGAAGCCGAGCCAGGTGATGAAGGCAAATAGCAGCACGAAGATGATCAGTGCAGTCCAGTTCACCTCAGCCACGGCACGTCTCCCCAAGTCTTATTGTTTATTCGAGTTCTGAATTCGAAAGCGGCGCCGGCATTGCTGGCAAACTCGTCTTGCTACTCCGTCGCGAAATAGACGATCGCGGTCAGAATCGCTCCGATGATCACCCACAGGAGCTGGTACCAATAGAAGAACGGTATGCCAGCCCAGGACGGCTCGATGGAGTTGTAGAACGGCGGCCACAGTGCGGCGATGAACTGGATTACGAACAGCAGATACCACCAGCTCCAGCCCGCGCGTTGGACCTCCCGACCGGTGTTTTGCTGAGTCATGTCGCCACCTCGATGATCCGTCCCCTGGAACATTTGCTGTGAGCTGTCGAGCGCTCTTTGACGTGCAGAATAGCGGCTGCACGCGGCTAATCAAACCGGATTAGATGCCGCAGTGCAGCGTTATCCCGCGCGAATTTGCGGGCACTTATGCTGTTGGCCGGGAGCCGGTTCTCGACGGAACGGCGTTGCGCGCGGCAGGCAGCTCAGAAGTGAAATGGCCGCCGCTTTGGTTTCCGCGGCGGCCGTTCGGGCGTTGGGATCATCAGCCCTGGGAGCCGAATGACGAATAGTGCCTCGGCGCCAGGACCTCGACCGTCGTACCGACCTTGACCCGATTGTAGAGGTCGATCACGTCCTCGTTGGTCATGCGGATGCAGCCCGACGAGATGGCGCGACCGATATATTCAGGCTGGTTAGTGCCATGAATGCGGTACTGCGTATCCTTGCCGGCGGCATACAGATAAAGGCCGCGCGCGCCCATCGGATTTTGCGGACCACCGGTCACGAAGGCCGGCAAGGGGCCGAGCCGGGCCTGTTCGCCGGCGGTCGGTCGCCACGCCGGCCATTCTTCCATGCGGCCGACCGTCGCGACGCCGCTCCAGGCCTGGGATTCCTCGCCGACGGTGACGCCGTAGCGGATCGCCTGGCTCTTGGGCAGCACGTAATAGAGAAACTTGTTGTCGGTATCGACGACGATGGTGCCGGGGGCTTCCTTGCCGGTGTAGTCGACGAGGTGCCGACGGAATTCCTCCGGAATCGCGGCCTGCTTGTAAGGCAGATTCGACATCAGCGCCTTGTCGCGGGCGTTCCAGCTTGCATCGGTCGTGGGCGCGAGCGTCGCTTGCATGCAACCGCCGAGCATCGCGCTAACGGTCGCCGCGCCAATCGCCATCAAAAATGTGCGCATGGACATCCCCTTCGCCAAACCATCCATCGGCATAGTTACAAAGGGGATGTCGCCACGAACATTCGGATGTCGTCCTTAAGGGCGACTACGTAGACCGCGGCGTCCGAGCGACTTGTTCGGCGAAACTAATGTCCTGATTCCGAAGTTCGCCACGCCTCGCAGCACGCCCTTACCACACGCGCTTCACAGCTCAGCCAAATTCGGCGACAGTGAGCACGGCTCGGCCGCCACGGCTTGAAGACCTTGAAGAGAGGTGCGGCCGCGCGAGGGAGGATGTACAATGACGCCGTCGCTGCAAACATACGCCCTGTTAAGGGCGATCGTCGCCACGTCGTTGCTTGCCGCAGCCGCCGGGCCGGGCTTCGGGCAGGAGCTAAAATACAAACCGCTCGCTGTGAAGACGCCCGACGGCCTGACCATTTCGGCGCAAGAATGGGGCAACCCCACCGGGGCGGAAATTCTCTTCATTCACGGCTTCTCACAGAGTCACATGTCGTGGATGCGCCAGGTCGACAGCGACCTCGCCAAGGAATTTCACATCGTCACTTACGATCTGCGCGGCCATGGCAATTCCGACAAGCCGCTCGATCCGGCGGCCTACCGCAATTCCGCCGCGTGGGGCCATGAGGTGCAGGCCGTGATCGACGCCGCTGGGCTCAAGCGGCCGGTGTTGGTCGGCTGGTCCTATGCCGGCCGCGTGATCTCCGATTACCTTGCGACGGAAGGGGCCGGCAAAATCGCCGGCATCAATTTTGTCGACGCGCCGATCAAAGCCGATCCGGCTCTCATCGGAGACAATCTGAAGAATTTGCCGCTGATGGCGTCGGAGGACCTCGCCACCAATATCGCGGCGACGCGCACTTTCCTGCGCGGTTGTTTCTCCCGCCAGCCGAGCGCGGACGATTTTGAGACCATGCTGGCCTTCAACATGATGGTGCCACCCAAAGTGCGCGCCGGACTTTCCGGCCGGCCGCTCGACGCCACCGCGATGATGTCGAAGCTGACCTTGCCGGTTTTGGTGACCCACGGAGCGGAAGATCGCAATGCCAAGCTCGGCGCCGGCCAATACACCGCCGCCACTATTCCGGGCGCCAAGCTTTCCGTTTACGAAGGCATCGGTCACGCGCCGTTCTACGAGGATGCGCCTCGTTTCAACGGCGAACTTGCCGCTTTCGTGCGCGCCGCGAACAAAACGAATTAAAAGAAGAACGCTCACGATCGACCCTTAGGCCGGAATTGTTCGCGAATAGTTGAACCGATCGAAGTCCCGCTCATAGGCGCGATAGGCTCGGTCGGCCAGACCGGCCGTGTAGTAGTTCGGCCACGGCTGGTGTTGCGAAGCATTGAAATGAACGTCCGCGATCTGACGCAGCCGAACGCCGGCGCCGGCGTGATCGAGCACGCTCGCAAAATCTTCCGCAAACGATTCCACTTTTCCGACGAGGTCCAATTTTATTCCCGGCATCGTGAGGAGATCGTCCTGCAAATGCCAATGCGCATCGAGACGCCGGTTGGCCGTCGCCGCGGCAAATTGCACAAATTGAGGAAACGACAATGTGCTGTCAGCACCTTTCGGAAGCGTCTCATCAATCCAATCCCGATTCATCAGGTATTGATCGATAAACGAATCGCCGCACACGAGCGGTTTATTTTGAAACTTGTCCGCCCATGTCGAAACCAGACGCGAATAAGCGTTTCGCACAAAAGAAAACCGGAACGCCGCCGGATGGGTTGCGACCTCGTGAAAGGCCGAGATTCCGCCGCGTTTCGGCGATTTGAGACCGGAATATCTGCGCTTGTGAAGTTGGTCCGACGTATCGAGTTGATTTCGCGCCAGCGAACTTAAGACCATCTTGATCGTGGTCGAAGCGCACTTTGGATTGGAAATATAAAGCAAACGATGCTGGGGAAGAACGTCGATATGCGCGTTGGGATCAAATCCGCCACTGACCAGCCGATCATAAAAAACCGACGCTTCCCGATTGAAATGGCGACTGCAATGATTGGCGACGTGAGAACAAGCGCCCTCAAAAAAATAATCGAAAAAACGAAAAAGAAACGAAACCGATCGGACCACATTGCAACTCAGAAAAAGTTGCGTCACCCCCGCCCCTTTATAACAGGATTGGTCGGACGAGCCGAAAGAACGGGTGTGGAGAGGTCGGAAGCAATTGGTTTACAGGCGAAGCGTCAAAGAGACGAATTCCGAAGGGTTTCCAGCAGGATCGGTCGCCTTTGCTCGGGCCAGCATGGCGCCGGACGTATAATTAATTTTAGAAAGGTCGATCGTCATTTTTTGGTTGCGTGCGCCAATGATCTCACGCGCTAGCGCGGTCATCGAATGCCGCGCTCGGCGCCGATCTATCCATGGGCATGGCGCGTTGAACGTCCTTTAGACCGCGGAGGAACATTGGAGCGGGCGATGGGAATCGAACCCACGACATACAGCTTGGGAAGCTGCGCTGTATTAAGCAAGAACAAGAGCTTAAGTACAAAACTAGTTCCATCAGCCACCAAAAGTATCAATTAGTTGGGGGCCATTTGCAAAACTAAACCGAAATCGTGGTTCGTCGCCTACCACGCAGTGACCGCGATAGACCGCCCCCTTTCCTCGAC
>JBAPZR010000184.1:0-2992 GCA_049285335.1 Xanthobacteraceae bacterium | reverse complement strand
GATCAGCACCGAGAACGGCATGATGCGTTCGGCCAGTTGGGGAACGCGATACATGGAAATCTTGGCGAGCACCCAGGCCGTGGCGTTGGGCCAATCCTCGCCGCGCCGCATCAGCTCGACATAGTCGATCATGGCGGCAAGCGCGACCACGCCAAAAAACGAGCCGATGACCGAGCCGAGAAATCGCATTGCAAAATAGCGCGAGAGCGTTTTGCTGATCATGCCTACCCACTGTGCGCCGCCCGAGCAACGCTCGGTCATCTCAGTTACAAACTTCGGTAAGGCCCGTGTTCCATTTCTGAACCGCAAAGATGGACACAAAGATGGCAGGAGGTTCCTTTCATAAACGTTGAGCGACAACACTTCCGCAGGTAGTGCGGCCTGCTGCCGCATACGATACGATGCCGCCTCCCCGCCCCTGGCCGATCGAGCGGGTACCGTGTAACGGCAACGCCAAGGGTGCGAAGATGAGCACAAAATTCAAGACTTGGGTTGCGTTCGGATTATTTGCATCGACTTTGCAAGCTATTTCGTGGAAGTTTCCGAACCTTGCTGATGGGTGGTTGCCTTGGATTGGAAGCGTGCCTTTGGCTCTATGGCTCACGAATACCATCCTTGAGGATGACAACGAGTATCGTGGCAGAGATTAAAATTAGTGAAAATCCCGGTCGCCGAACTGAACCTTTCAATCAATAGGCATTTTATGAATAATAGTTCTAAGAGGGCTGCGTTCCTGGTTCGATCGGCATCTCCGCTAATTGTCAGATAGGTTGGCGATGGGGCGGTGATTTCCGATGCTGCAGAATCCTTCGCCCGATCGCCTGCGCCATAGTCAACGGATGCATGACCATCACCTCGATGCGGCCGATCATGCCGTCGGGATCGTGGAAAACGCCGAGCTGCTGTAGCACCGTAGCGCGGTCGTAATAGATTTTCTCGCCAGCCAATCGATCCTCGCGGTCGAAGGTGAAAATGCCGCAGAGCGGAAATCGCACCGGACGCCCGGTTGGCGGTAGCCCGCGCCACGGGCCGAGATGACGTCCACTGATCAGGACTTCCAGAACGACCGCATCTTCAGCGACGTGGCGCCGCCGCACATCGATGGCGAGATCGGGCATGGCGCGGAGCAAACCATCGTAATACGCGCGCACTGCATCACGGCCGATGTGGTGATCGTTCCACGGCTCCTCGTCGTAACGCGGTGACGCGCCAAAGGTGCCCATTATACCGTCGAGGTCGTGCCGGTTCTCGAGGCTGACGTGCTCCTCGACTAGCGCTAGCCTCGCCTCTGCGCGCCCACCAGCGTCGGTGATCGACATGGAGCTATTTTCCTTACTTTACGGCGGTGACGCGGTTGCAGGCATTGTACCATGCTGTCACAAAACGATGCTCGAGTAAGTATTGGACCAGGGCACCCCTGCAATTCGGCCGTTCGCCTGTGCCCGGTTCAGCTTCCGAGCATGGCGCTGCGCGCTCAATGCGGCCTGTGGCGCCTGATGGGGGGGCGATTCTGCCGATTGTTCCAGTCGTCTGCACCAGCCCGGTAAAATACAAGGGCGAAGCGGCGCTGGAAGCTGACCCAATTTCAGCCTGTTGCCGAACCACCTCGGCCACGGACTCGGTCAGGCAGGCTTCAAACGCCGCCTCGTCATAAGGCTCGCTGTCTTCAATCGATCGCCAGAACTCGATCAGCTTCGCCGGTCGGATCAAGCTGCCGACATGAGTAGTGAGAATGCGATCGGCCTTGTGCGTCATAGTGAGGCTCGCAATACGAGAATCTCGGCTATCATGGCGGCGCTCTCAGCAGCGCTTGGCCGAATCAGCGAAACACTACAATTAATTAGGGCAAATCTTCGAGCGGCAGGTAGGCCCCGGCTGCGCGGATCGTGGGCGCCGGCATGCGCTCAACGCGACCCTTGGGGGCGCCTCTCACGCGGACGCCATGACTCCTCGCCACAACGCGTCACGGGCGATCGAAACGCAAGAGGAACCAAGCGGCGATGCGCACGGACTTCTCGAGCCAAACTTATTTTCGCAATCCCGCTGACGAGCTCGCACGACTGCGCGCCGCAGGACCAGTCGTCGAGATCGAGTTTCCGCTCATCGGCAAGACGTGGACCACGACGACCCAGGAGATGGCCGATCGGGTGCTCAAGGACAGCGTCACGTTCACGATCCGCCGCGACGACGGTGCGATCGTCGGCATGCGCTGGTGGATGCCGGCGATCGTCGGCACGCTCGCCAACCACATGCTGTCGATGGACGAGCCCGACCATGCGCGACTGCGCGGCGTCGTTGACGAAGCCTTCCGCCGCCGCGCAATCCTCGAGATGGAGTGGCGCATCCTGGAGCTCGCGGACCAGCTCGCGGATCAACTCTTCGCCGACGGAAGCCCAGCCGATCTGGTAGCGCGCTATGCACGATGGCTTCCGCTGTCCGTGATCTGCGAGCTTCTCGGATTGCCGCTAGCCGACCGGCAGAAGTTCACCGCCTGGGCGAGCCGCTTCGCTGGCTTCACCAGCTCGCTCGGGCTCCTGGGCGCACTCCCGGGTATCCTCGCCATGAAACGCTATCTGCAGCAGCGGCTCGAGGCGGCGCGCCGTGAGGGCGGCGAGGGGCTCATCGCCGAGCTCGTACGCGTCGAGAAGGAGGGCGGACGCATCGCGAGCGACGAGCTCGTGGCCATGCTCTTTCTATTGCTGTTCGCCGGGCACGAGACGACGACGCATCTGATCAGCGGATCGGTGTACGAGATCGTGCGCAATCCGGGCCTGCGCGACTGGCTCGAACAGGACTGGAGCCGGGCCGGTCTCGCGGTCGAGGAATTTTTGCGCTTCGTATCGCCCGTGCAATTTACCAAGCCGCGCTACGTCCGCCGGGACGTCGAACTTGGCGGCGTGCGTCTGAAGAAGGGCGACAAGATCATGGCGATGCTGGCGGCCGCGAACCTCGATCCGAACGCCAACCCGCATGCCGAGAAGCTCGATCTCGA
>JBAPZR010000183.1:0-5001 GCA_049285335.1 Xanthobacteraceae bacterium | reverse complement strand
GTTGTCGGCACCGGACGCGTTGCCGCCGTCGATGCCGCGCCGGCGAGCCGCGCCGCTAGACGTAACGCCGCGACGAGACTTGTCGGATCGGCCGTGCCTTTTCCGGCAATGTCGAACGCGGTGCCGTGATCCGGTGAGGTGCGTACGAAAGGAAGCCCGAGCGTGACGTTGACCGCATGATCGAAGGCGAGCGTTTTGATCGGGATGAGCGCCTGATCGTGATACATGCACAAGGCCGCATCGTAGCTCGACCGCGCCTGCGCGTGGAACATCGAGTCGGCGGGAAGCGGGCCTTTGGCATCGATGCCTGCGGCGCGCAGCGCGGCGACAGCCGGCGCGACGATCGCGCGATCTTCCTCGCCGAGCGTGCCCGCTTCGCCGGCATGCGGATTGAGTCCCGCGATTGCAAGTCGCGGCCGCGCCAAGCCGAATCGCGCGACGAGATCGTGGGCGACGATGCGGCCGGTTTCCACCACAAGCCCGACGGAAAGGTGCTCGAAGATCTCCTTAAGCGGCAGATGAATGGTGACCGGCACCACGGCCAATTCTGGCGACCACAACATCATCACCGGCCGCAACGTCTTGCCACGCGCCTCCTGCACCAGCGTGGCAAGGAATTCCGTATGTCCAGGCTCGGCGAAGCCCGAATTGTAGAGCACGTTCTTGGCGACGGGATTTGTCACGATCGCGGCCGCCGAACCCGCCATGACGTCGGCAACGCCGCGGCGGATCGCGGCGATCGCGGCCGGCGCGCTCGAGGGATCGGGCCGGCCCGGTTCGGCGGTGACGGCGACATCCAAAGCGACCACCGGCAGCGCGCTGCGAAACACCGCAACCGCCCGGTCCGGCTTCACCGTCTCCAGAGGAACGCGCAGCCCAAGGTGGCTGGCGCGCCGGCCGAGAAAATCCGCGTCGGCGACGATGTAAAATGGCGGTATGTCAAGCTCGGCGCGCCGCCGCCAGATCGCCAGGGCAAGATCGGGGCCGATCCCGGCGGGTTCGCCGAGCGTCAATGCCAAAGGTTGCACGCAGTGCTTCTACAGCATGAAGGGAAAACTTAAAACCGTTTCCGTCAAATGAGCTGAATTTACGTTATTGCTTGTATTCGATCATCGCCTGGCGCCGTAAATCGGCAAGGTAGCGATTGGCCTTCGCGCCGAATTTCTTTTCGAACATCTTGTCGCGTGTTTCCTTGAGTCCGGGCGCATCCTCTTTTGATTCTTTTTTGGAGCATATCGCGAACATCTGTATCCCCTCCGCCGTCTGTTCCGGCGGCGTGAGATGGCCCACTTCCGTGTTGTCGAGAATGCTGCGCAGCGCCGGCGGCAGATCGGCAGATGACTTGTTGATCGGATCGCGCACCGCGGCGTTGGGGAGACCGCGGGCGAAGGGAATGCCGTCGGTACAGCTCTGAAAGCGCACGCGCAACGCATCGGCGTCGTGCTTGCGCGCTTCGAAGGCGGAGTCCGGCGATCCGCGCTGCACGATCATGACGATCGGACGGACAACGTATTCATATCCCACTTGGCCGGCGTCTTCCGGCTTATGCAGCTGGAGCTCGGCTTCGACGTCGGTGTCGGCGATTTCGAGGCTCGCTTTGTAGCGACCGCGGACGAGACCCGACCACGCCATCTGCGCTTTGAGCTGTTGTTTGAGGGTGTCCTCGCTCGCTCCGCCGGCGTTGAGAATTTGCGTCAGTCTCTGCGGGTCCACGCCCATATTATTCGCGACGTTGTCATAGGCCTGCTCGATGTCGGTTTTGCCTGGAACTATGGTGTACCGTTCGGCCTCCTTGAGCTCCAAAATCTCGTCAATCAAGCTGTTGATCACCTGCTGGCGGGCTGGCGCTTTATGCGTACTCATCTCGATGAATTTCGCGCGATGAGCGATGTCGAAATTCGTAATCGGCTGTCCGTTCACGAGCAAAACCACTTCCTGCGCGCGAGCCAAAGTCGTGGTTGCGGCCATGGTCGTAAGGAGGACTGCCGCCATGACCAGGCGGTGGCATCGGCTGCGGAACGCGATTTGCGGCATCGCCATCAGCTTTCCTTTACCTTTGCCCCGAATCGGCGAGTACAGTCGCCGATCGCGGCGGAATTCAGAACGAGGAGGCCACTGGAGCCAACGCATCCGGGCCTAGCGTACGCAAGCTGAACTGCAACATGACTGTGTTGTCCTGAACCGGAGTCGTACTCGTCGTAGTATAGGTATAGCCGCTGAGCCAGTTCACGGACAACATGAAGCAGTCGTCAACATATCCGATGCCCACCCGCGCTTGATCGAATCGGTCGTTTTCTATGTCATAACGCACCGAACCAAGCGCGATCCAGTTTCCCGTCAGTTTCACTGACGCGCCTGTCAACAACCCCTCCCGTCGCGTCAGGAATCCAATAAGGGGCTGTGGCGCATAGTCGCCGTAGAGAACCTGCAATGTCCAGCGATCGAAATTGGCGCGGGTCTCGAGTTCGATCCGCTCTGGCGTGAACGTCGCTTCGTCGAAACGTCCACGCGCCGTGAACGAATAGACCGAGTTAGGCTGATAGGTGACGCGCCCGACATAGTCGGAAACGGTTTTATCAAGACCGCTGTCCAGACCGGTATTGGTGATGTCGGGGCTCGCGAAGGAGTTCACACCGAACAGCTGGTAGGACTGACCGAACAGCACATTAAGCGACCCGGCCCGATTGACTTGCGCCGTGTACTGGACGCCGACATTGGCGCGGCCGCCGCCTTCCTCGCGATCCCAGCCGGAATATTTGTCGATCGAGAACAAGTTGCTGTCGTCGAAGACCAGGCTTTGCGAGTCTTCATTTGGAAATTTGCCGATGTCGGTTTCGTTCGGGCGCAGGATGACCTGGGCGATCGGCTCGAATGTTTGCGTTCCCCACGAAGCGACGTCGATGAAGGGATAACGATATTCAACGCCGGCTGCGGGCATGGCGCGCGCGAGCGCGCTGCTGCCGGTCGAAATATAATTCGACACGCCGGGTTGATCGTCCACGACGACCGACGCAACGTCGCCGCGCAATTGGAAGAACGGCGTGAACATCTGACCATTGTCGGTAATGAGCGTGCGGCGCCAGTCCACCTCCGCCGAAAAGCGCGTGTACTCGCCCGGTATGCCGCGCAGCAGGCAGTTCGCTGGAATGGCGGTGTCGGCCGTCGGGCTTGCGCAAACGCCGCTCGCCTGCGCCGTTTGCGTAACCGCGTCGAACTCAGCGTCTTGCCGGGACAGGCTCGTCAGGTTGGCCTTGTAACTGAGTTCGCCGCCAAGCACCTGACCCGGCGCTACGTTCGAATAATCGAGCACCGGATGAATGATCGGTATCTGAGATTGATGATCGAACTCGGAGAAGCCGTAATAGTAGATCGAGCGGATATCGAAATAACTGCGGTCCCCGGTGCCGCTCAGATAGGCCTGCGAGACGCCCTCCGATGCGAAGCCGGTCTGGAAGGGATCGAAGGCGCTTGAAAACTGCCGCAGTTGGTAGTCGTACATAAACTGGCTGTCGGTCACCAACAGTCCAGTCCAGCCCCATACCCACTTGTCGTTGATCGCGAATTGACCCGCTGTCTGCACGACGCCGCGGAAGGTGTTTGCGGTCGGGCTATCGGGGCCGTCGCGATTGGCGAAGTAACCCGGATCCTGCTGGAAGATTCCGGCGGCTCGGATCGAGTAAGAGCCGTCGAGCAGGCGATGGCGCCATTCGCCCTTGAACAGGACGCCCTGTTGCGTCGTTATCAGCGTCGAGAATGTCAGGTCGTAATTCGGCGCGAGCGCCCAGAAATATTTGGGCTCGATGCCGAAGCCATACTGAGAAGTATCGGAGAGTCCCGGAAACAAAAAGCCGCTTTTTCGTTTGACGGTCGGATCCGGCGCCGACATGAACGGCACGTAGGCGAGCGGGACACCAAAAAATTCGACTGTGGCGTCCTCGAAATAGAGCATCTTCTCGCCCTCATCGTGGATGATGCGGGCGGCCTTGACCTGCCAGAGCGGCGGTTTGCGGGGATCGTCCTTACAGGGTTCGCAGGCGGTATAAACGCCGTTTTGCAGGACGGTGTAGTTGCCCTTGGCGCGATCCGCGCGCGCGGCGGCAAAGCGCGTCTCATCGGGTGTCTCGAGCCGCAGCGAATCGACGAAGCCGTCGCGATAGTCGTCGCTGAGGTCGATAACCTGGCCGTAGGTCACCTTACCGTCCGGCTCGGTCAGCCTGACATTGCCCTGCGCACGCAGCCGTTTGGTCTTTTGATCGTAGATGACCTGATCGGCTTCAATAGTCGCGCCGCCGTAATAGATCTGCACGTTGCCGACCGCGGCAACCGAATTGTTGGTGTAGTCGTATCTGATCTCGGTCGCTTGCACGAGCATCGGACCGTTCGATACCGGCGGCGGTTTTCGCGCTGCCGGCGGCGGACGCGGCGGAAAATGCAAGGTGCTGCCGACTTGTTGCTGCGCCCACAGGGGAGAGGGGACGGCAACGAGGCTAAGGACGAGCGCAAGCAGCGCCGCGAGAGTGGTTGCACTCACGCGAACGCCACCTTCCAGACGGGGACAGAGAGGCCTGCGCCAACTCGCCACTATCCGTCCTCCTGGTAAAGCAGCGCGACAAATCCGGTGAGGCCGCCGACGACCACCGGAATCCACGCGGCTGCGACCGGCGACATGAGCTCCGACTTGCTCATGTCCTCGGTGATTTTGGAGAGCACAAACAGAAGAAATCCCGCCGAGATGCCGCTTAGGACCATCTTCTGCACGCCGCCGAATCGGAAGAAGCGCAAACTCACGGATGCGGCGAGCAGAACCATTGCGGCGAGCAGAAACGGCCGGGCGAGGAGCTGCTGGTATTGAAGTCGGTATCCCGCGGCGAGAAGACCCGCGCGGTCAGCGAGCTCGATATAGGTGGGCAATTGCCAGAACGGCACGGTTTCGGGTGTGGCAAAGCTTTCGCGGACCTGCTCGAGCGTCAGGTTGGTCGGCAGCTTGTAGTTTGGCTCGAG
>JBAPZR010000182.1:0-1783 GCA_049285335.1 Xanthobacteraceae bacterium | reverse complement strand
TTGCGCTGCGCTTCGTGCTCGGCGTGCCATTGTACGCCGAGCGCAAAGCCCTGCGCTTCGGCGATGCAGATGGCTTCGATCGTCTCGTCTCCCGCCACCCCCTCGATCACGATGCGTCTGCCCGGCTCGAGAATGCCTTGCCCGTGCAGCGAATTGACGCGAATGCTTTCGGTACCGAGCAATTTCGCGAACGTGCCCTCGGGCGTTAGCCGTACTTCGTGGCGTTCGGCGAAAATCACCTCTACGTCGGGATGGAATTCACCGTTGGGCAACCGCGGCGCGCGATGATTGATGCGGCCGGGCAGCTCGCGAATTTCCGGATGCAGCGAGCCGCCGAAGGCGACGTTCATTTCCTGAAAGCCGCGGCAGATGCCGAACAGCGGCACGCCGCGCGCCACGCACGCCTTGATCAGGTCGAGCGCCAGCGCGTCGCGCGCTTCGTCATAGGGCTCGCTGCTTGGATGCACGTCATGGCCGAAGCGGCTCGGATGCACATTGGCGCGTGCACCAGCAAGCAGGATACCATCGACGGTATCGAGCAACGCTCCGATCTCAGTGATCTCCGGGGTGCCCGCAAATATCAGCGGCAAAGCGCCGGCGGTCTCCGCGACGGCGCGCAAATTACGCTCGCCGACTCGTTGCGCGGCGAATTTGCCCTCGATCAGATGCGCGCTGCCGATCACACCGACGACGGGCTTTTTTGCTGTCATAGTCGCCTGGACTCTGCCTCGAACGGGCGACAATAGGCTCTCACTTTCGTTCTGCCAACGTTTGAGGGAAAATGAATCGATTGCGGACGCGGCCAGGATGCGGGCAGTCTAGGGACTGGGGGACCGTCTTTGCGCTGTCGGGAAATCTCTGTCCTGTAGGGAGATTACTCCGCCGCTTCGATGCGCTTCTTCTTGCCCGGCTCGGCGGCCCGCCGCGCCAGCACCGGCTTGAGGAATGCACCGGTATAGCTCGCCTTGGCGCGTGCAATATCTTCCGGCGTGCCGGAGGCGACGATTTCGCCGCCGCCGTCGCCGCCTTCGGGGCCGAGGTCGATAATCCAGTCGGCGGTCTTGATCACTTCGAGATTGTGCTCGATGACGACGACGGTGTTGCCGGTGTCGACGAGCTCATGGAGCACTTCGAGCAGCTTGGCGACGTCGTGGAAATGTAGCCCTGTGGTCGGCTCGTCGAGGATGTAGAGCGTGCGGCCGGTGGCGCGTTTCGATAGTTCTTTAGCAAGCTTGACACGCTGCGCCTCACCGCCGGAGAGCGTGGTCGCCTGCTGGCCGACATGGATGTAGTCGAGGCCGACGCGGTGCAGGAGCTTTAACGGCTCGCGCACGCGCGGCACCGCCTTGAAGAATTCCAGCGCCTCCTCGACCGTCATATCGAGAACGTCGGCGATCGATTTGCCGCGAAACAGGACTTCGAGCGTCTCGCGGTTATAGCGCTTGCCCTTGCAGACGTCGCAGGTGACATAGACGTCGGGCAGGAAGTGCATCTCGATCTTGATCACGCCGTCGCCCTGGCAGGCCTCGCACCGTCC
The DNA here is from genome assembly GCA_049285335.1 of Xanthobacteraceae bacterium. Classification (GTDB taxonomy): domain Bacteria; phylum Pseudomonadota; class Alphaproteobacteria; order Rhizobiales; family Xanthobacteraceae; genus BOG-931. The sequence continues at coordinate 246 of JBAPZR010000182.1, read as the reverse complement.
GCCCTTGACGTTGAACGAGAAGCGGCCCGGCAGATAGCCGCGCGCCTTGGCCTCGGGGAGCCCGGCGAACCAGTCGCGGATCGGCGTGAAGGCCCCCGTATAGGTGGCGGGATTGGAGCGCGGCGTTCGGCCGATCGGCGACTGGTCGATGTCGATCACCTTGTCGAGGTGCTCGAGCCCCTCAATCCGTTCGTGCGCGCCGGGCTCGGCGATCGCCCCGTTCAAGTCACGCGCCAGCGCCTCGCG
>JBAPZR010000181.1:0-1665 GCA_049285335.1 Xanthobacteraceae bacterium | reverse complement strand
GATCAAGAGCTCCTCACCTACCAACAGCGCGTCGCCGGCCTTGCATTCCGGCGACCAGGGTTGAGCGAATAATCATCGTCTAAAAATCGCCCGCGTCTTGGCGCGGATCGAATGCGTCTCCGCCAATCCTGCGGCGCGGGCGGCCTGTTGCAAAGTGCGGCGGATCTCGTCGCGTTTTTCGTGGATCGAGGCGATCACAAGGCCGGTCGGCACGCCTAGCCCCACCAACACGGCCTCGGACAGCTGCAAGCTCGCCTCGATGGTTTCGGGCACCGCATCGGTGGCGCCGAGGCGATAGAGATGCCGGGCGTGATTGGCGTCGCGCGCGCGCGACACGATCAGCACGTCCGGACGTACAGCCCGCACATGTTCGACGACCGCATCGATCAGATCCTCGGCATGGATCGTGACGATGACACCGGACGCATCGGCGAGACCGCAAGTTTCGAGAAATTTCGGATCGGTGGCGTCGCCGTAATAGACGTCGTGACCGGAGCGCCGGTCGCGGGTCACCGTCGAAGAGTCGGAATCCGCGGCGATATAGGCAATGCCGTGCTCTTGCAGCAGCGCGCACACCACTTTGCCGACGCGGCCATAGCCGACGACGATGGCGTGCTTTTCGCCGGCGCTCGGCCGCGCTGTCAGTTCCAAAGGCGGGGCTCCCGCTGTGGCACGCAACCGCGATGCGAAGTGGCGTCCGATGAATGCCAACAGCGGGATCAATGCCATCGTCGCCGAGGTTACCGCCAGCGCGAAGGTCGCCGTGGCGGGATCGATCAGGTGCAAGTTTGCAGCCATGGCGATGCTGACGAAGGCGAATTCGCCGCCGGCGCCGAGCAAAAACCCTAACTCGACCGCCACCGGCCATGACAGACGGAACAGCTTGGCCAGTCCCACGATCAGAATCGATTTGATGCCGATCAATCCCACGACCGCCTCGACCAAATGAACCGGCTCGCGCAGCAATTCGCGTATGTCGATGTCCATGCCGACAGTGAAAAAGAAAATACCGAGCAAGAGGCCCTTGAACGGCTCGATCGTCGCCTCGATCGCCTTTCGGTATTCGGTCTCGGCCAAAAGAAGCCCGGCGATGAAGGCGCCGAGCGCCATGGAAAGGCCGGCCTGATTGGTGATGACTCCGGCGGCGATGATGACGAATAACGCAGTGGCGATGAAAAGCTCGCGCGAGCGCGTGGAGGCGACCAATCGAAACAGTGGGCGCAACAGCACGCGACCGAACAGCACGATGACCGCGAGCGCGAGGGCCGCCTGCGCCAGCGCGTTGCCGAGGCTGCCGAGCACCGAGCCTTTCGGGGCCGCGGCCATGAGCGAAATAAAGATCAGGAGCGGAACGACGGAGAGATCCTGCGCCAATAGCACCGCAAAGCTCGTGCGCCCGAGGCTCGTATTGAGGCGTTCTTGCTTCGACAAAAGTTCGAGCACGATGGCGGTCGAAGACAGCGACAGGCTCGCGCCGAGAATCAGCGCTTCCGAGGGTGGTTTGCCGAAATAAACAACGAGTCCGGCGAGCAGCGCCGTCGTGATCAGGATCTGCAGCCCGCCCAGCCCGAAGACCAATCGGCGCATCGTCAAAAGGCGATGCAGCGAAAGCTCAAGCCCGATCAAAAAAAGCAAAAAGACGACGCCGAGCTCGGCGATGCCGGC
>JBAPZR010000180.1:0-9147 GCA_049285335.1 Xanthobacteraceae bacterium | reverse complement strand
GTCCTGTTCTCAATTCCGAAACCGATCGCGGTTGTGGTGTGCTACCCGTCGAACCCGACAGCCTGCGTGGCGAGCCTTGATTTCTATCGCGAACTGATCGCCTTTGCGAAGAAGCACTCGCTTTTGGTGCTTTCGGACCTCGCCTATGCCGAAGTCTATTTCGACAACAACCCTCCGCCGTCGTTGTTGCAGGTTCCAGGCGCGATGGATGTGGCCGTCGAATTCACCTCGATGTCCAAGACCTATTCAATGCCCGGCTGGCGTATCGGCTTCGCCGTCGGCAATGAACGCGTCATCGCGGCGCTGGGGCGGGTAAAGTCGTATCTCGACTACGGCGCATTCACCCCTATTCAAGTGGCCGCGACGGCGGCGCTCAACGGTCCCGACGACTGCATTGCCGAAATGCGCTCGACCTATCGCCGACGCCGCGAGGCGCTGGTTGATTCGTTCGGCCGCGCCGGCTGGCATGTGCCGCCGCCGGCGGCCTCGATGTTCGCCTGGGCGCCGATACCGGAGGTGTTCCGGCCGCTCGGCAGCGTCGAATTTTCCACGCTCCTTGTCGAGAAAGCGGGCGTCGCCGTCTCCCCTGGCGCGGGTTTTGGCGAACACGGCGAGGGCCACGTCCGCATCGCGCTTGTTGAAAACGAGCAGCGTATCCGCCAGGCAGCCCGCAATATCCGGCGTTTTCTTGAAACAGGTCCGGAAATGCTGCACAACGTCGTCCCGCTGGCGACGCGACGCTGATCGCGTCTTAATCCACCGCAGCTTGGACGACGCGCTATGGCTTTGCCGCTGAAAGTCGGTCTTGCCGGACTTGGCACTGTCGGCAGCGCTGTCGTGCAGCTTTTGAAGGACGGGCACGACAAATTGCTGGCGCGCTGCGGGCGCGGCATCGACGTCGTCGCGATCAGCGCGCGCTCGCGCAACAAGAAGCGCTCCTTCGATTCCACGAAATTTCGCTGGGTCAGCGATCCCGTGGCGCTGGCGCGCGATCCGGCAATCGACGTGCTGGTCGAGGTGATCGGCGGGGCGTCGGGTCCGGCCAAGCTTGCCGTCGAGACCGCGCTCGCCGCCGGCAAGCCTGTGGTCACCGCCAACAAAGCGCTGCTTGCCGCTCACGGTCAAAAGCTTGCCGCGCTTGCCGAGCGGCACGGCGTGGCGCTTAATTTCGAGGCCTCGGTCGCCGGCGGCATTCCGATCATCAAAACGCTCCGCGAAGGCCTCAACGGCGCGTCCTTCGATCGCATCTATGGGATTCTCAACGGCACCTGTAACTATATCCTCACGCGCATGGAGCAGGAGCGGCTGAGCTTCGCCGATTGCCTGAAGGAAGCGCAGCGGCTCGGCTATGCGGAGGCCGATCCCACTTTCGATGTGGAAGGCCATGACACTGCGCAAAAGCTTGCCATCCTGGCGAGCTTGGCGTTCGGCACCAGGATCGATCCGCGCGCCGTCTATCGCGAAGGCATTTCTTCGATCACGCCAGCCGATCTGAATGCCGCGGCCGAGCTTGGTTATCGGGTGAAGCTCTTGGGCGTCGCGGTCAAAACGGACGAGGGCATCGAGCAGCGCGTGCATCCGACAATGGTGCCGAAGGACACCGCGATTGCGCAGGTCATGGGCGTCACCAACGCGGTCACGATCGACGCCAAGGGGATTGCGCCGATCACACTGGTGGGCCCCGGCGCGGGCGGCGTAGCGACCGCCTCCGCCATCGTCGCCGATCTTGCCGATATCGCGCGTGCGGTGCGCACGCCGCCTTTCGGCCGGCCCGCAGCGCGCATGACCCCGACCCGCAAGGCGCCGATGCAGCATCACGAGGGCGGTTATTATATTCGGCTTCTGGCGCGCGACCGGCCGGGTACAGCCGCCACTATCGCGCGACGGCTGGCGCAACAAAAAATCTCGCTCGAGTCGATCGTACAACGGCACGACGCGGGATCGCCGGGCGCGCTCCAGCCCGGGCGTTCCGGTGAAACCGTGCCGGTGATCATGATCACTTACGCCACCAGCGAAGACGCCGTCCACAAGGCCCTTGCCGCGGTGCGCCGGGATCGGGTTGTGTATGGACGGCCGCAGGTCATCCGCCTCGAGCGGGCGTGATCCATCGGTCGGACTTTACTGGGACGTGGAGATTGCCGCATGTCGTCGACGAAGCCCGTTCGCCCCCAATCGAGCCTTGAGCGCGCACTGACGCTCGAAATCGTGCGGGTGACCGAGCGTGCGGCGGTCGCGGCGGCGCGGTTGCGCGGGCGCGGGGCCGAAAAAATGTCGGATCAGGCCGCCGTTGACGCGATGCGGCGCGAGCTCTCCGGCCTCGCCATCGACGGTACCGTGGTCATCGGCGAAGGCGAAATGGATGAAGCGCCGATGCTGTTCATCGGCGAGAAAGTCGGCACCAAAGCCGGTCCCAAGGTCGACATCGCGGTCGATCCCTTGGAGGGCACGACGCTGTGCGCCAAGAACATGCCCGGGGCCATCGCGACGCTGGCGATGGCTGAGGACGGCACGCTCCTGCACGCGCCGGATATCTACATGGACAAGATAGCGATCGGTCCGGGTTATGCACCGGACGTTGTCGATCTCGACGCGCCGGCAAAGGAGAACATTCTCAACCTTGCCAAAGCCAAGGGCGTGCAACCGCACGCGATCACAGCGATGATCCTCGATCGCCCGCGCCACGCCGACCTCATCCACGCCGTGCGCGAAGCCGGCGCGGCCGTGAGCCTGATCACCGATGGCGACGTTGCTGGCGTCATCCACACCGCCGATCCCGAAAAGACCGGCATCGACATCTATCTCGGCATCGGCGGCGCGCCCGAAGGCGTGCTGGCGGCGGCGGCGCTCCGCTGCATCGGCGGCCAAATGCAGACGCGGCTTGTGCTCGACACCGAGCAAAAGCGCGAACGCGCCGCAAAAATGGGCATCAAGGACCCGCGCAAGAAATACCAGATCGAGGATATGGTGAGCGGCGATTGCCTATTCGCGGCGACAGGCGTCACCGACGGCCGGATGTTGCGCGGCGTGCATTTCGGCCGTGACGCGATCGAGACCGAGACGGTCGTCATGCGCTCGACCACCGGTACCGTCCGCTGGATCAGGGCGGAGCACCGGCACCTCGACAAGTTCAGATAAGTTGAATGCGAGTCTCTGAATCGGATAGCGTCATCACGGGGCAAGCGCCGCAGGGCGCGCCGGAATGACCGCAATGGCCGAGAGCCGCTTATTCCTTGGCGTCGAGAATTCGGCGACCGGGCGCGCCTGGCGCGACCGGCTCGACGATCGCGGGGCTGCGCGCGCACTCGGAATTGCGCAGCACCACGCACTGCCGGAACTGCTGGCGCGAATTCTTGCCGGTCGCGGTATCGAGACCGACGCCGTGGAGGCGTTCCTCGATCCGACCATCAAGCGGTCGATGCCCGATCCGGACGTGCTGACCGCGATGAAGGAAGCCGCGGAGCGGATCGCCGATGCCGTGACATACAGCGAAAGCGTGGCGATCTTCGGCGATTACGACGTGGACGGCGCGACTTCGGCCGCGTTGCTGGCGCGCTTTCTCCGCCAATGCGGCATCGAACCGATCATCCACATTCCCGATCGTTTGTTCGAAGGCTACGGACCCAATGTCGAAGCCGTGCGCGCGCTGGCGGAGCGCGGCGCGACGCTTCTGGTCTGCGTCGATTGCGGCACGACCAGCATCGCGCCCCTGACGGAAGCAAAGACGCTCGGATTAGATGTCGTTGTCATCGACCACCACCAAGCCGACGAGGCGCTGCCGCCCGCACTGGCCGTCGTCAATCCGAACCGGCGCGACGATCTTTCCGGGCTCGGCCATCTCGCCGCGGTCGGGCTCACTTTCATGACTGTCGTCGCCGTGAATCGTGCCTTGCGCCAGCGGAGATTTTGGAATCCGGTTCGACCGGAGCCTGATCTCCTTACCTATCTCGATGACGTCGCGCTCGGCACCGTCGCCGACGTGGTGCCCTTGATCGGGCTTAACCGGGCTTTTGTCGCCAAGGGACTGATCGCACTGCGCCGGCGCGAGCGGGCGGGCCACGTCAGCCTCATGGACGTGGCTCGGCTTTCAGCGCCGCCGGAGGCTTGGCATCTCGGCTTTCTGCTCGGGCCCAGGATCAATGCCGGCGGCCGGATCGGCCGCGCCGATCTCGGTGTGCGGCTTCTCCTCGAAGAGGATGCGATCGAGGCGGCAAGACTCGCCGGCGAACTCGATCGGCTCAACAAAGAGCGGCAGGCGATCGAGCAGAACACCTTGGATGCGGCCGAGGCCGAAGCGGATGCCGCGCTCGGCATTGAGGAGAAAGGCGCGGTCGTGGTGACCGCCGCCGAAGGCTGGCATCCCGGCATCGTCGGGCTTGTCGCCGCGCGACTAAAGGAGAAGTTCAGCCGTCCCGCTTTCGCCATCGCGCTTGAACCGGGCGGGATCGGCACGGGCTCCGGCCGTTCCATCGTCGGCGTCGATATCGGCCGCGCCGTGCGGCGTGCCGTGACCGAGGGACTTTTGGTGAAGGGCGGCGGCCATGCCATGGCCGCGGGCGTGACACTGCGAAAGGGCGCTCTCGCGCCACTGCGCGCGTTTCTCGAGGAAATGCTCGGCGTCGATGTCGAGCGGGCGCGGCGCGCCAGTGGGCTTTTGATCGACGGCGCTGTTTCGGCGGCGGCGGCGGATGCCGATCTCGTCGCCATGATCGCTCGCGCCGGCCCGTTCGGATCCGGCAATCCGGAGCCCGTCATTGCGCTTCCGGCGCACACGGTGACCTACGCCGAAGAGGTGGGGCAGGCGCATGTCCGGGTTCGGCTGAAATCGGCCGATGGTGCGGCGGCGAACGCGGTTGCCTTCCGTGCCGCTGGTCAGAAGCTTGGGATCGCGCTGCGCAATAGCCGCGGACAGCGAGTCCACGCCGCCGGCTGTTTTGCGCTCGACCGCTGGCAGGGCGAGGAACGCGTTCAGTTCAAGCTGATCGATATTGCGCCAGCCGAGCCGACAGTGGGCCGAACTTGAACGCCATCGGAAGAGCAGCGAAAGACCGGTCCGGTTAAAATCGCTGGCTTGCCGGGTCGCCCGTCGCGAGAGCCACTGTTGCAGCCCGCATGGAGCGGCTATCTGGGTGCGCAAATTGCCGCTTCCGCGCGCAAACAGGACCACGCAATGGCCAAGCTTAACCTTTCCGTCGCCGTGGGCGACTACGATCGTACCCGAGCCTTGATTGACGGCAGCGTTCAGATTGACGGCGTCGATCCCGTTTACATGACGCTCGTTCCGGAAGAGATTTTCTTCCGCGCCTTCCGTGCCGCCGAATTCGATATATGCGAACTGTCGCTGTCGAGTTATACGGTCAAGACCGCGCAAAACGATTGTCCCTATATCGCGGTGCCTGCTTTCGTCTCGCGCGCCTTCCGCCATACCTCCGTCTACGTTCGCACCGACCGCGTCAAAACACCCGAGGACCTCAAAGGCCGCAAGGTCGGCGTCCCGGAGTATCAACTGACCGCGAACGTCTGGGCCCGCGCCTTTCTCGAGGACGACTACGGGGTCAAGCGCTCCGATATTCATTGGATCCGCGGCGGCATCGAGGACGCGGGCCGGCCGGAAAAGATAACGGTGAAGTTGCCGCCGGGCGTGCGCCTCGACAACGCCCCGGACGGCGCCACCATTTCCGAATTGCTCGAAGCGGGTGAAATCGACGGCTTCATCGCGCCGCGGCCGCCGCGTTTGATCGAGACGGGCCATCCCCATATCGGTTGGCTCTTTCGCGATCCGACCGCGGTTGCCAAGGACTATTTCAAGCGCACCGGGTTTTTTCCGATCATGCACGTCGTCGGCATCCGCTGTGAACTTGCCCTGCGCCATCCGTGGTTGCCTGGCGCAGTGTTCAAGGCCTTCGAACAAGCCAAGCAAGCGGGATTGAACAAACTATCGGACACCTCGGCGACCAAGGTCACGCTGCCGTTCGTGGAGGAGCGCCTTAAGGAAGCGCGCGGCCTGATGGGCGCCGATTTTTGGTCATATGGCGTCGGGCCGAATCGGAAAATGCTCGACTATTTTTTGGCGCAGCACCACGGCGAAGGTCTCTCCCCGCGGCGGGTCGCGGTGGATGAATTATTCCACCCGGCGACCTACGAGACCTTCAAACTGTAATTCGGTTTGCCGCTCGCCGCTCTAGCTGCCGGCGCGGGTCATTGCCGCCGTCATCGCAGCGGTATAGCCGGGTTCGACGCGCACATCGACGACCGCGACCTGGCCGGCATCGACCGCCGCGATTGCTTTCTCCAAAACGCCGGCGAGATCGGTGGGCTTGGTCACCGGACCGAACCCAACGGCGCCTTGCGCTCGCCCCATGGCGGCGAGATCGACCTCCGGATCCGACATGCGCTGGCCGATCCATTTATTCTCGATGGGACGATTGCGCGCTCGCGCCATCCGCTCCTGATGCAATTCGTCATTGTAGAAAGAGCGGTTGTTGGCCAGCACAAACAGCAGCGGGATTTTGTAGTGCACCGCCGTCCACACCGCAGTGACGCCCATGAGAAAATCGCCGTCACCGCAGATCGCGATCGGCAACCGTCCGGATCCTTTCAACGCCAGCGCCGCGCCGACCGAAACGCCCGGACCCCCGCCGATGCCGCCGCCGCCCTCCGATCCAAGAAAGTCGAGTGGGTGACGAAATACGAGCCAGCTGTCGTCCCACGACAGCGGCAGATGCGTATAGGACACCGGCCGGTCACCGAGCACATTGCGTAGCGCGCTCGCGATATGTTCGTTGGTAAAGCCCGCCGGCTCTTTATGCGGCGTCTTGCGCAGGGCAGGGACGGCGTGAGGCTTTGAGGTCCTGCCGATTTCCTTGACGAGTTCGGGCAAAACGAGATCGGGATCGGCGGATAACAAGAGATCGACCGGCGGCAACGCCTGGTGATCCATGCTCCAGCCATTGTGAATGCGGTGGTCGAGTGAAATCTGAATGACCTTGACCGAGGGCGCGGGGCCGAAAAAGCGGAGCGCGCCGGCGAGGTCGACCCAGTCAAGGCTGAGAACGACATCGACGTTCTTTAATCCTTCGACGCTTTCCGGAGTGATGGCGCGCGGCGAACCGGCATAGAGCGGGTGGTCGGTCGGAAAACTCGCGCCGATCTTAAGATCGGTGACGACGCGCGCATTCAGCGCTTCGGCGAGCGCGACCCGCGCATTCCAGACCTCAGGACTGCGCGAGGTGCGGCCCGCGAGCATCAAGACTTGCTTTGCATCCTTAAGAACCGTCGCCGCCTGCCGCACCAGTTCCGCGGGGACTGCAGTCGCGATCGGTGGCATGTAGCGCGCCACGTCGATCGGCGGTAGCTGATCGGTAATCTTTGCTTCCTGCAATTCGGCGTCGAAATTAATATAGACCGGCCCGCAAGGCACGGTATTTGCAATCCACGTACCGCGCAGGATGGCCTCGCGCGCGGCGCCTGGTGACGTCGGCTGATCGTCCCATTTGGTGTATTCGCGCACCAGCGCACCTTGGTCGCGCGCGGTGTGAATCCAGTCGATCCATGGCCGGCGCTTGACGGCATCGACCGGACCGGTGGCGCCGAGCACGACGACGGGCATGCGGTCGCACCAGGCATTGAACATCGCCATGGTCGCGTGCATCAGGCCGACATTGGAATGCACCGCGGTGACCAGCGCCTCGCCGGTGACCTTGGCATAGCCGTGTGCGATGGCGACCGCGGTTTCCTCGTGCAGACAGAGCAGCATCTGCGGCTTGGTATTGCCGAGATAATTGACGATGCTGTCATGCAGCCCGCGGTAACTCGCGCCCGGGGTAAGCGCGATATAGGGAATATCGAGCGAGCGCAGCGCCTCGGCGATCACATCGCTGCCGAATCCGGGGGCGTTGGCGCCGGCGGGCGTTGGACGCTCGATGCCGGCGACGGCCGGATCGGCGTCGTTGGATTTGGCGCGAGCGGTTGCGGAAGTCGGCGTCATTCGGGCATTCCTCGCTTGGTGTGCGGACGAGAGGCGGCCACATCCAACCGGATCGTGAGCCTTGACGCAACGGCCCCGGAGGCCATGCGGCGAGGATCAAAGCCAAACGTCTCTCGGCTTCTGGCGATTTTGTTTTTGGCGAATCTATTGATGCGAGGCCTGAACCTGGTCGGCCCGTCCCAGCGTCACCATCAGGCTGTCCAGGCTCCTGGCGAAACTGTCGATGTCGAAGTTCAGCGGATCGTCATGGCCATTGGCGATCTGTGAGTCGATCGCGGCGTGGAAGGTGGGAACAAGCCATCGTGCGGCGCGTGTGCTGGCGATAGTGTAGAGGAGCGCGAGCCGATCGTACTGAGCAGCGGTAAAGGCGGGATCGGGAGAGCGCGCATCGTTGCGGCGGCCGTGTCCCGGTTCGCTGCGTCGCGGCTGAATGAGCTCGTTGTGCAGGAACAGCCCTTGCAGCGCGCCGCCGAATTCCGCCGCTTGCTCGAATTTCGTTTCGCGCCAGGCAATCGAATAGTCATGCCCCACGAGCAGTTCGCCGGTGCGGCTGACGAAGATGTGGGCCTTGCCCCAGCCGTCCGGGCAGTCGAAATTTCGCAGATCGTTGATCTTCGGGCTTTCGTCGATATCGTCCGGGAAGGAGCGATGGCCGTAGTTCGGCCCGCTCGTGTCATGGATGACAAAATAGCGCGCCATTGGAGAATCGAGATCGTTGTTGTGAGCGCGCGACACCGGCAGCCAGAGGTAATCGCCGAACTCGCCCCCGAGACCTTGTTCGGCAAGGTAATTGCCAAGCGTCATGCGCGACGGCAATCCGCTCGTCTGTCCGATGCGGCTCGCGAGCGCGGTGGGCAGGCTCGTCAGGCGCGGAACGAGGTTGCGCGACTCATCCATGCCGCGCATCAGACACATGGCTTGTTGAACCGGCGTGCCGGCATAGCTCAACGTTTCAGCATCGAACGCGCAAGCTCCCATGCTTTTGACGAAGAACGGCGGTTTAAAATGGTCGGGCTTGCATCCCGCCAAAACGGCGTCATAGGACGCGACTACGATCGGGCAGGCGAGCGCTCCCGCCAGCAGCCAGTCGAAACATTTGATCGAAGCCCGCACGTCTTCAATCCCCGCAAATGGGTCTCGCTAATATCGCGTCCGCCACGCGC
>JBAPZR010000179.1:0-9198 GCA_049285335.1 Xanthobacteraceae bacterium | reverse complement strand
GAGGCAACTGAGCCGACGTCTGCCGTGGTCACATGGAGGTCATCGGACCCCTGACGGTCCGACCAAGCGAGCGTAGCGCTCGGACAGTTACCCTCAACTGACTTATTTGACAGGAATTGTTCGCGGAACGTCTCAAGTCTGTTGCGCTTTTTCGTTACGCTTTTTGTAGTTTCATAAAAGTCCGAGGCCGTTTTCTGCTTGAGCGGCCAAACAGCAAAGCCGCCGGGGGTATCCGCGACGGCTTTGCTTTCGCCCTCCGACGTGCCGCTGTGAGCTGGCGGCAACGTGCGGGATGTCGAAACCGGCAGTGAAGCAGCTTCACCTTCGCATTCCACACCCCTCCCGACGAGGCGGGATGCCACAGTCCGGCTATGTATTGCGCGACAGCATTTCGACTTGCCAGCGGTCGTTTCTGGGAAATTGTGGGGCCACGGCTACTAATCGCCGCTCGACTTAAAGAACAAGACGCCTGCTTTTGTTGTGCGGGGCCCCAAGTTGTATAGAGAACCTCGCCCATTTTCTTCTACATTTTTTGTCCCAATCGAGGCTTTCTAATCGTCATTCCGCCATCTCCGCCTCACTGCCGGCCCTCATGGGTCGCATTAGCCATTTAGCTATTTGTATATTCAACGGCGTCGATTGCGAACACCATGGCATCCGACATCCTAATCGTTGACGATGAAGCGGATATTCGCGAGCTGGTCGCGGGCATCCTTCAGGACGAGGGACACGATACGCGCATGGCGCGCGACAGCGAGGAAGCACTGTCCGCCATTGTTGCGCACCAGCCTAATCTCGTTTTCCTCGACATTTGGCTGCGGGGCAGCCGGCTCGACGGTTTTCAGCTCCTCGATAGCCTCAAGCAGCAGCATCCCGAACTGCCGATTGTGATGATCTCTGGTCACGGCGATGCCGAAACCGCTATTAGGGTCATCAAACGGGGGGCCTACGACCTCATCGCGAAACCATTCAAAGCCGACCGCCTCATGCTAGTGGCGGAACGCGCCTTGGAAAATTCACGGCTCAAACGCGCGGGGTGGTGATGCACTCAGCTTCGCAGATGGCCCGGCACTGTCCCTGAGCAGGCCTTGGAGGGTACCGCCGCGCTGCGGTCCCTAAATATATGGAGAGGGATAATGTCATGTCCGTGACGCGAAACGACTCGACCCAAGGTGTCTGGAGCAAACTCTTACTGCTCTCCGTGACGTTGCCCTTATTGTCTGGAAACGCCTTCGCGCAGAACCCCCTCATGCCGGGTCTCCACACGCAGAAGGAAGAGAAGCAGTTAACGCCGGAAGAGCAGGAACGACAAAAGCGGCTCGACGCCGACCACAAAGCGGCGACTAAAAAGATTCCCGATCAAGGGGTCACTGACCCCTGGGGCGGCGTTCGGCCGACGCCGACGGTCAAGCGCCAATTTAAGAGTGAAAGCACAAGTCCTTATCATCGAGACTCGTTCAATAAGCAGACCCCGCAGTGAGCAAGCGCTGACGACCCGCCGCTTTCCGCCGCCTAATTGCAGCATGAAAAAGAGGTCGCGAAGGCCACTTCAGTGACCGGCGACAAGATATCTCAGAGTATGCCCCGCCAAGAAAATGATGATTCCGAGAGCGGCGAGAAAGGGGGCGGCTGGTGGTATCTCCGCTTTTTTGGGGTCGCTGGTATCGACGATAGCAGCGAAGAGGGCAGCAAACACGGCAATAGCCGCGAGTGCATCAGCAAAGGAGCTAATCTTGCTTACCTTAAGCGACCGCTCGAATACCTGGACGGAACAAATCTCCACCTTTCAGCTTATGCCAATAGGTGTGTTGAGGAATCGGGGATGTCTCCCGGCCAAGTTATGGCGTGCTACCGGCTCAATGCCGCGCATTGCCTTGAAATCGCTCGCGATCTTCCGGACCGCGGGCGCAAAATAGCGCTGCTTAACATGGCGCAGGTTTGGCTGGCTTTGGCCGATGAAGTCGAGAGAAAAGCTAGTAGCGAGGTACTTAATTCCGCAGAGGAATTATAGCGCCTCCCGTTAGAGACAAGGAGCGGCCATGCGCATGCATCTTGTTCTTGCTTTCGTATCTCTCCTAACGACAACCGGCTTGGCTCAGACGCCGCCGCAAGACAACCAGACCGTCAAGGTCGGACCGTGGACTGTCGCCACGACCTACGAGGCCGACAAATTCAACCACTGCACTATGAGCAGTTCAGCCGAAGACCTCGGAATTAGCTTTGTTCGCGATCAGGACGAGCTGTCGCTCGTTCTCGACTCATCGAAATGGAAGCTAGAGCGGGGTAAAGCCTATTCCGTTCGTCTCGTTGCGGGTTCGCAATCGATTGAGGCGAAAGCCTTGGCTCAAGCGAAAAGTGTCACAATTGCCCTGACCGATCGTCCCTTCAACGGAAAGCTTCGGATAGCGAATGCACTTGAGGTGCGAGGAGAAGGCGCTACGCTTCACGTGCCGCTCGTTGGAAGCGCGGCCGCGCTTGAGCGCCTTGAGGCGTGCTTTGACAAGAACGAACGGGAGAGCACTGAGACAAATCCCTTCGTGGCACCCAGTCGGAAGCCGTAAGCCTCTTTACGCATGAGACTTCGCCGCCGACTCTCCGTCCTCGTCATTATCGCTTTAGTGCCGTCGTTATTACTTACGGCATATAATGCCGCGCGCTGGAGAATATTTATTGAAAATGAAACCCGCGCGACGGCGATTTCAGAAGCGCGTTTTGCATCGAGCGAATTAGAGCAAATATTTGACAGTGCTCGTCAGGTAATAACGGCGATCGCAAAATACCCCCTTAATAGTGGTAACGAAGCGGACTGCGCTTCCAATTTCAAGTCCGTAATTTCCGTCGTTCAGATTTTCCACGATGCGGCGATTTTCGATACGGAGGGAAAGCTTCTTTGTTCCACACTTCCGTTTCAAGAAGCACTCGATGTCAGTGATCGCACCCGCCTTTATCAGCCTTTGAAAGCTAGCAAACTCAGCGCGGGAACGATCGTTCAGGGTCGCACAACACAATCGACTTCAATTCTGCTGTCGATGCCATACAAAGATGCCGATGGCTCGATAAGAGGAATGATCGTTCTCACTGTAGACTCGGGGCAACTGGCTAGAACGTTCCGAGCCTTTCAATGGCGGCCGGAGCACCGACTTCTCGTCATAGACCGTCAAGGCTCATTGATACTCACGCTCCCAACAAATAATTCTCAAGAAGCTGATGGTCTCGCAAAGTCCATCTTTCCACTAATTTCGTCCGCAAAATCTGGAACGATTGATACTAAGGATTCAATCGGTCGTTCTCTGATTGTCGGTGTTGCGGCATCCACCAGCACGCCTGTGGTCACGGCGATTGCACTCGATCGCGATTCGGCTTTGGCGGAAACCTCCGTCGTCGATGTGCGTGGGATTGTATTGGACTTTTCCTTCGTAATTCTCGCTGTGATCGTCGTGTGGCTCGCTGCCCACCTTATGATCGATCGTCCCATCCGTGCGATTATCAAGAGTTCGCGCAAATGGGAGTCAGGCGACACGACGGCGGTGTTTCCTAAATTCAGGTACTCAGACGAATTTGGACAGCTGAGCGCGGCCTTGACTCGAATGTCGGGCACGATCCTCGAGCTGTTCAAGCAAAAAGACCTGTTGTTACGTGAGCTTCAACATCGTGTGATGAATAGCCTTACGTTACTTTCGAGTCTGCTGGAAATGCAAAGACGATCCGCCAAGAGTGCCGTGGTAAGAGAAAACCTGGCGAATGCCCGAGACCGCATTATCGCGATGGGAACGGTCTATCGGCAGCTTTATCAGACTCAAACCTTGGAATATGTGGAATTTAGTGAGTTTCTGAAAACAATTTGCAGCACGAGTGGAAGTGCCTATGTCGGATCCAGGAGACCATCTATCAAAGTTGAGGCTGATTCACTTGAGCTTTCAAGTCAACATGCCATCTCGCTTGGCATGTTGACCCACGAATTGATAACAAACGCACTTAAACACGCATTTTCGGAGTGCGAATCAGGATCCATCAAAGTCACACTCAGACATAAGAAGCGCCGCGATATCGATCTGAGCATTGCTGACCGGGGAAGAGGACTTCCGACCGGCTTTGAAATAGATAGCAAGTCTTCTTCTTTGGGGATGAAGATCGTCGCTTCTACTGTCCGGCAGCTTGGCGGTACGCTCGAAATCAATAGACTTAATCCAGGCACTGAATTTGTAATAAAACTGCCCGCCAATATCGCGCGAACCTAATCGAGTAGTCTCTTGCAAAGCGGTGGTCCGCCTAATCGCGAAAATGCGCTTAGGCGAGCTGTCCGCGTTCGGCACAAAGCGGACATCCGAGCTCACTCCGCCAATGCCAGCTTTTGGGGGAAAAGCGGACATCGCGTTTTCGCCCGGTGGCGAACATCGCCAAGCTGCCCGAGCTGCTGCCGAAAACTAAACTTTCCGCATCCCTGAAAATCTGCCGCCGACAGCGCCGCTCTATTCGTCGGCCGACGGCTGCCTAACATCAGTCAGGCCATCGAGCTGCCGTTGCGCCGGTGCCGAGGTGCCTCGGACGACCAGCTCGACCACCTGATTGATTTGCAGTGGGCGCTAATCGCGGCCATCGAAGTCGCGACTGCATCGACGGTCCGATGAGTCTCCTGCATTATGGAAACAGCCGTCATTACCGCTACCGCGTTTGTTAGCTCAACCGCGAATGCCAAGGGTGCCAGAAGGCGTCTTGACTTTGACTTCACTCCCGTTTTGGCCGGCAGAAGAAAACCGGAACGCGCCGCGCGTGGCTTCGATGGCCATGGTGCCTGTGCCTTTGTTTGGATCATAAACAAACTTGTCGAGCCGGACCGACGACGATGGTCCAACAGTAAGGTTGCTCCGGTCATTAAACTGCAGGCCAGCCTGTCCGCCGCCTCCGGTTTTAATCGTTTCATTTGCGTGAACGCCGCTGCCAGCTGAAAGCGTACCTGAAATGCTGCCGGATGCTTCGGGTTTCACGGAGCTCGCTGTCCCGATTCTGGTCTCGGCGTTCGCGACCGTCAAACCTATTCCAAAGACGATCGCAAGTGTGGAAATCGAAATTCGACTGAATTTCCTTGTATTCGTTGTCATGGCACTTCTCCCCAAGGGACTGTCAGGAAGTTAGGCCGACCCCCGGGCGAAGAATGTGATAGTTGACACTTTGGCCCAAAAAGCGGATTTCCGTGACGCCCATCACGTTCGCAATCGCCGACGACTGCGTTTTGGTGGTTGGCTGTTTATCAGTTTGCGCGAAGAGTGTGATAGCTGACACAAAATGAATTTCTGTGATGAACATCACATCCGTCGAACCACCAATTTTTCAGAAATTTATTTGCGGAGCATAGCCGAAAATTCGAAAAAGGGTGAAACAAATGACCAAGCCTTCGCCTGCTTTTGCCGCCCTGATTGCACTTCTGCTTTTGCCCGTCCCCGCACGTCCACAAGCCGTTGCCCGATCCTACAGTGCCGAGTTTTACGTAGAAGGCTGCAAGGATTTTCTTGCCGGCAAGTCTGGTTTTTTCGCCGGACGATGCGTGGGCGCCATTGAAGTCCTCGACGCGTTGAATGACGACACCAAGCTGTTTTGCCCTCCTCAGGGCGCGACTAACCTGCAAAGGGTGCAAGTTGTCGTCAGTTATATCGAAGCGCAGCCGGAGCGGAAGAATGCTGACTTTAGACTTGTCGCCAATCAGGCAATGGCAAAAGCATGGCCATGCAAGAAGTAGTCTGAGATGAGAGGTGCCAAGAACCGCATAACGCGCCGGCGAATTGCGGCCAGTAGCCGATTGTGGTTGGCGACGGTCGCGAAGCCGGTAGGCAGCCGCGCGGGATCTCCTTTATCGCGCTGACGAGGTGATCGAACAAACGACGTTCTTTACGGCAGTGCGAGATGTCTGCTTGTGGCGCAAAGCGGACATCCGAGAGCACTCAATTGATGTCCGCTTTCAGGGGTAAAGCGGACATCGGCTGAAGCCTGCGAAATGTCCGCTTATGACCCAAAGCGGACATGGCTCGCTCCGGTTACAGCTCTCATCGCGGCGTGTGTATGGTTATTGGCAACTGCAACGCATACTGGCTAACGGGGCCACGTTTGCCGCTGGGCAAACCATCGGTGAGGGAAATAATGACACCCACCCCAGGCCTTCTTGTGCAGGCGCACTCACGTTTTGCGTAATCAATTGCATTCTCTTCCACGATCAACCCTTGCGTTCCGGGAAGCGTAGCAAGATTGCAACGACAATGATGCCGAGGACCGCCCAAGCGAAAAGGTAAATCTCCGTAATGGTCATCGTGCCGCCCCTGGCTACTCGATAGTCGCAATCATGACTCGCCGGTACCCGCTCATGCTGCTTCGTGCGCCTCGTCGATGTGCGACACGCCGCAATCTCGGCATTCGAAGATATAAAGGTCGGGCAGGTTCCCAAATCGCGACGTTGTTCGAGCGAGCCACATAAGTTGAGCGCAGCTTGGGCAAAGCGGCGGCCTTGGCTTATGTTTACGAGCGTGTTCATTGCGCATGGCAGAAAACGATCCTTGAACAGCGATGTGATGCGAAGCAGACCAGCGGCAGCGCTAGCGCATCGATGCGGTAACGGCGAGCTAACGAACGAACGAAAAAACTGGTATCGCATTCGTCCTTTTGGTGACGACCGTCACAGGGACGCTTTGCCGCGCGAGGAGACGTGTATACCGAGGATATACGCAAGGCGGATCGACTCTATGCGAAAGTGGAGTCGCGTTGCGGGAGGGATGCGGCCACGAGGTCATAGAACGAACTAAGCCACCCATAAGCCATCCGGTCAGTGTCCTTTCGTCGTAAGCAGGACACAAACAAGGCGATGCGTCGCGGGCTGCGGTGTGCTATCCTTTGTCGGTCGAACTGGGCGTCCCTTTGGACCCAAAGGTGAAGACCCAGCGACTCTTCGCTGCCAGTTCGACAAGCCCTGACGGTGCCACTGAACTTTCGGATCCCGGCATCGCATGGGGATTATATCGCCGATTTGTTCGTCGTTCGGCATAGTGGCCATGAACAGCGCCAAGCTCAGCAATGAACCATATCGCCCTGCCAAGGGGGATAGTTTCGAGTTGATCGGCAAGGAACCGCCGATAAGGCCGGCTAATCAAGGCCTACTGTCGCGCTTGCCCGAACATCTTTTGAGAAGCCTTTTCAGCCGTGCGACGACGGTGCAGCTCAAACCCGACGAGGTGCTGTTTCTTGCTGGCGATCCCGGCGACGGCTGCTATCGCGTGCTGGATGGACTACTTAAAGTCGCGATGACGTCGCAAGGCAACGAACGCATTCTCGCCTTTCTTGGCCTAGGCACGATCGTGGGTGAGATGGTGGTCATCGACCGATTGCCACGTTGCGCCTCTGTGGTAGCGGTCAGTCCCGCAATTTTGAGCTTTGTCAGCGATGCCGATTTCCGGGAGTTCGGCAGGGAACATCCCCAGGTCTACGAAGCATTGGTGGCGCTGATCGCAGCACGGCTGCGCGAGACCGGCACCACAATTGCGGCCGGGACCTTTCTGCCGCTACACGGGCGTGTCGCGTGCACGCTGCTCGAACTGGCGCAGAAATTCGGCCAGGACGTCGGCTCCGGCCGTATCGTAATTCACCAGAAGATCGGACAGAGGGATCTTGCCGCGATGGCCGGTATCGCGCGTGAGACTGTCAACCGCATTCTCAGTGACTGGAAGCGCCGCAAGCTGATTAGCCGGGCAAGTGGTTATTATTGGATTGAGAACAAAGCGCAACTGCAGAATGAAGCAGAGCTTTAGATTATGCAGAGCCGTGTCCGCTTTCGGGGATAAAGCAGACATTGCCTGGGTTTAGCGCAATGTCCGCTTAGTACCGCGCTAAGTCCGGCAAAACAATATCGAGGAATATTTGGTGGTGTGAATTGTCTGCTGTGTTGCAGGCTGGCCACCGGAATGACCCGCGTGCGACAGGTCGGTAATAAGGAACGAGGCCGCCTCTCATGAGGGGAGAGGTAGCCTCGCTTTGCGAGTTATGCCCCTTTTGGGAGCACCAAATTTTAGCGTTAATTCCGAAGGGAGGCGAGGACTACCCGGTCGAATTATTGCGACTGTTGCCGAGCAGCCACTCTATTATGCTGCACGTCGTCAACGCGCTGCTAAAGGACGACGCATCGCCTTAACCCCGGATGCCAGCGGAAACCACGACCGCAAACCACTGGCGCCGCTACGACGCCAGGCGCCACCACAACCGGCGCGCCAGGTACGACTACGACGGGCCCTCCGTTGGGCCGACATCCTCCATACGGCCCACGGTGAAAGCCCCAACCACATCCGCCCTCGGCACTGGCGCTGTGAATGCAGACGACTGAGAGCAAAATTGCGGCCGAAACGGCCGACACTAACTTCAAGCTCATAAACAACCCTCCTTTAAGCTCCCGTTGTCGCCCGTACCAACAGGTAAATATGTGTTGCCTGAATGTAACTTGAACAGGTCGTTCATCTCTTTTGAGAACGAATTTGATCACGTCGCACGGCCGGCACCGCTTACCTTGCATTAGACAAAATGCGGTGTCGGCATTGGTCCCGCTCCGACCAGGCGCGCTAAGCTGTTCTGTGGCAGCACGTCTGCTTGTGGCACAAAGCGGTCGTCGTAATCGCGCTCGGCGTGTCCGCTATCGGGGTATAGCGGACCCGTTCGGAAATCGCGAAATGTCCGCTTCTGACCCCAAGCTGACATCTCAACATCAACAATCGCGTGGCTAGCCGTGGGCGTTAGATTTTCTTCTCCAGGCACTGCACGGCTTCTCGTTTCTCCGATTCGGTGATACCGGCAGCTTGAGCCATCGCTTTAGCCTGCACCAAGCCTACTTGCGCAACATACGCACGCACCATTTCGCAGGTAATGTCTGAATGCGAGGTAGCTGCATGCTCTCGATGATGGTGGTGGCGCTGCTTCGCGATAGCAGGATACGAAACAGCCAAAGAGATGAAGATCAGCAAAGCAGTCTTCTTCATAGTGATTGTTCCCCCAGTGCCGTGCCTTCACACCATGCCAGCAAGGCGATCCAACAACAGCTCAAAGAATCCGTTCTCCCCAGAAAATTAAGACGGCTGGTAAGTGCCGCGACGAACGAAGCGGTCTCAATTCACACCTTGGCGGGGCCGAATTACACAGATTGCGAGCGCAAATTTCATTTCGCAATCTAGTGAC
>JBAPZR010000178.1:0-8612 GCA_049285335.1 Xanthobacteraceae bacterium | reverse complement strand
CGAGTGCGCTGTAAAGCCATTGCGATAGCGGCCCCGCTTCCAATCCGATCCGCTTGAACCGATAGGCTGGGTTCGTGAGCACTTTGAGCAGAGCTTTAGGCTCGCTCGGCACCTTCACTTCCCGAACGATCTTGCCCGTGTCATCCACAATGCAGACGCTGGTCTCCTTGACCGACACGTCCAGTCCAGCAAAATGATCCATGCTGCGCTTCTCCTTCTGATGCTTGAGGCCGTACACACCGACCTCGTTTCACCATCAGCCTGAAGCGCAGCACCCAAAAATCTTCAGCTATCCACAACAACGCCGGCCGATTACCCCATCTTTCGGGGGTAAAGCGGACGTCGCGTTTCTTGAACCGAATGTCCGCTTATGACCGATGCTGTCGAAAAAGGCTTGAGAACGTCGCCGAACAGTGATTCCGGTGAATCCGCGGTTCACGGCCTTGGAGGCGGCGATGATGGGGCGGCGTGGCGAGCAATGGAGTTTGTTCTATCAATTTCGGCTCGATGAGCGCGTACCGAAGGATCATCTGCTGAGACGTATCGACAAGTTTGTGAAGACTGCGCTTGCAGATATTCACGAGCAGCTTGAGCCCTACTATAGCGAGATCGGCCGGCCATCGGTTGATCCAGAGCTGATGATCCGAATGCTGATTGTTGGCTACTGCTACGGCCTGCGCTCCGAGCGTAGGCTGACGCAGGAAGTGGAGTTGCACCTGGCATATCGCTGGTTCTGCCGGCTCGATCTTGACGACAGGGTTCCCCATCACTCGACCTTTTCGGAGAACCGGCTCCACAGGTTTAGAGAGAGCCACGTCTTCCGCTATATTTTCGAACGCGTCGTTGCGACCTGCATGTTGGCTGGACTGGTCAAGGGCGAGGGCTTTGCGGTCGACGCCAGCGTGATGGAAGCCAACGCCAGCCGTTATCATGGCAAGGCACCGGACGAGATTGTCTGGGCTGAACCCGAACATCAGACGCGTGCGGTGAAGGAATATCTTGCGGCGATTGAAGCCGAAGCGGAGCCCAGTCCCGACCGCAAGCCACCAAAGGTGATCTCACCCAGCGATCCCTGTGCGGCGTGGACCGCCAAGGCCAACAAACGGGTGCAGTTTGGCTACGGCCTCAATTATCTCATCGACATCGAGAATGCGGTCATTGTCGACGTCGAGCCAACGCCAGCACGGACCTACGACGAAGTTGAATCGACAAAGACTATGCTTACTCGGACCGAACAGCGTTTCCACCTCAAGCCGAAGCGGCTCGCCGCTGATACGGCTTATGGGACCGGCCGTTTCCTCGGTTGGCTGGTTGCCCGCGAGATCGCGCCGCACATCCCGGTCCGCGACGCCAGCGAGCGCGACGACGGCACCCTGTCTCGCAGCGACTTTCGTTGGAATGAGCGCAGGGGCGTCTATATCTGCCCGAACAATAAGACACTCCACACCACAGGCACCGTGCATGACGGCAATACACTCCGCTATCGCGCCTCCAAGTTCGATTGCGATCTCTGCACTCTCAAAATGCAGTGTTGCCCCAACACTCCGGCGCGGCAAATTCCTCGTGAGATCCACGAGGATGCACGCGATCTGGCACGCCGGTTAATGGGAACCAAGCGTTTCCTCAAATCGCGTGACGAGCGCAAACGGGTTGAGATGCGTTTTGCACATCTCAAAATCCACCACGGCTTCGAGCGAATGAGGCTCAGAGGGCTTTCCGGTGCCCGCGACGAGTTTCATCTCGCCGCCATTGTGCAAAATCTAAAAACACTGGCGCTCCGGACATGAACCGCGAGCGCGTTTAGGTCCAAATCGGTGCTCTAACGGTTGGGCTTCGAACGTACACTCTACTCAAAACAAGCCAAAAGCCCTTTCGAAGGAGGACTTTTTCGACAGCATCGGTCATTAGCGGACATTGTGCTGCGGCCGCGGGATCGTGCGCGAAAAATCCTCGATATGGAAGTCGGCGTCTTAGCCGTTATTAGGAATCATAATGAAATTTCAATAAGATAAGTGTTCGCATTTTTATTCTGACCGGCGCGCCACTTCTAAAAATCAATTGCCTGGCTGATACGTTGGCGACAGTGATCGGCGACAGTCAAGAAACCGGGAAAGCTTTTCGAGTTGAAAATTCCCCACCTGTCGAACGCGCCAGCGTCCGTCGTGGGTCAATGATGCTTTTGGCGCAAAGCCGACCATCCGGCCAGCGCGCCGGATGGGGTTGATTTGATCTATTGGCGCGGCGGCAGGCCTTCAAAGGCGGCCACGCCATCCGCAATGTGATGGAAAGGCTGTCCTTCCGCCGTGAAGATCGCCTTTTGCGCGCCGCCATAGACCGAAGGGTCGTCCAGCGTTCCGATCTTGAGAACCACGGGTCGCAGGCCGGGCCGCCGCGAGATCATGTGTGTGCCGCATACCGCGCAGAACTCTCGCGTTACGGCGTCAGCCTTATCGGGCCGCCTATAGGTCTTTGGCGCGCCTTTCACGTACGCGAATCCTTCTGCTGGCACGAGCATAAACAGATTAGGTGCGCCCCCCGAGAAGTACTGACACGCGCGGCAGTGGCATTGCGCTCTTAAAACTGTCTCACCGTCCGCGACATACCGCACCGCACCGCAATAGCAGCCGCCTTCGAACCTCATGGTACTTCTCCTGTATCGCCGACGAACACGTGGGCATTGATGATTTTACATAACCTTCGAACTCATTCACTTCGCACAGGGTAAATGGAGCGCCCGTGCCGTCGGCACGACGCAAATATTGCGCGCGCCGTCCAGTCCATTCTTTACACCTCACACCGCACGAATGGCGTCGTTTGCCCGCTGCGGCATTGTCGTCGCCCGTTCATAAATGTTGCGATTTACCACGTGGTTACGCGACTTTAGGTGCGGGCGCCGACGCTTGGCACCGGCAAAGTGCCATGCTAGCCTTTTTGCCGCTCAATCGGTTGAGCCCAATCCGGTTGGCTCACGATGATGTTTAAGCCGGTGGATCGCGCGCTTACAAAAGGCGCGCGCCAATCCGGCAGCCCGGGATGATGAGAAAGGATAGGCGATACGCCATGGCACAAAGACCGAGTGATTCCACGCTTCCAGATAACGATGCCATCGCGTCGACATCGTCAGAGGCGACCGAGGACCGCGAACAAGCAGCCTCGAAACTGGTAGATCGGTTTGCAATCTGGTCCGGCGTCGCCGGGCTGGTGCCGATACCGGTTGTCGACGTGCTCGCGGTTGGCGGCTTGCAAGTCCAAATGCTGCGCCGGCTCTCGCAGATCTACAATATTGAGTTCTCCGAGAATCGCGGCAAGGCGCTGATCGCGGCGCTCGCCGGCTGCATGATTCCCGCGACCAGCGGCATGGGCGCGGCGAGCGCGCTCAAGGCGATCCCGGTTGTCAATATTCTTGCCGCTGGATTCGTCATGCCGGTGCTCTCCGCGGGCGCCACCTTCGCCATCGGCAAAGCATTCATTCAGCACTTCGAGTCGGGCGGCACGCTCCTTGACTTCAATCCCCCCGACTATCGCGAGTTCGTCAAGGCGCAGAAGGAAATGTGGGAATCGCGAATCGGACGCCGCACCGCCGCCAACACGACGACGACAACGGCGCCGACGACCGCTCCTTGATCTAGTCTGCGCATCGATGAGGGGCTTTGGACGCAAACGTGACGATCGTCGAGCAATGCGGTCGAGGCGCCGCTAAGCCGAGTTGTTCGATTTCACCGTGCCGGATCCGCGGCTCGAAACCGCGCCGGTAAGCCTGTGGCAGCGAATCCTGTTGCACCAAACCCGATGGTAGCGAAACCATGCCAGCAGCAGCCATACTCGGCTATATAGTCTTGTGCCTGCTGACGGCGTTTTGCGGCACTCATCGCCGCATGGGGTTTTGGGGCACCTTCTTCCTCGCATTGTTCACGACACCGTTGGTGGTGTTGCCGGTGCTGTTCATAACCGGCCCGTCCCGGCGCTTTGAATGGCATCCCCGCGACTAGATCGGTTTTCCCCGCCGGCAGGTGCGTGCACCGCCGGCAATCGGCTGTGGCCGTAGCAACGTAGGCGAACGAGCGTTAAGTTATGTCCTTCTTGCAGCTTGTCCGCCGCGAAATGCACGGCTCGATGCCGAAGCTGCTCTTCATGTCCGGCGTCGGGGGCATCAGCAACGCATCGATTCTCGCCGCCATCAATGCGGGCGTGCAGGATGCCGGTAGTGGCCAGAAGCCGGGATTGTGGGCGGCGTCGCTGTTTCTTGTCGCGCTGTTTCTTTTCATGCGGTCGCAACAATACGTTACCATCACCGCCACCGCCGAAATCGAAGCTATCATCCATAAGCTGCGGCTACGGATTATGGATATGATTAGGCGCTCCGAGCTTCTGGAAATGGAGAAAATCGGGCGGGCGCGGATCGTCGCCGCCGTCACCAGCGACACGGCGGTGCTCACCCAAGCGAGCAACATGCTCTGCTTCACCGTCCAGGGCGCGGTGCTGATTTTCTTCGTTGGCCTCTACGTCGCTTATCTATCGCTCACGGCCTTCCTTTTGACTGTCGTGATCGTATCCGGCGCGGCGACGATCTTTCATTACAAGAACCGCAGGCTCAGCGAGCAAAAAGGCGAGTCGGCGGCCTGGGAGCGCCGCTTGTTCGACCGGCTCACCGATTTCCTCGACGGTTTCAAGGAGGTTAGACTCAACGCCGCGCGCAGCGACGACCTGTTCGCCGACGCATTGGAGGTTTCGAAAACCGCCGCCAACATCAAGATCCGCACTCAGGCGGAAACGTTCAAGATGATCGTGACCTCGCAAATCTCGATGTACATCCTGCTCGGCGCGGTCGTCTTCATAGCCCCCAATTTAAGCAGTTCGCTTGGCGGCGCATCGATCGCTAAAACGACGACAGCGCTGCTGTTCGTCGTCGGCGCATGTTTCGGCCTCGTGCAATCGATCCCGATCCTTTTGAATGCGAACGCCGCCGCGAACCGCATCGATCGGCTAGAGCAAGCGCTGCAGTCGACCCTCATCCCGCGCGAGCGTCCTGCGATCGGCGCGCCGCGACGCTTCGAGCGCATCGAAATGCGCAATATCGTCTTCCGTTATACCGACCGATTCTCCGACACCGTGTTCAAGATCGGGCCGATCGATTTCACATTGCACGCGGGCGAGCTTGTTTTCATCACCGGCGGCAACGGTTCTGGTAAATCCACTTTCTTAAGGGTGCTGTCGGGGCTCTATCCGCCGGATTCCGGCGAAATCCTGCTCGACGGCCATCCGGTCACCAATGCCAATCGCGACGAATATCGCGAATTGGTGTCGGGGATTTTCTTCGACTACCATCTGTTCAAGCGGCTTTACGGCATACCAGACACCGACGCGGCCGACGTCAACCGGCTACTTGCGCAGTTCCGGCTCGTCGACAAGACAGCGCTGACCGACGGCGAATTTCGCACACTTGATCTGTCCGGCGGTCAACGCCGGCGGCTGGCGCTCATTGTCAGCCTGCTTGAAAAACGGCCGATCATGCTGCTTGACGAGTGGACTGCCGAACAGGACCCTGAGTTCCGGCGCAAATTCTACGACGAATTGCTGCCCGAAATGCTAAGGGCCGGTGCGACCATCGTTGTGATCACGCACGACGACCGCTATCTGGACGAGTTACGATTGCCGGCACGCCGCATCAGAATGGATGAGGGCCGTATTGTCGAGCAGCGTTCGGTGGGTGGATGATAGGGCTGGCGGAGTAGGGTAAATGGCAAGCTATCCATATACCATCGATGATCTGATGCCGCCGCCGCGGAAAAAGCGGACCTGGTGGCGTTTTTTCGGCCGGCATCTGCCGGGACTCTCGTTTCTGATCCTAACGGCGCTGCTCGTCACCGTCGTGCTGTGGCCCTATGTGGTGATCACGGTTCCGAGCGGCCATGTCGGCGTGCTGTGGAAGCGGTTCAACGGGCTCGATCTTTACTGCTGGTGCTGGGTCGGGCGCGGCACCGTGCTCGATCCGCACGAGTTACGCGAGGAAGGCCTCCACATCATCTGGCCCTGGGACAAGCTGTATCTCTACGATCTGCGGCTGCAATCCTCGACGCAAACTTACAACGCGATTTCCAAGGACGGCGTCGACGTCAAGGCGCAAATCAGCGTGCGTTATCAGTTGTTGCACGATAAGGTCGCGGTGCTGCACAAGTTCATCGGCCCCGACTATCTGACTTCGGTCATCGATCCAGAAATCGGCAGCCAGGCGCGGCAGATCATTTCCGAATATACAGCCGAAGAAGTCTACACGTCGCGCGATCAGATCCAGAAACAGATTCGCGACGCTGCGCAAAAAAGCTTGGCGGCAAATCTAAACAAGCTGGTGCAGCCCGAGGCAACGGAGCAACCGGATCCGAAGCACTACAACGACTTTCTGCAGAACTCGATCCAAATTATCGACACGTTGGTGCTGTCGATCGAATTGCCGCCGGACATCGTCGCGGCGATCAATCGGCAGACCGAACAGTATTACATGATTCAAGAATACAAATTCCGCGTGGAGCGCGAGGCCGAGGAATCGAAGCGCAAGCAGATCGAGGCCGACGGCATAGCGGCGTTCCAGAAAACGGTCAGCCAGGGGATTTCGGAATCCTACCTGCGCTGGCGAGGCATCGAGGCCACACTCGTGCTTGCGCAATCGCCGAACGCGAAAATCGTGGTGATCGGCACCGGCAAAGATGGGTTGCCGATCATTCTCGGCAATGCCGACGTGCCGATAACGCCAACGCCGGCGCAGCAACCCGGCGCAAATGGCGCGACGCCGGCGCCGGCGCAACGGTCCGGCGGTTCGTCCTCCACGTCGCCGGGCGCAAATGCACCGCCGAATACGGCGCCTGCGGCGTCGCCGGCGAATAAGCCGCCGCCCGGAACCTCCGGTGCGGCGACGCCCGCAGCCCCTGGGAATAGCGCGAACACGGCTCCATCGGGCGATACGACGCAGAGCGATCAAGCGGCCTCGACCGGAAGTGTGATGGACATTCCCGGCGTCCGATCCATCCTGTCCGGAGTCTCCGGGGCGTTGCGGGCGGGCGCGGATTTGACGTCACCGGGATCGCAACCGAAGCAATGAAACGGGGGATAAGGTGAACAACAAACCGGATCGCGCCGCCCGGACAAATTCGCGATCGCGTCTGTTGCGCGCCGACAATCGGCTCATCATGGCTGTCGCTTTCGTCCTCATGTGTCTCGGCATCTTGATCGGCGGCCATTTGTATGGCCGCTATCTCGCTTCTCTCGATTTAGCCGGCCGCGATAACACCATCACGGAGTTACGCGCCCAGGCACAGGGCGAACAAACAAAGAGTAATTCCGAGGCCGCGGAACTCTCCGCAATGGAAGCCAAATTGAAAAGAATTCAGGCTACTTTGGATTCGATAATGACCTCAGCCAACACCTACACGATCAATCCCAATCAAACTCTGAATGTGGCCGACGGCCATTTGAGCGTCGGGTTGGTTGGCGCTCCCGGGAACGACAGCATCTTGCTTAACATCAACGGCAAGGAGCAATCGGTGGCGGCCGGTCAAACGATCAATGTCGCCCCGGATCCGGCGACCCAGTGCCAACTTTCGGTGCAATCCTTCGACCTATTCAAGGCCACGCTTGTCGCGACGTGTTCGGGAGCAAAAGCGAAGTAAGGCCGATAATATTCGGGTGCCGAAAGACGAAAGCCGCGAGGAATGCGCTAACGCGCTGGTCGGCTTTTCACGCGATTGACCGCACGGCTCTTTCCGAGGCGTGGTTTTGGACAAAAGCGGACATCGTTATGTCCACTGCCGTAGGCGCGGCCGGCTCGTGGAAATTTCAATCGCAGTAATCGGGCTCCGTCCTGTCGAGGATGCGCTTTAAGGCACTGAAGTGCCGCTCGGCTGGAGTAGGGCCGTCGTAGAAACGCACGCCGCCGATATCCCGCTTGGTCTTTTCGACCACCGCCGGCGGCAGCTGCTTCAAAGGCTGCCCGGTCCACATGGCGTAGATTTGCACCTGCGCCGCGCGCTCCAAATAATACAGCCGGTTATAGGCGTCGGCCACGCTTACGCCAAGCGTGGTGACGCCATGATTGGCCATGAACAGCGTGGTTTTATTGCCGATGGTCCTTGCAAGACGCTCGCCTTCGGCAGGGTCGAGAGCAGGGCCGGTATATTGGTCGTCATAGGCAATGGCGTCGATCAGCCCGACTTCGGTCTGGCCGATCTCTTTGATGCGCGGATCTTCCAGCCTCGTGAGCGCGCTGGCAAACGGCATGTGGGTGTGAAACACCGCCGCGGCCTGCGGCAGCGCCTTGTGAATTGGGGCATGGATGCAATAGCAAGAACGCTCGACATCGCCGGCGCCGCGCTTGACCTTGCCATCGTCGATGCCGACCTCCATGAATGAGGAGGCCGTGACCTCGGACCAATGCATGCCGAACGGTATCTGATAATAAAGATCGCGATGGCCTGGAACCACGCATGTCAGATGATTGAATATGCCCTCGCTAAAGCCGTGCATGAACGCGAGCCGATGTGCTGCGGCGAGATCGATTCGCGCCTGCCATTCCGCGTCGCTGCCTTCGAAATTGGCCGGTGAAATCCTGATCTGCATTGCAA
>JBAPZR010000177.1:0-1844 GCA_049285335.1 Xanthobacteraceae bacterium | reverse complement strand
GTTCTGACTCCATCCGAAGTCGAAAAGCTTATCAGTGCCGCCCGGAAAGGCCGCTATCAGTCTGTTCATTTCGGGCGTTGATTCAGATCAAGGTCCGCTAGGCGCGTTCCGGCCGCGTTTCGATATAGTTGACGACAGCTTGCGCCCTTTGCAGGTTGGTCGTGCCTTTCGGAGGACAAAACAGCTTGGTGTCGTCATTCAAAGCGTCGAGAACTTCGAGTGCCCCCACGCATCGCCCGGCGAAGAAACTGGAGTTGCCCGCAAGAAAATCCTTGCAGCCCGCCACGTAAAAATCCGCGCTATAGGAACGGGAGACAGCTTGAGGTCGTGCAGGGACTAACGAAGACAGAAGTGCAACGAGGGCGACGACGGTAGGCCGCATCTTGGTCATCTGACCCTCACTCGGAACACAACTGCAATTCAAAGCAAACAAACGCGTCAGCTAGCTGAGCGGGTGCCGTGCCTGCCGCAAAGAGACGCTTCGATGAGTGAGCTATCGCAATTCTCGCAATACTTAATCCTGGCAGGCTTTGGCACGATTTGCTTTGGATTCGGCTATCTCATCGCTTTCGTCAACGAGGGTTACTTTTAGGAGCCCGGAAAAAATGGCCAGGACAATACCGTCTGCCCGGCTTGATTCCTTACGACCATCATCAGCGCAAGATCGCTGAGGTCGCTCTTTTTTCGCAGTTCGCGGATCGTGTACTCGGCATAAGAAAGTGCCGACACAACATCTGGCAAGTACGTGCCATGAGGATCATCCTCGACTCGACCCTGTCGGTGTATAGTAAAGAAATATCGCTGTGCCACGAACGCTGCATCTTCACGCGCATTTTGGCAGAAACCCGTCAACACGGTAACAGCGATGCAACAAGAATTGGTTAAGTTAGCGCGTGAGTGGAAGTCAAAGAAAGAAGAAAGCGAGCCGGTGGACGCTCATTAGTCTTTTTGAAGAAGCTCCGGCAGCTTCGCCACGTTCGCTGTGATTCGTCGCGCCTAACCGCCACATTTATTTTGATCAAGCACGTAAACGGCTGCCTGTTGTGATAGCCATCACCACTTTGTCGATTCTCCGGGCACCTAACCGAATGGTAATTGGAATCCAATCGCGTAGCGCTCATGTTGCGAGCTAGTGCCAGCGATTGCGACCTTCTCTTTTACCGATCAGCGCGACGAACGTGAGATAGGCCATGATACCGGAATCCGTCATGCTCCGTTGTATCGCCAATTGCCTGGAAACGTCGCGGTATTATGCCAATAAAGGAAATCGCCCGCTCGCCGATTGGTGGCATGATCGCGCCGTGACGTTTGCTCACAGACTAAGCGGCCCGCAATGACTACCCCTTCCGCAACAGCTCTCCGGCAGTTTCGCAAAGTTGGCCGCGATTCCATTTGAGTTCGCGGCGGGGCAGCTTTCGCCGTGCGATAATGGCTCCGCTTGTCGGCTACAGTACGAGTGCTAGCCTCTCTCGGTCGGATCCGTAAGTCGGTGAAAGGACGCGACATCACCGCCGGCTCGATAAGCCCTGACGCTGTGCGCTTCGAGGATGCGCCTGCAACGCACCGTCCAGGGGCGACAAGGCAAAGCCGTCGGTTTGAAGGACCGCCGGCGGCTTTGCTGTTTGATGGCTCTTCTGTCGCTAGCCAATGCAGACGTCGATGGGGCTCCACGCCCACGCGCCCGGCCCGACGTTGACCCACGCCCAAGCCGTACAGCTATCCCAGGTCGTCAGGAACACCCATTCGCCATTCCAGAACCGGCGGAAACCGAAATGGCGTCCGTGCTCGAAGAAGTTACCGCTGGCTATGCCGTGACGGAAGTTGCCCAAGTTGCCTTTTCCGAC
>JBAPZR010000176.1:0-1811 GCA_049285335.1 Xanthobacteraceae bacterium | reverse complement strand
GCTGTGGATCGGGCGAACAGGCGCGCCATGGCGCGACCTGCCGGCCGAATTCGGCGATTGGAACGCAGTGTGGCGGCGATTTACGCGCTGGGCGGAGCGCGGGATTTGGGCACGTATCCTCGAGCAGGTGAGCGAGGATCCCGATCTCGAACACGTCATCATCGACGCGACGATCGTGCGGGCACACCAGCATTCCGCTGGTGGAAAAGGGGGGCCGAAGCTCAGGCGATCGGCCGGTCACGCGGCGGCCCGACCACGAAAATCCACGTCGCCGTCGATGCGCTCGGAAACCCGTTACGACTCATCCTCACGCCGGGCCAAGCCCATGACAGCACACAAGCCGAGGCGCTGATCGACGGTTTCGCGGCCGATCATGTCATCGCCGACAAGGCCTATGATGCCGAGTGGTTCAGAGCCCTTCTCGCCTTTCGCGCCGAGGCGGTGATCCCGGCCAGGGCCTTCCGAAATAACGTTCCGCCGCACGACGAGGAACTCTACAAGGAACGCCATCTCGTCGAGTGCTTCATCAACAAGATCAAGCATTTTCGGCGCGTCGCGACGCGTTACGAAAAAACCGCCCGCGCATTTCTCGCATTCGTCACGGTCGCGGCTTTTATGGTGTGGCTGCGGTGAATGTCCACAGGACCTAGTACCCTCTATCCAAAAAGCCTGAGTCATGATTCAAAACATGAATGATTCCGAAGGCAAGAGAAGTACGGCTTTGTCCGGAGGATCGGGCGGTTCTTGAGGCTCGGTGCCGGGCGATGAGGACGCCGCAGCGCGATGTCCGGCGAGCGCGGATCATATTGCTGGCGGCGGAGGGAGCGAGCACGCGCTCGATTTCGCGCACGGTCGGTGTTGAAGAGGCGGTCGTGAGCACTTGGCGCAATCGCTTTGCCGATCAAGGGCTTGAGGGGCTGAAAGACCGCCTGCGGCCGGGCAAGCCCAAGAGCTACACGGCGGAAACCGACAAGCGCATTCTTGCGGTGCTGGACGAGCCTGTCCCCCAAGGCTATGGGCGCTGGACGGCGCCGCTGATCGCCAAACATCTGGGCGATGTCCACGAACAGCGCGTCTGGCGCGTTTTGCGCCAACACAAGATTGATCTTACGGGGCGCAAATCCTGGTGCGAGAGCACCGATCCGCAGTTCGCTGCCAAGGCCGCCGATGTGGTCGGTCTTTACCTGGCGCCACCCGAGAACGCGATGGTGGTTTGCGTAGACGAGAAGCCGTCGATCCAAGCGTTGGAGCGCGCTCAAGGCTATCTGAAGCTGCCCAACGGCCGGGCGCTGACGGCCGAAGTCATGACTATAAGCGCAATGGTACTTCGACGCTGTTCGCCGCCTTCGAAGTCGCTACAGGCAAGGTCAAAACGGCCCACAAGAGCCGTCGACGGCGTATCGAATTTCGTGAGTTCATGAATGAGCTCGTAGCCGCCTACGCCGACAAGGAAGTGCACGTCATCCTCGATAATCTGAGCACCCATAAGCCTAAGAATGACCGCTGGCTGAAGCGCCATCCTAACGTCCACTTCCATTTCACCCCGACCCGGGCGTCCTGGCTCAATCAAGTTGAAATCTGGTTCTCAATCCTTGAAGGCCAATCACTGGCCGGCGCCTCATTCACTTCGGTCAAACAACTTCGCGAGCACATCGATGCCTTCATCCAGACCTACAATGGATCCGCAAAGCCCTTCGCCTGGACTAAGGCAAAAGTCCGTCAGCGCCCCTTCAAGGGGCGCCGTTTCAGCGATTTATGATTCCGGGTACTAGCCGGATTGTGGGCGCGCTACGCGCCTTGCCACCGCAACA
>JBAPZR010000175.1:0-11407 GCA_049285335.1 Xanthobacteraceae bacterium | reverse complement strand
GAAGGGATGCAGCTCCATATACTCAAACATTTTCCAATGAAGTCGATCTCGTAAGTGCCCGACTGCGAGGTCTGATTTTTGGTGATAGTTACAACTAGCGTCCTATCGTCACCCGGAGATTCCGCCGTTTTGATTAGGCCATCTGTTCGGGTTTTCATTTTCAAGCCCGAGCTTTCAACCACCCATGTATAAGCCCTCTCCCATCTCAAATCGCAATCGGGTCCAACTTGGCACCTGATTTGCTCTGGCCTCGACGCGCCCAAATCACCAGCCACCTCCGAGCAGCTGCAGGCCGCAAAAAGCACACCCGCTATAAGCACTAGTCGAAGATACCGCACTAAATCCTCCGTCGCGGCAGCCGAAACCCGTGTGACCCGCCAGCATCGTCGGCCAAACCGCCCTAGTGTGTCCACAATACTAGGCCCTGCTTTGGGCCGATAGCCGTGCGTGGCGTCCAATTGCGTTGGGCTCCTATTAGATTCGGAAGTCTCGGTGGAGCGAATGGCGCGACTTCTAACACTGCAAGTGACCCGCGGCGTAGCTGCAAATCTCGTTGTGCTGTCGCATTTATCGGTCGTTGAGGCCAAATACACAGATGGCCAAATTCTTCCGACATTCAGCTTTTACGGCATTGCCGGAGTAGACATTTTTTTCGTTCTGTCCGGCTTCATTATGGTTGTAGCGGCCGGAAAAGGCATCGGAGCCCCTGAGTTTCTGTGGCGGCGTGCGGCGCGGATTTATCCACTCTATTGGTTGATATCTCTGGTAGTCCTGTTCGTAAGTTTGGCGAAGCCAACGTGGGTCAATTCGTCGATAGAAGGGCCGATCTCACTGTGGCGATCTTTTTTGCTCGTACCGGACTCGGCGCCGCCACTTCTTGCGGTTGGTTGGACGCTTGTTTATGAGGTCTACTTTTATCTTGTGTTTTCAATTTTCTTAGCATTACGCATTCCGATCCTCGTCGGCCTTCTCGGGTGGGCTTTGGTCTTGCTTATGATGAAAATCCTCGCCGGCGACTATGCGGACAGCCTTGCGCCTTTGCGTGTCTGGACTAATCCATTGACGGCAGAGTTTATGATGGGCGCCGTAATTGGTGTCCTCTATGATCATAAAAAGATGCACGGAGCCGCTTGGGCGGGTATCCTGGGGTTGGCAACGCTTGTCGCTTCTATCGCATTCGTGGCGCCCGCCATGAAGCTAGCAAACAGTGTCTATTTGGATGCTTGGCGCGTAGTGCTCTTTGGAACGCCAGCGGCGCTAATCGTTTACTGGCTGGTTGCCTTAGAACAAAAGGTAGTGAAGATGCCGGCGAGGTTATTCGTTGCACTTGGCGACTGGTCCTACGCAACTTACTTAACGCATGTTTTGGTATTGTCTGCAATCGGTCGTATCATCTATGCACTAGCGCCATCAGGTGCAATTTCGAGTGTCGTGCTAATCGTTGTTGGATTTTTGACAGTTAATCTTGTAGGCGCGTTCGTCTTCCGATTTTTTGAACTCCCCACGCTTGCTTTGCTGCGTCGTGTCCGGCTCAACCGCGCAAGAATAGCGAAAGCGCATGGATCAAATGCGTAACGACTTAGGCGGCCCGATCAATCGGACCAGGCTACTAACCCCTGGGATGAGGCGCGGCGGGTTGCGGGCAACGAAGCTGCCGGAGCTGCTGACGCGCAAACAGAAAGGACCGGCCTGA
Organism: Xanthobacteraceae bacterium; assembly: GCA_049285335.1. Classification (GTDB taxonomy): domain Bacteria; phylum Pseudomonadota; class Alphaproteobacteria; order Rhizobiales; family Xanthobacteraceae; genus BOG-931. Next base: position 9,714 of record JBAPZR010000175.1, on the reverse strand, counting down.
ACTGAAAAGGGGCCGCGCGGAGGCCCCGTCAGAACTTTGGCGGGTCTAGGATATCAAGCAGCCGTTCGTACTTGCGTTCGATTTTACGCTCGAAATAGTCGTGTTCGTAGACCCAAATGAACCCCATCACGGCGATCAGCCCGGCCGCATCCTTATTGATGCTCAGCCCAAAGAACGTGACCGCCCATTGCCCTATAAAAAAGATTCCAAAGAGAAGACACCCATAAAACACCGCACCGAATAAGACTAACCAATACTCCTACGATAAACCGCTCTTTGAGTTCTTTGAGCTTCATGATCTGTCCCTAAAGGCCCCTTATAGTCGCGTCCAAAAGCTGCGCCCATGCGAGCGCAAAACCGTGCCAGCCATAAAGCCAGCCAGCCGCGATCAGCTTGACTACGGTGGCCACTGCGCCGAGCGCCATTGGCGCAACGATCCGACCGCATGGGAAGTCGTTTTTCTGGCCTTTGGCCTTATTATCAAAATGCTCAAACCCCCCGGAGAACCCGAAGCGCCATCGTCAGAGAAGGTCAAACGATTCGGAAACACTCCGCGGGAGATCGCCGCCTTTATCGGCAACATGATCCTCTTGGAGTACTGGAATCGCGTCGAACCGTCGTCCCCAACGGACGCTAGAGATCACACCACTCAACACAGCATGAACGTGGCAAGGAGAAATTTGGCGGGCGATGAAAGGGGTATGGAATTAGCACGACAAAAACTAACACCGAACAAAGAGGAGACGGGGCAATGAGCGGACATGTTCGACTGCGCGGCGATACTTGGTACGCCGTGATTTCCACCAAAGATGAATTCGGCAAACGCAAAACCGTGTGGCGTTCATTGCCTGAGGCTAAGGGCAAGCGCGAAGCAATGGACCTCGCTGCCGATCTGCGGAAGCAAATGAAGTCCGGGAAATTCGTCGCCAAGAAAGGCACGACCCTAACGGAGTGGGTTGAGCATTGGTTGAACATCGGCGCGCCGGGTAAGAAAAAAGAAAAAGTCGGCCGCAAGACCAGTGAGCGGTACGGCCAGCTTTTGCATTGTCATGTTCTGCCGGTGCTCGGCCCCTGTCGATTGCAAGACATTAAGCCAACGATGATCGACAAGCTTTATTCTGTGTTAGAGGGCAAGGTTAGTAACAGCACTCGGGAGAAAGTTCACATCGTTCTGCAATCTTGTTTGAACGCGGCGGTACGGGGAAAGGAGATTTCCGAAAATCCAGTTTTGGACATTCAGATAGTGCCGCACAAAGACAAGGGCGCGGTCGATCATGGTATGGCATTGAACGCCGCGCAGATGAAAGACCTAATCAGCAAGTCTCACAATTCCACTCTTCACTCTATTATTGCCTTTGCCTGTCTCACTGGCGCGCGGCGCGGCGAAATTCTTGGCTTGCAATGGGGCGATGTAGATTTGAATAAAAAGACAGTCACAATTCGTCGCGCACTAGAGCAAACCAAAACCGGAGGCATTACGATCAAGGGAACGAAAACCGGGAACGAGCGAGAGATCGGAATCTCCGATGATCTGGTCGAGCTGTTGCGGACGGAACACGCGCGCCACTTGCGGATCGTGGCCGGCGTTCCCGATGGTGTCAGTGTAGACCTGTCCCTAGTCCGGTTGCCGCAAGGTGCGTTGTGTTTTCCCCTCCTCAGTCGCGGCGATAAGCCCGATCTCTGCCGGCCACGGTCTCCACGTTCGGTCTCCAATATGTTCGCCTTGCTGGCCCGAGAGTGCGGCTACAAAGGATTGAGGTTCCATGATCTGAGAGGCAGCCACGGTACGGCCCTCCTGAACGCTGGCGAGCCCATCCATGAGGTTGCGAAGCGACTAGGGCATGATCCGGGGACCTTGCTTGCGGCCTACGCTAAGCAGACGGACGAGGGCAAGGCTAAGCTCGTTAAGTCAGTCGCCGGCATGGGGCTGCTGTAGCAACAATCGGGGAACGATACGTTAGCAAACCGCTAGCAAGATCGATCCGGAACCCTTAAAAACCCCGGAAATGTGGGGTTCAAAAAGGGAACGGCCCGGCCTTTAAGGCCGGGCTTTAAGATTCTCGGTGTTTGCCGCTATGGCGCTTTCGTCTCGGCCATGATCCAAGCGTTGTAGTCCGGATCGACCCGCTCGATCGGCAGGACGAGAATGGCCGGCGTGGTATAGGAGTGCGTTCGCCTCACCGCGGTGCGCACGGCTTCAGCGAGCGCGGCGCGCGTCTTTATGATCATGACGACCTCCTCCCCGCGCTCGATTGCGCCCTGCCACCAATAGAGCGACACCATGCCGGGCAGGATATTGACGCAGGCGCACAGCCGGGCCTGGACTAGTTCGCGGCCGGCGCGCTCAGCCTCGACAATGGAGGGATAGGTCGTATAGACGAAAACCGCCCGTTCATTGTTGTTGTCCATGCTCAATCTCCCGCGGCAGCGATCCGCCGCTAGCGTGGTGGATTTGAAGTTCTTATGGTTATGCGGCACACTCGTATAGGAACTTCAAATCCAAAACCCACACTAGAATTATAAACTTGCTAGTGTCCCTTCGATTCCGAGGTTCGCTAAGAGCGCGCCGCAAGGTATGGCGAACTTCGGAATCGGGACACTAGTTTGAAACGACCATTATGCCGAAAGCCCACCCCGCCTCCCGGTTCAAAAATATCGCCTTCGTAGCGAGCGACGTGCCCGAGGCCCAGCGGGCGCGGCGCCGGCTTATCCAGCTCTATGGCGACGCACGGCCCGAGACCGCCGACGTCGTGGTTGCACTCGGGGGCGACGGTCTCATGCTGACGACCCTGCAACGGTTCATGAATTCCGGCAAGCCGATCTACGGAGTGCATCGCGGCACCGTCGGCTTTCTTATGAACGAATACAGCGAACGCGATCTGATCAAACGGCTGGCGGCGGCTCATGTCACGGTCATCCATCCGCTTTTGATGCGGGCGCGCGACGCCGCGGGCCGCGTCCATCGCCACCGCGCCATCAACGAAGTCTCGTTGTTCCGGCAAACCTACCAGGCGGCCCGGCTGCGCATTCTGGTCGACGGCAAGGAACGGCTCGCAGAGCTCGTCGCCGACGGCGTCATGTTGGCGACACCGGCGGGCTCGACGGCTTACAATCTATCGGCGCTAGGACCGATCATTCCGATCGGCGCCCCGCTTCTTGCGCTCACGCCGATCAGCCCATTCCGGCCGCGCCATTGGCGTGGCGCGCTGTTGCCGGATCGCGCTCACGTCACGATCGAAGTCCTGGAAGCTGGAAAACGCCCGGTGGCGGCGGTGGCCGATCACGATGAGGTGCGCTCGGTCCGTTCGGTCGAGATCAGCATGGATCACGAGACCGCGATGCATATGCTGTTCGATCCGGGTCACAGCCTCGACGAGCGCATTCTTGGCGAGCAATTCTTTCACTAAGGTCGAAGACGCATCGAAAGCGTCAAGCCGCGACAGACTGGGTGTCCATCTCGGTCGCCTCGCTCACCAGCTCTTCGCAGAACAAGCGCGCCTCTTCGCGAGCGGCTTCGGTGGCGAAGCGGCGCAACAGCGTCATCAACGGAGCGACCTCGCCGAGATCGGCGTCCTCGCAGCGCGTCAGAACGCGTTCGATCATGCGGCGCTTGAGCCGCGCCGCGCCGCCGGCGTCGTAAACGAACCCCTCGCGCATCGCCAAGATCGCCTCCTTGAAGGCTGGATAGGTCGAGGGCGGCAGCTGCGCCTTGCCGAACAAAGCGCGCAGGCTTCCTTCGCCGCGGCCGTGCACGATGCCGCAAATGCGCGCTACCGGCATGCCGGTTAGCTCGGCGAGCGCCTCTTCGAACAAGCCGGTATTTCCGCACAACAGCGCCCGCAAGATGAGCCCCGCCGTAGCTGACCGGTGGCGCAAAGGTGGCGGATCAGCGGGCGCAATTCGGTCTGAGGGATCTCGGCCGCGATCGACACCGTCGCCTTCTCGCAAGCTTCCCGGGCAATGCGTCGCGCGCGATCGGCTTTGAGCCAATCGCGTTCGACGACGAAACCGGCGAGCGTCTCAGAAAGCTTCGTCACCAGCATTTGACGCGTCGGCGAAGGGACGTCGTCGCGCGTGAGCAAGGCCTCGCGAATAGGCCCAAGGTGACCGAAGCGTTCGACGATGCGATTGATCGAGTGCGGTGCGACATCGGCGGTGTGATTTTCCACAAGGATCAGACACGGCTCCTCGGCAGCGGTCTCGGCGATGGCCGCGGCGACCGCGCGCGGCAATGCGGCGCGGCCGGCAATGGCGGTTTGAATTCCGGCGTCCGCGGTGAGGACGGCCTCGACGAGATCGGCATCGACGAAGAGCGGCGAAGCGGCGTAGACGAGCGTCGCGATCTGCGGCTGGTCGGCGGCAAGCGCCATAATGACCGCAGGCGGCGCGATCGGGCTTGCCGCCAAAGCTTCGGCGAGCGCTTGGCGCACCAGCGGCGAGCGATCGTCGAGCAGCATCAGCATGACGCCCTCGACCGCGGCAAGATCGTCGGGCGACAGATCGGAATAGAGATAGGCACGCGCCAGCGCGGACGTGGCCTCGGCGCGCTCGCAAGCCGACGCGTGGTTTACCCACTGCAGGAAATCGCGAACGATCATATTGTTCAGCCGCTCCAAATGGTGCTTCGATGCCGATGCTAGAAGTCCGCTCTTAACAAATCGTTCACCATAAATATTTGCAATTTTGGCGTGAATGGCGCGTCCGCCGACAACTGGCAAACGGGCAGAACAAGCGCGCTTCCCGCGGGCCGTTTCGCGCCGCGCCGGGCCCACCTTCCAGGCGTAGAGAACACGACCAAGTGTGCTAAATGTCGCCCAACGAGCCCAAAGAGTAAGAGGAAGCAACAGGGGGTACGGAGGCAACAATGTCGCAACAGACGGCCATAAGGCACAAACGCGGCGGCCTTTATTTTGAGGGCTTCGTTGTCGGCGAAACCGTGGAACACCGCTACACCCGCACGGTCACACAGATGGACAACATGTTGTTCTCCAACATGACGCTCAATCCGCAGCCGCTCCATATCGATCGGCATTTCTGCGAGCAGGAGACCGAATGGGGCCAGCCGTTGATGAATTCGCTGTTCACGCTCGGCTTAATGATCGGCATCCAGGTTTCGGATATGACGGTCGGCACCACCATCGCCAATCTCGGCATGACCGACGTCAAATTCCCGCACCCGCTGTTCGAAGGCGACACCGTGCATTGCACGACGGAAGTCGTCGGCAAGCGCGAATCGAAATCGCGCCCCGGCGCCGGCATCGTCGAATTTCATCACCGCGCTTACAATCAGGATAATAAGCTCGTCGCGGAGTGCCGTCGCCAGGCCTTCATCCGCATGCGGCCGAAATGACATCAAACCGCATGCGCTCGCTTCTCTTCGTACCGGCCGACAGCGCGCGGAAGCTCGACAAGGCGATGACGAGCGGCGCCGACGCTCTGATCGTGGATCTGGAAGATTCGATCTCACTCGATGCAAAAGGCAATGCGCGCGAAAGCGCCGCGGCTTTTCTCAAAGGTGCGCTGACGAGCGCAGAGCGGCCCTATCTGATGGTCCGCGTCAACGGCTTGCAGACGGGGCTGACCGACGCCGATCTTGACGCCATCGCGCCGGCAAAACCGGACGCCATCATGTTGCCGAAGGCCGAAGGCGGCGCCGCGGTCGTCCACGCCGACGCGAAACTCGCTGTCCGCGAAGCACAATGCGGACTGCCGGACGGCTATATGAAGATTCTGCCGATCGCAACCGAGACCGCCGCGGCAATATTCGTCGCCGGCACTTTTGCTGGCGCGAGCGCGCGGCTGATGGGGCTCACCTGGGGCGCTGAGGATTTGTCCGCCGAACTCGGCGCCCAGGCGAACCGCGATGCGGAGGGACGCTTCCTCGAGCCCTATCGGCTCGCGCGCACGCTTTGCCTCGTCGGCGCCAGCGCCGCGGGCGTGCCCGCGATCGATACCGTATTCGTCGATTTTCGCGACAGCACGGGCTTTCGCCGGGAATGCGAGGAAGCTTGCCGCGACGGTTTTCTCGGCAAGATGGCGATCCATCCCGCGCAAGTGCCGATCATCAACGAGGTGTTCACGCCTTCGGTCGAAGCGATCGCGCGGGCGCAAGCGATTGTCGATGCTTTCGCAAGCTCTCCAGGCGCGGGCGTCGTCGGCATCGGTGGCGTGATGTTCGATCGGCCGCATTTGACACGCGCCAAGCAATTGCTCGCCCGCACCGGCGTCTCGCGTTAGAGCACGATCTAACCCAAAATCATTTCGCTTTAGCTCTTTCGATAGGCTGTCTTGGGATCGAACACGCGTTCGTCGCGAAATTCGAGCGTGATCGCGCCGGACTTGCCGCCGGACTTGGCAGCAGGCTCGCCAAGCGGCACGGCGCGGTAGAAACACGAACGGCGGCCAGTATGGCATGCCGCGGTCACCTGCTCGACCTTGATCCACACCGCATCCTGATCGCAGTCGACGCGCATCTCGACGACGCGCTGGACGTGGCCCGAGGTCTCGCCTTTTTTCCACAATGCGCGCCGCGAGCGGCTGTAATACCAGGCTTCGCCGCTGGCGATGGTTTTGGCCAGCGCCTCGGCATTCATATGCGCGACCATCAGCACATCGCCGGAAGCCGCATCCGTCGCGACGCAGGTAACGAGACCCTCGGCATCGAATTTCGGCGTCAATGCCGAACCTTCTTCAAGTTCGGCGCTGCCGGCTGGCGATGAAAATGGTGATTTATCCGCCAACGTGGTCCTCGCGTTTTTGCCTCTCGTTTTTCCCCGCGCTTTTCGTTCGGCGCTGTTGCTGGAACTTCAAATCAAAGCCGCCGCCGCCTATATAGTGGATTGTTCGAGAGACTCAAATAAACCCCGGTCAAGTCGGGATAATCTACACTCGCCATGCTCAACGAAGTCTATAACCGCCGCATCATCGAACTTGCCGGCAATATCCCGCGGATCGGGCGGCTCTCTACGCCCGACGCCAGCGCGACCGCCGTCTCCCGCCTGTGCGGTTCGACGGTCACGATCGACCTGGCGATGGACGGCGACACCGTTACCGACTTCGCGCATGAGGTGAAGGCCTGCGCGCTCGGCCAGGCATCGTCGTCGATCATGGCCCGCAATATCATCGGCTCCAAAGCGGGCGAATTGCGGGACCTTCGTGAAGGCGTACGCAAGATGCTCAAGGAAAACGGCGTTGCGCCGGCGAACGGCAAATGGGCCGATATCGCCGTGCTCGAACCGGTGCGCGATTTCAAGGCGCGGCATGCGTCGACGCTTCTGACATTTGACGCCGTCGTCGATGCGATCGGTCAGATCGAGGCGAAGCGCGGCGCCAAAACCCAAGCGCAATGAATGGGCGCTGACGTGGCGTCGCTCGTCGAAACCTGCCGCAATGCCCCTCGCCTCGTCGGGCGCGGCTTGATCAAGGTCTATCGCTACACGCTCGCCTCGCTCACCGGATTTCAGTGCCGTCACCTCCCCACCTGCTCCGAATACGGCGATCAGGCGATCGATCGCTTTGGCCTGTGGGCCGGCGGCTGGATGATCTTGGCGCGGTTGCTGCGCTGTCATCCTTTAGGAACGTCGGGGCTCGATTTCGTGCCCGACACGTTGCCGGAAAAATCGCGCTGGTATATGCCGTGGCGCTATGGGCGATGGCGCGGCACCAATCCGGGTCCATCCGCTCAGAGCAACCTCGTCGAACCGGACGCTGCGAGGCACTAGCAAGAGAAACGCTCATCCGGTCACGCTTACCTGCATTCGTTGGCAGCGAGTGAGCAACAGGAGTCAATGATGGTTCGCGCCAACCTTTCCCGACGGCGCTCGCCAGGACTATCCGCGGGCTCGGTATTGCCAGCATTTCGCCGTCGCTCGCCGAGCGCACAGTAGCCACGTAATTTAATTCTCGTTCAAACCCATGACATCCGAACACGGAGCGGAGGCGTAAGGCTGCCGATGATCAAGCCCTGGCTGTTTGAATTCCTGCCCGAGCTGGGTGGCCCAAGCGTGGAGCCGAATCCTCACGATGTGGCGACACTGTTCGCCCGCTATCTCGATCTGTGGGTCCATGATGAGGCGCTTGACTTCGAAGGCATATTTTTCAGCGAACACCACTTTGGCCGATCGTACTCCCCGTCGCCCAATCTCCTGATTGCCGCGCTCGGCCCGCGAACGAAGCGACTTCGTCTCGGCGTCATGGGCGTCGTCCTGCCCTACTACCACCCGGCCCGCGTAGTGGAGGAAATCGGCATGCTGGACCACTTGACCGGTGGCCGGTTGGAAATTGGCACGGCCATCGGCGTCCCCCAGGAACTCAGCCGCCTCAACATGACCATGGCCGAGGCGCGCGAACGCAACGATGAAATCATCACGATCCTCGATGCTGCATTGGCTGATCGCGTGATCTCCCACCACGGGAAATATTTCTCGTTTTCTAATTTGCGTCTTTTGCCGCGGCCGTTGCAGCAGCCCTCCCCGCCGCGCTGGACGACTGTCATCAGCGTGGAATCGGCAAGGCGGGCGGCGCGGCGGCGGATAAGGATCAGCACCGGGTTCAATTCAACACAGTCGATCAAAGGCGTATTTGATGCCTACCGCGAGGAAGCGGACGCCGCCGGATTTCATGCGGGCCCCGAATACTTTGCGCTGCGGCGGCGCGTCACCGTCGCGTCGACCAGCGAGCAAGCGCATCTCTATGCCCAGGCCGTGACCGAGCGCTTGAAGAGCTTTGTCGCCGAGGACGAACGGCTGAGCACTCACGCCCCCGATGCGCCGGCGCCCTCAGGCGGGTTCACGCTCAGCAACGACGAGTTCATCACCGGCTCGCCGAAGGAAGCTGCACAAAACATCGTCGAGCAGTGCCGGGCCGTTGGCGCTGGACATTTTCTCACCGTGCTCAATTGGAGTGCGCCGCTCGACGAAGTGACGGAGGCGCACGAACTGTTCGGCCGTGAGGCTATTCCGTTGCTGCGCAAGGCCTGAATGCTCGCGTGCATCATTGACCCGGCATTGACGAAGAAGTCGAAAGACGCCTAGAAAACAAGCGTTCGCTTACGCCGCACCGTAGGCAGCGAGTGAGCAACAGGAGCAAATGATGGTCGGGCTGACCTTTCCCGACGGCGCTCGCCGGGACTATCCGCAAAACACAACCGGGCTCGATATCGCCAAGAGCATTTCGCCATCGCTTGCCAAGCGCACGGTGGCGATGGCGCTCGACGGCAAGCTCGCCGACCTCTCCGATCCGATCGCGCACGACGCGAAAATCGAATTTCTCACGCGCGAGGATCCGCGCGCGCTCGAACTCATTCGCCACGACGCCGCGCATGTGCTCGCCGAAGCCGTGCAAAGTTTGTGGCCTGGCACGCAGGTGACGATCGGGCCGGTCATCGACAACGGCTTCTACTACGATTTCTTCCGCAACCAGCCTTTCACGCCGGAAGACTTCACCGCCATCGAAAAGAAGATGCGCGAGATCATCGCGCGCGACAAACCTTTCACCAAGGAAGTCTGGTCGCGCGACGAGGCCAAGAAGGTTTTTCGCGACAAGGGCGAATTGTTCAAAGTCGAATTGATCGACGCCATCCCGGAAGATCAAGAAATCAAGATCTATAAGCAGGGTGACTGGTTCGACCTCTGCCGCGGCCCACACATGACTTCGACCGGCAAGGTCGGCAACGCCTTCAGGCTGATGAAGGTCGCCGGCGCCTATTGGCGCGGC
>JBAPZR010000174.1:0-13283 GCA_049285335.1 Xanthobacteraceae bacterium | reverse complement strand
TCGCGCTCGGCGGCAGCGCGAGCGACATGACGCCGGCGGTAAATTTCTTCAAGGAATTGCACGCCAATCAGCCGATCGTTCCGAAACAGACCTCTTATGCGCGCGTGGTGTCGGGCGAGATTCCGATTCTGTTCGACTACGATTTCAACGCTTACCCTCCTGGTGGCGATGCTGACCTTCCCGCTCGCGTTCCCCGGCGTGGTGGTCGGCTTCATGATTATCCTGCTCGCCGGGCGGCAGGGTCTGATCGGCGACCTGACGCTGCGCCTGTTCGGCAGCAAAGAAGTGCTTGCCTATTCGCTGCAGGGCTTGTTTCTCGGCTACCTTTATTTCTCGATCCCGCGCGTCATCCTGACGATCATGGCGGCGGTAGAAAAGCTCGACCCCAGCCTTGAAGACGCCGCGCGCGCGCTCGGCGCCGGTCCGTGGCGCGTCGTTCGCGACGTCATACTGCCGGCGCTGACGCCGGCCTTCATTGCCTCCGGCGCGATTGCTTTTGCCACCGCTATGGGCGCCTTCGGCACCGCGTTTACGCTTGCCACCGACATCGACGTTTTGCCGATGCAGATCTACACCGAGTTCACCTTGTCAGCGAATATCGCGATGGCCGCCGCGCTGTCGGTGGGGCTCGGTTTGGTGACCTGGGCCATTCTCGCGCTCGCCCGCAGCTATGGCGGCACGAGCGTCGCGGCCGCCGGATGACGACGATGCGCGACCGATTGATCTTCGCGGCGCAGCTCGCATTCACGCTGCTTGTGGCGGCGTTTTTGATCGTGCCGGCGGTGCTGTCCATGATGGCGGGTGTCACCGTCAATTACTTTCGCGGCATCGAGTCGGGCGTGACGCTGCAATGGGTGATCCAGGTTTGGCAGCTCTATTCCGATACGATCTTTCGCTCTCTTTTGATCGCGATCGCCACTCTCGGCGTCACCTTGATTGCCGGCGTCCCCGCCGCTTACGCCCTTCATCTGCGCAACGACCGCCTTTCGCGCATGATCGAAGAGATGATCACGCTGCCGCTCGCGATCCCGGGTCTCGCCATCGCCTTGGCGCTGCTTCTCACCTACGGCGGATTTGGCGATTTTCGCCGTTCTTGGCTGTTCATTCTGGTCGGGCACGTGATCTTCACGCTGCCCTTCATGGTCCGTTCGGTGCTGGCGGTGTTCGGCGCGATCGATATCAAGACGCTGGACGAAGGTGCGGCTTCGCTCGGAGCTTTGCCGTGGCGGCGCTTCAGGGACGTGATCGTGCCGAACGCGCGACCGGGCATTCTGGCGGGGTCGCTGATGGTGGTTACGCTCTCGCTCGGCGAATTCAATCTCACCTGGATGCTGCATACGCCATTGACCAAGACATTCCCCGTGGGGCTTGCCGACAGCTACGCCTCGATGCGGCTTGAAGTCGCCTCGGCCTATACGCTGGTATTTTTCGTAATGATCGTTCCGCTGCTCGTCGCAATGCAAATCTTTGCCGAACGCGGCGGCGGTTCGGCGGGGCTACGGCGATGACGATCCAAGGCAACTCGAAATCAAACATGCATGGCGTTGCCGTGCACATCGAGAACTGCGCAAAGACATTCGTCGACGGCACGCAAGCGCTCGGGTCAGTGACGCTCGATGTAGCGCGCGGCGAAACTCTGGTGCTGCTCGGGCCGTCGGGCTGCGGCAAGACCACTTTGCTGCGCATCGTTGCCGGACTCGAGACACCGGACGCCGGCGGGCGCGTGCTGTTTAACAAGACCGACGTGACGCGGGTGCCGATCGAACGTCGCAATGTCGGCATGGTGTTTCAGTCTTACGCGCTATTTCCCAATATGACCGTCGCCGAGAACATCGGATACGGACTGAAGATTCGCGGCATCGCCGAAGCCGAACGGAAGGCGCGGATCGCGGAATTGGTGGTGCTCACCGGCATCGAAGGCCTGGAACGACGCCGCATCGACCAGCTCTCCGGCGGACAGCGCCAACGCGTCGCGCTGGCGCGCGCCGTCGCCGTGCGGCCGAGCGTGCTTTTGCTCGACGAGCCCCTGACAGCCCTCGATGCGGCGCTGCGTGAACGACTGCGCAGCGAGCTCAACCGGCTGCTGCGGTCGCTCGGGATCACCGCCGTGTACGTCACGCATGATCAAGGCGAGGCGATGGTGCTGGGCGACCGCATCGTCGTCATGAGCAAGGGAGCAATCGCGCAGGTTGGAACGCCTCGCGACGTTTATTTTGCGCCGGCGAGCCGTTTCGTCGCCGAGTTCGTCGGCGCCGCAAACATCGTCGAAGCGGCCTATGAAGCCCAATCGTTGCGCCTGGCCGGCGGAATGATCCCCATCGCGACGACGCCACCCGAGCTGAGCGGCCAGGCGAACGGTCGCGTCGTCGCGATGATCCGCCCGGAATCAATCAAGCTCGTGCCGGCGGCAAGTTCAGCGCTGCGCGGCGTTGTCGAGAGCGTGAATTTTATCGGCGACAAGCAAAAGGCATCGATTACAGGCGCCGCCGCAAAAACCTTGACGGTTGACGTGCCTAATTCGGTCGCGATCAAGGTTGGCGACCACGTCGGCTTGGCCATCGACCCGGGCGAGATCCGTTTGCTGCCGGGGGATTCGGCGTGACGGCGCAAAATTCGAAACCGCGCGTGCTGATCGCGCAAATTTCCGACCTTCACGTCAAACCGGTGGGCATGCTCGCCTACCAGCGTGTCGATACGGCGGCGGCGCTCGCGCGCTGCGTGAGAGAGCTCAATCGTTTCGGACCTCGTCGTCATTTCAGGCGATCTCATCGATAGACCGTCGCAAGAAGCCTACGATCACCTTGTTCGGCTCCTGACGCTGCTCGAACTTCCATTCGCGGCGATCCCCGGCAATCATGACGAACGCGATTTGATGCGGGCGGCGCTGCCGCAACCCTATGCGTCTACGCGCGGCGCGCTTCATTCGGTGCGCGAAGTCGGCGGTGTCGATGTCGTGCTCATCGATTCGGTAACGCCCGGCGAAAACTACGGCACGCTCGATACCGACAGCTTGGCGTGGCTTGAGACGGTGCTAAGCTCGTCAACGACGCGGCCGGCGCTCTTGTTTCTGCATCATCCGCCATTTGCCACCGGCATCGCTCATATGGACGTGCAGAACCTCCGCAATGCCAGCGACCTTGCCGCGATCTTGCGCCGCCATCGCCGCGCGCGACTGGTCGCCGCCGGCCATATCCATCGCCCCGTGCTGACGAATTTCGCGGGTATCGCGGCCACGATATGCCCGGCGCCCAATCACGCCGTCGCGCTCGATCTCGATGCGCGCCTGCCGCCTTCCTTCACCGTCGAACCACCGGCTTTCCATCTGCACGTCTGGGCTGCCGGCAACGACTTCGGCGCCGTGGTCACGCATTGGGTTCCGATCGGAGATTTTGACGGTCCGTACCGGTTTTTCGATGCTCGTGGATAGCTTCTCTAAGCGCGCCACACTTTCGCTCGCTTCGCCAACGATGGCTGGCGCCCCGGCCGGCGGACAGCCGGACACGAGGCGGGAACGTTTCCAATGTACGACGCACAATCGCTGCTTGCGGATATCGACCACATCTGCGGCCAATTCGCGCTCGCGCTGCACAATTCGGAACCCTACGTCTACGCGGCGCTCACGATTGCTGTCGCCTTCGCGGTTTTGTTGTTTCCACCGAGAAACGATCCCGATCAAGTCTGACGTTCTGGAACTCCGCGGGTCGTGGCGAGTTTACTGGACGGCAACGGACATGCGGAGCGCAGAAATGTTGAGCCTCGTCGTTACGCTTTTGATCATCGCCCTCATCGCAGGCATCCTCGGATTCGGTGGGATTGCCGGCGCCGCGGTGGGCATCGCGAAGATCGTCTTCTTCGTCGCGTTGGTGCTGTTTGTCATCTCATTGCTGTCGACCGGCTTCCGCGGCGGATTCGGACGCCGATTGTAACGGGTCAACTCTCTCACCGCGGCTCTGCCGCGGTTCACTACCCATCGTGACGATCTGGCTGAGGCGGCCGCAGATGCGACTGCCTCCGCCCTTTTTTGCAGGAGTTTCCAACCTACTCGATCTGAGGAATGCCGGCCTTTGTGATGATGTCGCGATATTTGGCGATCTCATCGACGATGAATTTCTGCGATTCGTCGGGAGGCAGATAAACCGTCTCAGCACCTTGTCTCTGAAACTGCGCGCGCACGGCTGGATCCGCAACGGCGGCTTTCAATGCGCCGTTGAGCTTGGTGACGATCGCGGCCGGAGTGCCGTTCGGCGCCAAAAGCGCAAACCAGCCGGAAACGACATATTGCGGCAACCCGGCTTCCTTGGTCGTCGGCACGTCCGGCAGCGCATCCAGCCGATTGGGACCGGCCACCGCAAGCGCCTTTGCGCCTTTTGCCGCAAGCGCGGCGGAGACATTTGGATACCATTGAAAGCCGAGCGGGACCTGACCCGACATCAGGTCCGGCACGTATTGGCCGATATTGCGGTAGGGAACGTGGGTGATCTTAACCCCCGTCAATTGGCCGAAATATTCGCCGGCGAGGTGTTGCGAACTGCCGATCCCGACCGAGCCGTAATTCAGTTCTCCGGGATGCGCTTTGGCGTAGACGATCAGATCTTGCAGATTGTTGACCGGCAATTTGTTGCTCGCCACCACGATGATCGTGAAGGAGGCGAACGGCGAGATCGTCTCGAAATCCTGCCGCGGGTCGTAGTCGAGTTGCTTGTAGAGCGTGACGTTGGCGGCAACCGGACCCGAGCCGCCGCCGAGCAGCGTGTAACCATCGGGCGTTGCCTTGGCCACGTCGGCGCTGCCGGTATTGCCGCCGGCGCCAGGCCGGTTTTCGACCACAATCGGCTGGCCCAAGGACTTCGACATCTGGTTGAACAAGATGCGGCTGACGACGTCGCTCGCGCTGCCGCCGGCGAACGGCACGATCGCCGTGATCGGCCGCGTCGGGTAATCCTCCGCCCGCGCCGGTGCGGTAAGAAAGCAGGCCAGAGCCAAGCTGGCGCCGAGCAGAACGCTCTTTCTGGTACCCGCCATTGTTGGTCCTTCCACTCCCAATCGCGTTGGGAATAGCATGAAACCCGACGCTGGCGGCTGCGTCACGATGACGGTTTGCGGAAATGCTTTTGCAGGCCTTGCCAACCCTCGAAATAATCGTGCTGCAACTGCGAAGATTCGAGGGCGTAACGCGTGAGCCGGATCGCGTAGCGGCTTTCGAACATGAAGGCCATCGTGTCTTTCAGCTTTTGTGGCTTGAGTTCGCCTCGGCTCGCGCGTTCCCAGGTTTCGGCGTCCGGTCCATGCGCGCTCATGCAATTGTGGAGGCTGGCGCCGCCCGGCAGAAAACCTTCGGCCTTGGCGTCATAGACGCCTTGCAGCAGCCCCATGAACTCGCTCATGACGTTGCGGTGAAACCACGGCGGCCGGAACGTATCTTCGCCCACGAGCCAGCGCGGCGGAAAGACGACGAAATCGATGTTGGCGGTGCCTGGCACATCCGACGGCGCGGTCAGGACCGTATAGATCGACGGGTCGGGATGGTCGAAACTCACCGTCCCGATCGCCATGAAACGCGTCAGATCGTATTTGTACGGCGCGAAATTGCCGTGCCAGGCGACGACGTTGAGCGGCGAATGATCCATTTCCGCGGCCCACAAATTTCCCTGGAATTTCGACACCACGATGCAACGCGTCTTTAGGTCTTCATAGGCGGCGACGGGGCTTAGAAAATCGCGCGGATTGGCAAGGCCGTTCGAGCCGAGCGGACCGAGCTCCGGCAAGCGCAGCGCCGACCCGTAATTCTCGCAGATATATCCGCGCGACGCTCCGTCCGGCAATTCGACGCGAAAACGCAAGCCGCGCGGAACGACCAAGATCTCGCCGGGGCTAGCTCCGATCACACCGAGTTCGGTGACGAAACGCGCGCGCCCTTGTTGCGGCACGATCAGCATTTCGCCGTCGGCATCATAAAAGAAGCGATCGGTCATGGAGCGGTTGGCGGCATAGATGTGCACCGCCATGCCGACCTGGGTCGCGACGTCGCCATTGCCGCCGAGAGTAACGACACCCTCGATGAAGTCGGTGGGCTCATCCGGAATCGGAATGGGACTCCAGCGCAGCTGGGTCGGCGTCGCGTCGGCGTCGACGAACGGCGCGCTGCGAATCATTCCGTTTTCAACACGCGCGTAGGGCCGATGCACGACCGACGGCTGGATGCGATAGGTCCAAGTGCGGCGATTGTCTTGCCGCGGTGTGGTGAAGGACGTGCCCGAGATCAGTTCCGTGTAAAGGCCGCACGGTGGGCGTTGCGGCGAGTTGCGTCCGACGGGCAACGCGCCAGCAACCGCTTCGGAAGCAAAATGATTGCCGAAGCCGGACTGATATTGAAGGTCGACGGCCTGGCCTTGCGTCGTTCGGGTCTCGTTGTTCCGCGTGACTAGATCCATCGCACAGCCTTGCGAAAACGGGTCATGGCAATTTTTGCATAGAAATCAATGAATACCCACCCGTCGGCGGCAATAGCCGAGCTGGGCGCCCCCCAAATCTACACTTACTGGTCGCAATCGTAGCGACGCGTTGGAACTGCGCAAGCTCAAGAAAATACGATTGTTCCGCACCGCAAGTTTCCCTCGTCGCATAGTTCGCCGCAATTCGCCTTGTCCGCCGCACAATATGTCCAAAAAGTTGCCCGGTTAAAGGGCCAAGAGCGGGTCAGGTGTCGACCCTAATTCCGACGTCCGCGAACTCAAGCGGCACCGCAAGTGCGGCGGCCGCAAGCAGAGCGATACCGCGAGCTTTGAGTAAAGCGCGGTTTTGTTTGATGTGAACTTCCTATCCGGCCGTGACACTGGCCGTCGGAATTTCATATCCGCCGCACGTGTCGAGGGGACATTTCTCGTCACTGCAACGAGCGACGCGAGCTGGGCGCCATCGCCAATCTTACGCGAGGGGAACGGCAATGCGACCGATACTGATTTTTGCATTTCTGCTGATTGGACTCTCCGGCGCCCGCGCTGCGCCGGAGCCGGAATATGCCACGCCATCGAGCGAGAAATTGCACGCCGTCAATCGAACCGGCGCGCTCGTCGAGATCGAGTCTTCAGTCGACAGGATGGATCGCCTCGGCCTCGCGGCGCTCGAGCCCGACATCCTGCGCGTCGAAGCCGTCAAGCCGCAAGACCACGGGCTGAAGCTCACGCCCGCTAGCGCCGACGTGGATATTCCTCTCGGCGACACACCGTCTGACAACACGCAATCTTTTGGCGACACGCAATCCGGCAACACGCACGCGAAAAGCGCGACCAACCAGACCGGCCAGCCATCGCTCGATGACCTGTGCAACGCGCTCTTTACTTCCGCGCAGAACAATGACCTGCCGGTGCCGTTCTTCGCCAATCTGCTTTGGCAGGAAAGCCGGTTGCGCGCCGACGATGTGAGCAAAAAGGGCGCGCAGGGCATCGCGCAATTCATGCCGCAAGTGGCCACGGAGACGGGACTTGCGGACCCGTTCGATCCCATGCAGGCGATCCCCGCCTCAGCGCGGTTCTTGCAGAAGCTGCGGCTGCAATTCGGCAATCTCGGTTTTGTCGCCGCCGCTTACAATGCCGGCGCGCACCGCGTCATCGAATGGCTTGAGAATCGCGCCAGCTTGCCGCGTGAAACGCGGGTCTACGTCGTGCGGGTGACCGGCCTTTCGGCCGATACCTGGCGAAGCATGCCCATCGACAACGACGCGCTGACTTTCGTTCAGCACCTGCCGTGCCGCAGCCTGCCGGCCTTTGCCGATGTCGAGCAGCAGCAGATGTTGCAGAAACCGCCAACCCAGCAGGTGCAGCAGGCCCTACTCGATCAGGCGAAAGTTGCGGACGACGAGCGCGCTGAGACGACGGACAAAGCCGCGGCCGCGGCGGCGGCCCGTTCAGCGCGCAAGAGCGGCGAAGACAAGCAGACGAGCGAAAGTAAGCACGCCGACGAAAGCAAACGCGCAGCCGAAGACAAGCACGCCAACGAAACGAGGCGCGGCGACGAAAGCAGGCGCGTCGCCGAAGGCAAGCGTGACGATGAAAGCAAACGCGCCGCCGAAGAGAAGCGTGCGGGCGAAAGCAAGCATGCCGACAACGGCAAACGCGCCGCCGAAGGCAAGCATGCCGACGAGAACAAACGCCTTGCCGAGGACAAGCGCGAGCGCGCGCGTGACCAAGCGCACGGCTCAACGCACGACGACCGCCATCCAGCCAAAAGCGAGGACTCGCATGCCCCGCGCGGGGCGCGCGAGAAACACAAAAGCGCATAATCGACGGACGCCGCTTCTTATTTGACTGCGATGGCTGGCGTCCCGCGCTTTATTCCGAGCGCCACGATCCGGTGCAACAAATCGGGATAGTTGATCCCGACATGACGGGCGGCGGTCGCGAATTCCTGGCTTTCGGCAATTTCGGGATTGGGATTGGCTTCCAGGAAGTACGGCGTGCCGTCGGCGGCGAGGCGAAAATCGATCCGGGCATAGCCGTCGAGCTCGAGCGTCCGATAAATCCGTTTGGCCATGGCCTGGATGCGCGCCACCAATTCAGGGTTGAGATCCTTGGCGGGTCCATGCCGGATGCCACGCCGCTCTTGATAGTCGGGGTCGTGCTTGACCTTCTCGGTGGCGATCAACCAATCGCCGTGCGCCATGTTCTGAAATTCCAATTCCCAGACCGGCAGCACCAGCAGCCGTTCATTGCCGACGATGCCTACATAGATTTCGCGGCCTTCGATATATTGCTCGGCAATTGCGGCGGTGCCGATGCGCTCATGGATGAAGTTGACGCGCTCGACGAGTTTTTCGTCGCTGTCGACCACCGACGCTTGAGAAATGCCGTAGGATGCGTCCTCGTTGACGCTCTTGACGATCAGCGGCAAAGCCAGCCGCGATGGCCGCTTGATCTTGCGATGCTTGGGAAATACCGCGAAATCCGGCACCGGAACGCGGTGATAATTCACCAGCGTCTTGGACAAATCCTTGCCGCGCGCCAGCATCAAGCCGCGCGGATTGCATCCAGTATAGGGCACGCGCAGCAATTCAAGGTAACTGACGACGTTCTGATCGTAGATCGCTTCGCCGTGAAATTGTTCGAGCAAGGTGAATACGACATCCGGCTTCCATGCTTCGATGTCGTCGCGGATCGGTTTCAGCTCGTCGTGCACACCGAGCGGCCGCACTTCGTGGCCGGCTGCACGTAACGTGGTAACCACGTCGTATTCGGTCTTCCAAACGTTAATTTCCTGCTCGGTGTAACCTTCGCTTGACTCCGGAGGTATCAGGTCCGGGTGAACAAGCACCAGGACGCGAAGCTGTTTCATAACGCAATCCACTTGCGCCGCGATGAACCAAACAATGCATGCATGGTTTTGGCGGTCAATAGGACCGTGAACTCCATGATGAGTTTGCGCTCCGGGCCCACGGCACGCAAGTTGAGCTCGCGGCAACGCTGGATCATGTCGTCGAGCACGGCGTCGAACGTGAGCTGATATTCGCCGGTCCATTTAGAAACCAATTCGCGCACGGCGGCACGGTTGCGTCTGATGAATGCCGAGGCTGCTTCGGAGCGATGATGCTTCGGGTCGGCGGAGAACAGGCGCCGCAAATCGCGATCGTAGGTTCTCGGCGTGTCGACAACGTAGAGCGCGCGCTTTTTCTTGTAATATTCGCCAAGCGTCTGCGTCAGCTTGCCGATCGGGTCGACGGTTTCCCGGTTCGTCAGCATCGGCCGCTTGCCGGCAATCTCCTTCATCAGTTCGTCGACATATTCAAGTTTCTTCAGTGCCGGCCAACCGGCATAACGCGCGCGCCAGTGCGACCGCGGTCGCAGCCATACCGCAAAGGTCTCGGCGAAATCCTCATCGGGATGGCTCTGCGCATACCACAGCCGCAGATGCTGTACATGATTGCGGCTTGCCGGATTCGGACGGTAATAGCGCGGATAACGTTTCGACGACGGGCCGAACAATTGGTGCCACCGCCGACGGCGATAAAGCTGATAGGCGTGCGTCACCACGTGACCGCATTCGTGCCGCAGGATCCTCATGCATTCGGACCAGGTGCCGCCCTCGACATCGAGGATCATTTTCTTTTCCAGCTGCATCAGCCGGGGATGCGCCAGATAGAACGGTATGGCGATGCCGGGCGTGCTTTCCGGGCTGAACCATTCGCTCGAGATCCAGGCATGCGGCCGCACGCGGATGCCGTGTTCGCCAAGCTCCGAAGACAAGGCGTCCAGGCACTTCTCGAGCCAAGTCCCCTCGACGGTTACCTTAAGGTCCTTAAGGCGGACCTCGAGCAACTCCTCGTCGCTCAAAGATGCCCAAGGATATTTTCGGGGAAATTTCCGACGCGGCATGACGATGCGAGACCCACGACCCCACCCGATTCTGATGGTGTCATGGCCGGAGCGCGCTCACAACGTCCAAACGGGGCCTCGCGCGGCGCGAAGCCACGTTTGATTTTCGCCGCCGTGATGTGCTTCCTGGTCGTTCACAACCTTAAGTGAGCCAATGGCACCGAGGCCACGAGGACCAGGGGGGAGCACGTTATGGCGAAGGATCGGCAGGATCCCGCATTTCTTTATTTCCCGGACAATTACCGCTGGTCGATGGGGCTTTTGATCTGCCTGTCCGCCGCGCCGTGGACGGGGATCGAGATCGATGAAGTCAACCGCGTGGGGCGCGCGCTCGCCGGCAAGGTCGGGAACGACACTGCCTGGTTCGAAGAATGGACGCGGATGGGCGAGACGATCGAGCAGCGCGGTCGCGACGGCTTGCGCGCCGGCCACAAGCTCACCGCCGCGTCCTGCTTTATGCGCGCTGCGCGCTACTACCAGACGGGTGAGCGCTTTATCCATCCGCGATCGGCGCGAAGCATGGATGTCTATGCGCGGTCCGTGGCGATCTTCAAAGAAGCGGCGGCCATGATCCGCCGCCCGCGCATCGAAGCGGTCGAGGTGCCGTACGCGGACACCAGTTTGCCGGCGCTTCTCGTGCATCCCGATGCCGATGCGGCGGGAGCGCGGCCGGCGCCGGCCATGGTGTTTTTCGACGGTTTCGACGTAACCAAGGAGCTGCAATACGGCTATGGCATTCCCGATCTCGCCGCGCGCGGCGTCGGCTGCCTCATCGTCGACGGCCCCGGCAACGGCGAGAGCGTGCGTTTTCGCAATCTGCCGCTGATCGCGGAGACCGAGAAGTATGCGACGCCGGCTTATGAATATCTCGCCGCACGGCCCGAGTTCGATGAAAAGCGCATAGGCGTCATGGCGCTATCGTTGGGCGGTTATTATGCGCCGCGCGCCGCGTCGCTCGAGCCGCGTTTTGCCTGCTGCGTGGCGTGGGGCGCGCAATGGGACTATCACGAGATCTGGGCCCGCCGCCTGAAAGACCTGGATTCCGGGAAAGTGCTTTCCCTTTCAGTGCCGCCGGAGCATTTGCAATGGGTGCTCGGCGTTCCCGACCGCGCCTCGGCGCTCAAGAAACTCGAAGGCTTTCGCCTGGACGGCATTGTGCAGAAGATGTCCTGCCCGTTTTTGTTGCTCCACGGCGCCGGCGACGAGCAGATTCCGCTCGAACTGGCGGAAAGGCTGTTCGACGCCGTGGGCTCCAAGCAGAAGGCGCTGAAGATTTTCAGCCGCGAAGAAGGCGGCTTCCACCATTGTCAGGTCGACAACGTGACCATCGGGGTCCACACCATGTTCGACTGGATCGCCGACGTTCTCAGCGCGGGGCGCTGATCGAACTAGGCCGCGAGCATTTTCTGCACTTCGTTGACCAGCTCGCGCAGATGAACCGGCTTGGACAGGACCTTAGCGTGTCTCGGCGCGCTCGAGTCGGAGTTGAGCGCCACGGCTGCAAATCCGGTGATGAACATGATCTTAATATCCGGATCCAGTTCGGCGGCCCGGCGGGCAAGCTCGATACCGTCCATTTCGGGCATCACGATGTCGGTGAGCAGAAGCTCGAACGGTTCCTCGCGCAGCCGCTGATAGGCGGAGAGGCCGTTGTCGTAGGAAATGACCTCGAAACCGGCATTTTGCAGCGCCTTGACCAGGAAGCGCCGCATGTCGATGTCGTCTTCCGCAAGCAGAATCTTGGACATACTCACAAACCCGGCTTTCGCCGGTCCCCTACATCCCATAAGCCGGATCGCTGGTAAACATGGAGTGAAAAAGGACCGAAAACCAAGGGATCGCAGCGACGGCGAATGGCCTTGGCAAATCGCGGGACCTATGGACAATAGCGGCTGCACGGTGCGAATCCGGAGAACCCGCCAGCGTCATGTCCGAAACGCAGGACGAATTCGACCCCCCGTTCGAGGCCCTTGAACCGGCAGAGTGCCGTGGACCGTTGCTGTTCAATTCGCCGCATAGCGGGCGGGTTTATCCCAGAGGATTTTTATCGGCGTCGCGGCTCGATTTGGCGACGTTGCGCCGCTCGGAGGACTCCTTCGTCGGCGAGTTGATCGAAGGCGTGGTGGCGCGCGGCCATCCCGTGGTGCGGGCGCATTTCCCGCGCTGCTATGTCGACGTCAATCGCGAACCCTACGAATTGGACCCGCGCATGTTCGAGGGCCGGCTGCCCTCGTTCGCCAATACCCGCTCGATGCGGGTGGCGGGCGGGCTTGGCACGGTGGCGCGCGTGGTCGGCGACGCGCAAGAAATCTACGATCAGCGCATTTCGGTCGCCGAGGCGCTGCGGCGTATCGAGGAACTATACAAGCCGTATCATCGCGCGCTGCGGCGGGTTTTCATGCGGCTGCAGCGCGACTTCGGCGCCGCGATCCTGGTCGATTGCCATTCCATGCCGTCGAGCACCGGCAATCGGGATGAACGACCGCGGGCGGATCTGGTGCTCGGGGACCGTTACGGCACAAGCTGCGTCGGCATCGTGCCCGAAACTATCGAGCAGTGCATGCGCGGATTCGGTTATTCGGTAAGCCGCAACAAGCCCTATGCCGGTGGTTTCATCACCGAACACTACGGCAATCCGGTAACGGGACTGCACGCCATCCAGCTTGAGATCAACCGGGCGCTTTATATGGACGAGCGCCGCTATGAACGCTCCGCCTCGTTCTCCAAGCTCGCCGACCAGTTCGAAACGCTGGCCGATCGTCTCGCCGAAATCCCGCTTGAGGAACTGCGGCCCTACCGCGCTGCTGCCGAATAGCCGGGTATCGAATAGCCGGGTATTAAGAAAAAGGGCCGCTCACCTTGCGGGAGCGGCCCAAGTCTAGGGAGGAAACGCCCAAGGAGGGCGACGGTAACGCGAGA
>JBAPZR010000173.1:0-3091 GCA_049285335.1 Xanthobacteraceae bacterium | reverse complement strand
GGAAAACCGTCACGCGCCAGTCCTTCTGATCACGAAACCGCATTTCTTCATCCGTAAAGAACTGATGATGGTTGAGCGTGTGTCGTTCGTAGATCGCGCGCAGGCCTTTGATATTGACTGGTCGATGCATGATAAACCGATGTACTGCCCATTCAAAAATATTAGTGAGCAAGAACGTAAGCGGCACCGTCAGCCATTCCAGCCAAGTCACGTTGTGGATGTGCTGAACGTAAATATAAAAAGCTGCCGCGCCCATCGCGTAGATGATCAGAATGTGCGCATACCCGTCGTACCAACCGATGATGCGTGAGCGATATTCCTGGCGGAATACTTTTTGCCGTTCAGAAATCATGTCGTTCTCCTTGGAAGTTCACATGACTGCGGCCGCAGCCTCGGGCCGGTCCTCCTCCCAGTTTTCTTCTTGCTGCACAGCGAAGATCGACGTGTAACCGCTGGACCAATCCGGCGGTAGCAAGCAGGGACGTGGATCGTGATAAGCCCAACGTGCTGGATTGCCCCGAACGATCGCGCCGAAGTATTTCGACGGTAATGGGTTATAGGTATACGGCATCGCATCGGCGGCCGAATAGACATTAAGCAGCAGCGGTCTCGGAATTTCTGACCAGTTCGCTTTGGAATGGTGCAGTGTGCGGCAGTTATGGATCGTCACCGAGCCGGCCGGTCCTTCGAGATAGACGACCTTGCTCGTATCAATTTTGGCGACGTCTTCCGGTCGAAGGCAGCCGATCCACTCATCTTTATCGTTGTATTGATTGACGACTGGCCCGTTATGGCTACCGGGCAGAACACCCAGCGGTCCTTGATCGGCTGTGCAGTCATACACGTAAGTGCCAGCGGTGCACGGGCTGTAATTGGTATGCGGCCAAAATGAAATATCCTGGTGCCACTTCACCTCATCGCCGCCTTTCGACCATTTGAAATTGAGCTTCGACTGGTGGAATTTGACATCGAGCCCGACAAGATCAGCGATCGCATCGGGGAGCGGCGAATCCTCGCTCGAGGCATATTCCCAGAACACCGGATGATGATCGTTCATGCTCGACAGCCGCCGCAGGCGCGGATGCTCGACGCTGTGGGCACGATCGATGTCCCAGGTGGCGTCAGACTGAGTGACCTTGCGGCTGCGTTCGACCATTTCCTCGGTCGTCGCACGCAAGCGCTCGATCCAGTGATCGGAGAGCAGTTTTTCCAAAAGGATATAGCCGTTGCTGAAATAAAACTCGCGCTGCTTCTGCGTGAGGATCCGGGGCTTTGTGGCAAGGATTTGTTCGGGCGTCATGAGCGGCTCTAAGCGCTGACTGATATATCACAGATAGACCACGCAGGGGTTCACGTCAATCAAAACGCGAGCGCTTATGCGCCGAGGTAGAAGCGTCGAACTTCGGCGGTTCCCTTCAACAGCGCAGCGTCGCTATGAAGAGAAATCCGACCACCCTCAAGGACATAAGCCCGATTGGCGATGCCCAACGCCATCGCGGCATTCTGCTCAACGAGCAGAACGGTCATGTTGTCGGCGGCGAGCGCCCGGATGATGCGCTCAATCTCGTCGACGATGATCGGGGCCAGGCCGAGGGTCGGCTCATCGAGCAGAAGACAGCGCGGGCGCGATAGCAAAGCGCGGCCGATGGCTAGCATCTGTTGTTCGCCACCGGACATCGACCCGGCGTTTTGGTTCCGTCGCTCCGACAGCCGCGGAAACATCTTGTAGATGCGGGCAATGTCCGGACCGAGCCGGTGGCGATCAGACCGAGCATAGCCGCCCATCATAAGATTCTCCTCCACCGTGAATTTCGGAAAAATCTGGCGTCCTTCGGGTGCCAGCGCCAGTCCCCGCCGCACCCGTTCGACCGTGGAGAGTTGGCTGATATCGAAGCTACCGAAACGGATGGTGCCACCGGTCAAATCCTTAAGGCCCATAATGGCGCGAAGCGTCGTGGTCTTACCGGCGGCATTGGCGCCGAGCAGCGTGACAACCTCGCCAGCCGCGACCGAAAGCGAAATATCGCGCAAAACCGGTCTCTTGCCATAGCGCACCGTGACATGCTCGAGCTCAAGCATGGCGGCGCCCAAGATAAGCCTCAATCACGGTCTCGTCGGCCAACACGGAGGATGGCGTACCTTCCGCGATCTTGCTGCCGTGATGCATGGCGATGGCGCGATCGGCGAGGCCGCCCAGAAATCCAACATTGTGATCGATAATGCACAGCGTCGTGCCGTGACCGCGGAGGTCGCGCAGCACTTCACCAAGATTGGTTATTTCATTGTGACCAAGGCCGGTAGCAGGCTCGTCGAGCAACAACAATTCGGGCTCGCACATTAGCGCCATGGCGACGCCAAGCATTTTTTCCTCGCCATAAGAGAGGCCCAAGGCCGGCTCGTCGCGCGCCTCACTTAAGCGACAGAGGCGCAGCACGGTTTTCACTTGCTCTTGTAATTTCCCATCATCCGGTGCGGATTTGATCAGCGTTGCTATGCGCCGCGAGCCCAGCGCACGTTTGAGACGAAGATGGGCCGCAATCCAGACATGCTCAATCACGCTAAGCTCTGGAAACAGTTGTGGATTTTGAAAGGTCTTGACGATGCCGAGCTCAGCCACTTGGTGTGGCGCGCGCCCGGTAACGTCTTGGTCTTTCCAGATGAGCCGGCCGGCGCTCGGCGGCAGCATGCCACAAATCAGATTCAACAACGTGGTCTTGCCGGATCCGTTGGGCCCGAAAATACCGATGATCTCGCCACGCGCTATGGCGAACGAAATGTCGGCCACTGCGGTGAGGCCGCCAAAACGCTTACTCAACGCACTGACCTCAAAGAACATAGCGGGGCCGCCTCCTCACAATAACGCCCATAATGCCGTTGGGCAAAAGCAAAATTGTGAAGATCAGAATGAGTCCATAGATCAGCACGCGGAGCTCAGCCGAAAATTCAATAACGTGAGGCAGCGCAGTGAGAACGAAGGCGCCGAGAATCGGGCCGGCCACCGGCTGGCGTCCTCCGAGTAGCACCATGGCAATGATGGCGAGCGATTGCTCGATGGAAAGGTAATTGGGTTCGATATAGCTCAAATAAAAGG
>JBAPZR010000172.1:0-3136 GCA_049285335.1 Xanthobacteraceae bacterium | reverse complement strand
ATCTTCGCGCGGCGCGGTGTCCGCACTGCAAACAAACAAATAAAAAAATTGCATTGATTTAGATCAAATCCAGCCCGCGTAAAACGGCGATCCTGGCGCGCCAAAAAAGCATAGCCGCCGGTTTGGGAGAGTTAGTGGCTTTTATCCATTGCGACTTCGCGAGGCGGCCTTTTTGCACGTCGCACGAAGGGCGTCAAGCAATCTGGCATATCTCACAGGGAGGCGACAATGAACCGGAAGAGTTTTTTCATCGGCATCTTAGCTGCAGGCTGTTTTGTCGTATCACCCATGGCAACTCCGAACGTCGGCTACGCCCAAACGCGAGGGTCTCAAAATCATTGGAGACCTTGAAGGCCATGACTACGAAATTGGGCGCGCCAAAGCTTGAAGGGCAAGAAGCAGTCGGCGGTAAAGAGGCTCCTGCTCTTTATTTCGGCAAGACTAAGATCAACAACACCTTTGATATCGTCGACGCCGTCGGAATACGGGACGGCAAAGGAATGACGGCCACGCTCTTCGCAAAGGGCGGAGAGGAATACATTCGTGTCTCCACGAGTGTGCCAAAGCCCGACGGCAGTGGGCGAGCGATTGGTACTGTTCTGGCAGGCCCGGCACTTGAATCCATCAAAGCGGGCAAAGCGTATTACGGCGAGGTACCAATTCTAGGAACGCCCTACATAACAGGCTACGAACCGATCACTGACAGCTCGGGAGGCCAGATTGGCGTCTACTATGTCGGCTACAAGAAATGACGAGCGAAACGGACATCAGATGCTAGACGTGGGCATCACATAGAATCTGGCTTTGATCCTATCCGGGGCCTTAAGGTCCACGCAAAACACATCGACCGACATTCGGTCCCCCTAGAGCCTACGTTAAAGCGGATTTCGAGGAGGTCCCGATGCTTACGAACCGCCGCGACTTCCTATTGGCCGGGTGCTGTGCCGCTTCAACCGCGTTATTTTGCAGCGTTGCGGCTCGGCTCAGCGCCGAAGGGCTTAATGCGCCGCCAGAAACTACTACGATCCGGCTCGCGAAGAACCCGACTATCTGCATCGCCCCGCAATACGTGGTCAGCGACCTGCTGAATGCCGAGGGGTTCACAAACGTCGTTTACGTTCAATCCGATGCTGGCGTGGAGCAAGCCAAAGCACTTGCGAACGGCGATCTCGACTTCACCCTGCATTTCTCCGGTCCACTTCTTCTTCACTTGGATCGGGGCTTGGCGATCACGCTTCTGGCGGGGATTCATGTCGGCTGCTTCGAGCTATTCGCCAAGGACGGCATACGCAGCGTCGCCGATCTGAAGGGTCGAACTGTAGGCATCCAGGCGCTTGAGACAAGCCAACACGTTTTCCTCAGCGCGATGGCGGCTCTGGTTGGACTCAATCCCGCCAAGGATATCGAGTGGGTGACGAGCGCACAGGTCAAACCGATCGAATTGTTTGCTGAGGGCAAGATCGACGCCTTCCTCGGCCTTCCTCCAGAACCTCAGCGTTTGCGTGCGCAGAACATAGGCCGTGTCATCGTCAACAGCGCGCAGGATCGCCCGTGGTCTCAGTATTTTTGCTGCATGTTGGCGGGGAATCGCGAATTTGTACGAAAAAGTCCCATTGCCACCAAGCGGCTGGTTCGCGCCATGCTCCGGGCGACGGATTTGTGCGTGAGCGAACCCGCCGCTGTCGCGCAGCGTATGGTAGATAGGGCCTTCACGCCCCGCCGCGACTATGCGGTTCAGACTCTTGCAGACGTGCCGTACAACCACTGGCGTGAGTACGATCCCGAAGACACAATCCGTTTTTACCCGCTTCGTCTGCGCGAAGCTGGGATGCTGAAATCGAGCCCTGCGAAAATCGTCGCGGATGGAGCCGACTGGCGGTTCCTGAACGAGGTTCGACGTGACCTTGGAGGCTGATTCATCTACGGCGTTTCTCGGACAGCAGCCCCGCTCGCTGCAATATCGCGAGCAAGTGGAGATGGCGCTCCGGTGAGGAACGGCTTCGTCGGTTTCGTCTTACCCCCGTCGGTGCGCGCCAAATTGCTGATGGCTTTTCTCGTCATCGAGGTGCTCTTGGTCTCGGTTGGGGTGATCGGGCTTCTTTCGCTGCGCGAAGCCGGCCAGCAGGCAAACCGATTAGTTGCCCTGCAGCAAAAGATTGAGGCATACCGGCAAGTGCAGCACGATACGCTTCGACAACTCTATGGCGTATCTACGGCTCTCGCCTTTCCGAACGAAACGACGTTGGCGAGTGCGCTCCGGCAGATCAACCAGTTTGGGTACGATCTTGACCGCATCTCGTTCGTCGCAAAGGACGAAGTTACGTTGCTCGATCAAGTGCGCGAAGAATATGCGCGCTTCATTGCCGTAGTTTCACACGTAATTGATCTCATCCGCAACGGGCGAACGGCTGAGGCCAAACAGAGCGAACTCGCGGAGGTCGGGCCCCTCGCGGACAAGCTCGAACGGCTGACCAATCAATTGGTCAACCGGGCTGAAGCGGACATGGTGGCCGGCATAGATGCGAGCCGACAAACCTATGCTAGATCTCAGATGCTTGTCGCCGCCGTCGCGTTCGCAAGTTTCGTGCTTACGCTGCTCTTGGGACATGCGATCTCCCGAGCTGTGATCGACCCAGTCCGCATTATCCACCACGCTCTGAATCGCATAGCGGCCGGCGACTTCACCCAGCAGATTGAAGTTCCGAATCGGGACGAACTTGGGGCGCTTGCGGCGCATGTCAATTCGACCCGCGAAGAGCTACAGCGGCTCTACCGAAGCCTGGAGGAGGTCAGCCGTCACAAATCACAGTTCCTCGCCAATATGAGCCACGAGCTACGCACACCACTCAACGCGATCCTGGGTTATACGGAATTAATGGCGGACGGCGCTTACGGTGAGCCATCCGAGAAGACGCTTGCCATACTCAAACGCCTGGAGGCGAACGGAAGGCACCTGCTCGCACTGATCAATGACGTGCTCGATTTGTCCAAGATCGAGGCCGGCCAGCTTGCGCTCGAACTGTCCGACTATTCCTTTGAGGATATTGCCCAAACCGTCCGCAGCACGCTGGAGCCGCTGGCGGCCGACAAAAAACTCGCATTCAAGGTCGAGATAGGCACTAAATTGCCACCAGGG
>JBAPZR010000171.1:0-1667 GCA_049285335.1 Xanthobacteraceae bacterium | reverse complement strand
GTGTTGATCCTTCCTCATCCGGGGATCGCGAAACTGCCGAACCGGATTTCTGGCTCATCTCCACTTCTTGCTTAGTTACGATGAGCCAGAAAGCCTTCGTTTCTCCGCGACGCTAATGACCCCAAATTTCCGGGCCAATAAACGGGCTCCAATTGTTGGGACGCTGGCCGTAGGCGCTATAGCCACTGCGATCGGCCGGCAACACGTGGACGAGCGGCCTAACGTTCCCGTTGCCCGCACTCCAAGCGGTCGAGGATTGCGCGAGCGTCGGCGTGACGCCGGCAGCGGTGAAAGCGGCAAGAGCAAGCGCGGCTGAAAGAACAATGGAAAGCTTCTTCATGTCACATCTCCTTGTCTACCTATCGGTAGGTAGTCAGCCAGCTACCTATCGATAGGTCGCCTAACGATCAAGTCAAATAATCGTGAAGTTGCAGCTCACGAGCTATTGCGGAAATAGCAGCACTACCTTACGATAGGTAGTATGGGCACACGGCAAAGAATTTTGGATTCAGCTCAGCGCCTCACGCAGACGCGCAGCTTCGAAGGCTTCAGCTTTCAGGATATCGCCGATGAAATCGGGATCCGCAAAGCGAGCCTCTATCATCATTTCGAATCGAAGGACGACGTTGCCATCGCCATGCTCCAGCGCGCTGCGGATTGGGTGAGCGCACAATTTAAGAAAGCGGAAGGGCGCGAGCCAAGGGAACGTCTCGAAGCCTATTTTGACCTGTTCCGTGAAATTCACGGCAAGGCCGAGCGCATGTGTCCTGGTGGGTCCTTCGCCGCCGTCTTCGATGCCGTCTCATCGCCGGTGCAAGCTAGTTTGTACCGATTTGCCAAGATGCATGTCGACTGGCTTGAAGAAGTGGTCCGCGAAGGGGTGGAACAGGGTCAATTCACTATCGGCGATCAACGCCCGCGCGATGTTGCCGCCCAGATTTTGGCCAGCGTCCAGGGCGCCCTCTTGGTGGGACGCTTGTCATCCGATCGGCATGTCCTCGGCGCGGCGGCCGAAGGGATAAGGCGTTACTTGGCTTACGTGCCCAAGGAAACGCATTGATCTTCTTAGACCGCACGCGGTACGGATCGCGAATGCGATTTCTGCGATGGGATATTGATTGCAGTCGTAGGTCATTCGCACGCCGATGCAGCCACCAAAAACCTGCGATTTGGCAGACGACACATAATGAAGTGGTTCTATCGGATAAATAGTAGTGATCTGAATTGCTGCACTGCATGAGTCCGCTTTTGGCACAAAGCGGACATCGCCAGGTGTCCAACTGATGTCCGCTTTTGGGGGTAAAGCGGACATCGCGTGAAGGCGCTCCGATGTCTGCTTTTGACCCAAAGCGGACATTCGGTCCTGGGGATTGTTGCCACGCAAAATGATGATCGGACCCCATTCCGTCGGCCACTAATCCCTGCTGTAATTGCGTCAATTCCAAAGCATAGTCCGCAGAGGCTCTGAGCCTTGGGGGCGGCAATGCGACGACGCGATTTCCTTTAAACAGCCGCCGCCTGGTCGCTCACGGCCAGCGCGCGGCAATCCGAATAGGTTCGGTATATCTGACCGCCATGAGCGAAGAAGATGACCCACTGGCGCGGAACGGCAACTGGCACCTTCTGTCCGTCTCTTTTGATCCAATGGCAATGGAGCAGATGGGGCC
>JBAPZR010000170.1:0-2017 GCA_049285335.1 Xanthobacteraceae bacterium | reverse complement strand
TTGAAGAGTATCCGGCTTAGGCCCGTAATAGCTCCGGCAACTCGCCAGCTTGCTACTTGAGGCGGCCTCAAGGGCCTTCTATCGTTGCCGACTCCAATTCCTTTGCAAGCGCCCGGACTGCCTTTTCTGCTTCTGCCCTCAAGGTATCAGATGTGCAATCGAACGGTACAATGAGCCCGAGGCGCTTCTCAGGATCATCCTTCCATTTCAGGGTCACGATTGACCGTTTTTTGAGGACATCACGATTTAGGCCGTCAATTGTTAGCGTCGTCATCGTGGGCTCCCTTCGAAGTCTCGGATGCTCGGCGAGTCACCTGTTTTTCGCAGCTTCGCGACGTTCGCCGTGATTCGTCGGGCTTCATCGTGGCTCGCCATTCTCGTTCCTCTCATCGGTCCTTGCCTTCCGATAAATCCATAGCGGGCCTAAATCGCTGTTTTGGCCTTCAGCCCATCGCCGTTCTACATGTTGGAGCCACACCAAGGACTGAGTTCCTGTTTGCGTTTGGAGAAAAACCGGACGCCACGCGAACCAGCGATGCCACTCAAACTGCGGAAGGGTCGTCGGCACGTATGACAACGAGCGCGTCAAGGGGCTTGTTCCTAGACCGACCAGGGCGGCGGGAAGCGGCGAGGAGGCATCAGACCAGATAGCGGAGCCTCGGTTTGCAGCCAATCGCCGATGATGCGGGCGCGCTGTTCGCGATCGGCGGGCCAGATCTTCGGGAAGGTGTAGTTCACTACGTCGTCGCTCTCGATGCCGAGCGCGCGCTGGATGATCTTGGCGGCGCGGTCACCATCGTCGCAGTGGATCGCCTGCTCAATAAGGTTCGACATCGGTATGCCTCACTCTTATCCATCCGCGCGGGCGGGCGCTGCGTTTGTTGCCCCAATCTTCCTCAGCCTCCCGCTTGACGGCGGGCGCTTTCGGATTTTTGACTTTCAGCCACGCAGACGAGCGACCGGAGCGATAGGTCGAGCCAAGCCGCTTTGACACGATACCCTCGCAGCCGAGCTTAGAGGCGTGGGTAAAGAGAATGTCGCCGTCGCCCTCGAACACCTCATTCAAAACAATTCCCGCGCGCGGACGGCGCACCAGTTTTGCCAGGGTGCGCTTGCGCAGCTCGATCGGCGTGCGCCGCAAATCTTCGCCGTCGAGTTCGATCAGGTCGAAAGCAATCAGCACCGCATCGCCGCCGTGGCGCTGGTGGCGGATCAGGTCGAACACCGCCAGGCCACGCTCATTGGTGACGATAGCCTCGCCGTCGAGCAGGAATGACCGGGCTGACAACGCGCTGACCGCCTCCACCACCAGCGGAAACTGCGCCGTGAAGTCATTGCCGTGGCGGGTGATGAGGCGGACCCCGGCACCGTCACGACGCGCCATGATGCGGAAGCCATCATGCTTGATTTCATGCAGCCAGCCGCGGCCGCTCGGTGGGGCCTTAGCGGGTGACGGCAGACACGGCTCGATGATGCCCAGCCCAGGGCGGGTACGCTCACGTAACGACATGCGCATTTAATAGGAACCGAACCCCAAGGAGTCGAGTCGGGTGGCCCCGGCCACCTCGGGGGCTGGGGGGCTTGAGGAAGATGGACCGGGGCCTGGCGCAGCCATTCGCGGCGCGCCCTATTTGGCAACGAACCGGCTTTTGCGTCGTTCCACTTGATATAATCTGCGAAATCCATAACTCGATGTCTGGACGGCTTAGAGAAACAGCGTGACAAGGTCGGCACTAATCACGATCACCGCAGCCTTATTGCTGGGCGGAACTTCGCTCGCGACGGCAAAAGCCCGAGCGACGGCCGGCGCACATCATTATGGCTCAAAGGGCGACCAGATATCGCGAACGAAGGGGCGCCCATCCGCCGCTCCACAAGTGTTCGGTCCCGGCATAAATGAGACCGCATCGCACCCGTCTGCAGCGGATCCTTATTATCGCTTGTCCGACTCGTACTACGGCTCTTCTGATCCGTACCATGGCTTGTTCGACTTCTACGCCGTGCCGCCTTACAGCCC
>JBAPZR010000169.1:0-42496 GCA_049285335.1 Xanthobacteraceae bacterium | reverse complement strand
TATTCGGTCCGTTCGATCTCGCCGCTGGCGAGGCGCCGATTAAGATCGGCAAGTGCTGCATAGCGTCGTGCGCCAGACGCCCAGTCTGCCACCCAGACAATAATGGCTGCAAACCCCAAATTAGCGGGATGATCAGGCCCATGTGAATCTCCAAGCTGAATGTTGGGGATTGAATTTTGGGCGAGCCAACTCGGTACTGCTCACGCAACTCAATCCTCATAGAAAATAGGTTCTTAGGGTGCCCGAATCGAGCCGTCCCGTGTCGCAAGCGTGTCGCATGTATTTGCCGCCACAATTCGGGAATGCCCGGAAATGGCCGGAAAACAAAGTGAACAAACGGCAACATGATGCGACACAAAAAGGGGAGGGGGCTTAGATTAAGCCGTTGAGTCTATTGTCATATTGCCGAGGGCTCAAAGCATACTGGTGTGGATATACATCGTGCACCAATTGTACTGATCGCAATCCGAAATACAGCGTCCGGAGGACTGAGCGCATGCGCCGGCGTTTGTGCTCTTCGGATGCTTTGCCGCCATAGCTGGCGACAGCGACGCCGCGAAGAGAACGGCCGCCAAAGCCGCTCTGATCGTTCTCCATCGCATGAAAAACCCTCCCGGAATCGTCCAGCCAATAGTTAGCCGCGAGCGCCGTAGGTCGCGATGCCTTGATCCGGCACCCAAACACCGGGCGGCAATTTTCCGGTCTGCCAAAAAACATCGATTGGCATGCCGCCGCGCGGATGAAAATAGCCGCCGATCCGCATCCATTTGGGCCGCAGCAGCGCGGCCACTTTTTTGCCAATAGCGACCGTGCAGTCTTCGTGAAACCCCGCATGGTTGCGAAAGCTGTTGAGATAAAGTTTCAGCGATTTGGATTCGACGAGCCAGTCTTTCGGAACGTAATCGATGACGAGCGTGGCGAAATCAGGTTGGCCCGTTACCGGGCAGATTGCCGTGAATTCGGGAAAGGCGAAGCGGGCGGCATAGTTCGTTCCCGGATGCGGATTGCGCACGCGGTCGAGCACAGCCTCGTCCGGCGAAGCGGGAAGAGGCACCGAACGGCCCAGTTGCAGGTTCTTTTTGGCCATGAAGTCGTTTTCCACGGATAGCGCAAGCGCACAAATTACCCCGGACAGCCTATCGGCAACAACGCTCCACTCCCGCGGGCCTCTCCCCCCGCCGAGGCCGTGCTCCACCGGACATGACAACGGCCTTGCCGATCCTGTAGAAGCCCGAGCAGGGCGGTTCGAAGGCCATCCTCAAACCTCGTCTGGACCCACGCATGACAGCCATCGTCGACATTATCGGCCGCGAAATTTTGGATAGCCGAGGCAATCCGACCGTTGAGGTCGATGTCGTGCTCGATGACGGATCGCGCGGCCGCGCCGGGATTCCGTCGGGAGCCTCGACCGGCGCGCACGAAGCGGTCGAACTTCGCGACGGCGAGGGTAAGCGCTATCTCGGCAAGGGCGTGCGCAAGGCCGTCGAGGCCGTGAATGGGGAAATATTCGACGCGCTCTGCGGCATGGATGCGCAAGCGCAGGTCAAGATCGACGACACCATGATTGCGCTCGACGGCACGCCGAACAAGTCGCGCCTCGGCGCTAATGCCATCCTCGGAGTTTCGCTCGCAGTCGCCAAGGCTGCCGCGGCAGCGAATAAATTACCCCTTTACCGCTACGTCGGCGGCGCCACCGCGCGGCTTCTGCCCGTGCCGATGATGAACATCGTCAATGGCGGGGTGCACGCCGACAATCCCATCGATTTTCAGGAATTCATGATCGTGCCGCTTGGCGCGGCTTCGTTCGCCGAGGCCCTGCGCGCCGGTTCGGAAATCTTCCATACGTTGCGCGCGGCGCTCAAAGCCGCCGGTCATAACACCAATGTCGGCGACGAGGGTGGCTTTGCTCCCAACCTGCCGTCGGCGGAAGCCGCGCTCGATTTCGTGCTCGCCGCGATCGAGAAGGCCGGCTATCGCGCCGGCTCGGATGTCGCGTTGGCGCTCGATCCGGCATCGAGTGAATTCTTCAAAAACGGGGCTTATCAATACGAGGGCGAAGGCAAGACCCGCTCGGTCGAACAGCAGGTCGATTATCTTGCCGCGCTCGTCCAGAAGTATCCGATCGTATCGATCGAGGACGGCATGGCCGAGGACGATTTTGCCGGCTGGAAGAAACTCACCGAAAAAATCGGCGGGCGCTGTCAGCTTGTCGGCGACGATATTTTCGTCACCAATGTCACGCGGCTTGGCGACGGCATCAAAAACGGCATCGGCAATTCCATTCTGATCAAAGTCAATCAGATCGGAACGCTTTCGGAAACGCTCGCCGCCGTGGAAATGGCGCACAAAGCGGGCTACACCGCGGTGATGTCGCATCGCTCGGGCGAGACCGAGGATTCCACCATCGCCGATCTCGCGGTTGCCACCAGTTGCGGCCAGATCAAAACCGGCTCGCTCGCCCGCTCGGACCGCACCGCCAAATACAATCAGCTTCTTCGCATCGAGGAAGAGCTCGGCGCACAGGCGCTCTATGCCGGACGGTCGGCGTTCAAGGCGCTGACCTGACGCGCAGAATTTCCGCGCGCTTGTCCGGCACCGACGATCGGCGGTATATCCAAGCGGGGCTCGACGGAGGGATGTCCAATGGAGCAGACCCTTGAACTCAAGCCGGGCAACCGGCGGCTCGCCGTGGAACAATTGGGCGATTTCGTCGCCGCATCGGTCGATGCCGCGGCAGCCTTTGATTCTCCATTCAGTCATCTGGTGTTGGAGCGGGTGTTTCCTGACGACATGTACGCGCAGATGCTCGCCAGCATGCCCGAAGCGTCCGACTATCGGCCGATGCACGGCCGCAGCAAAGGTCACGACCTCGCCGACGGCACCCATACACGCGTGAAGATCGATCTGTTTCCGGAATATATCCGGCATCTGCCGCCGCAAAAGCGCGCGGTTTGGGATGTGGTCGGGCGAGCGCTTTGCTCCAAGCCGGTGAGGGACGCCTTTGTGCACCGGCTTGCCGCGCCGCTCGAACGCCGCTTCGGCGCCGGTTATGCCAAGATCGGCAT
Organism: Xanthobacteraceae bacterium; assembly: GCA_049285335.1. Taxonomy (GTDB): domain Bacteria; phylum Pseudomonadota; class Alphaproteobacteria; order Rhizobiales; family Xanthobacteraceae; genus BOG-931. Next base: position 39,431 of record JBAPZR010000169.1, on the reverse strand, counting down.
GTATCCGATTCCGATTTTGACGCGTGACATTCCGGGTTACCTGATCACGCCACACACCGACACCAAATGGAAGGGCGTCACCGTGCAGCTTTATCTGCCGCGTGACCGAGCGAATACGCATATCGGCACGATCTTCCACGAGAAGCTCGTCGATGGCACGCTGCCGAAGCGAAAGCAGATGTCGTTTGCGCCCAATTCCGGTTACGCCTTCGCAGTCGGCACCGACACCTGGCATTCGGCCGATCCGGTGGGGCTGGAAGTGCGCAGCCGCGACAGCATCCTCTTGACTTATTTTGTCGACGCCGGGCCTTTGCGCGTGCTGCGCAACCGCGGCAAGCGCTTCGGCAATTTTGTCCTCAGCGAGGTTCGCAATCGACTGCCCTGAGGCGCAACGCCCGCATCGCTTTGGTTCCCTTTCCGTGCGTCTGAGCGGCGCGGTGGCGCCGCTTCTAGCCGCGCATTAATCCCGTTTTAAAGGGCAAGCTGACATGGTGGGGCATGGTCACCCGCAAACGCCTGCGCGCCATCCTCAACGCTCTTGCGCTCTACGCCTTGGCCGCACTGCTCATCGGCTATTTCGGGGTCAACGCCTATAGCGGCGATCGCGGGCTCAAGGCCAAGGAAGACATCGACCGGCAGATCGCAGCGCTCACCGCCGATCTTGATCGTCTCCAAGGCGAAGACATCCAGTGGCGCCGGCGGATCGGGTTATTGAAATCAGACGATATCGATCCCGACATGCTTGACGAGCGCGCGCGGGTGCTGCTTGACTATGCAGACCCCAGTGATCTGACGCTGATGCTCCGCAAGTAGGAGCCGAACATTAGTGGCATGCGTCGGCCGGGATCGGTCCTTGAACTCGGCGCCGGACATTCCGAAATTAATTTATGCGCCAATGATTTGACACGCTCGCGGCGCGCGCATGGTCGCATTGCCCCCGGCTTTCGCAACGGGGTGAATTCGGCTATGGGATAAAAGCCGACTCGCGAATTTGAGGACAATGATGGCAGTCGCCCAAACCAAGCAATCGATGCTCAGTACCCCAGGATTCCTTCCGAGCGCGGATCTCGCGGCTGCAGATCACAAGACGATTGCCGAATTCAGCAAGGACGAAGAGCTTGCGGTATTGCGCCAAATGCTCTTGATCCGCCGTTTCGAGGAAAAGGCCGGCCAGATGTATGGCATGGGCCTGATCGGCGGATTCTGCCACTTGTATATCGGCCAGGAGGCGGTCGTCGTCGGCATGAAGCTTGCCATGCGGGACGGCGATCAGATGATCACGGGGTATCGTGATCACGGACACATGCTCGCCTGCGGCATGGACCCGAAGGGCGTCATGGCGGAACTCACCGGCAGACGCGACGGATATTCCAAGGGCAAAGGCGGCTCGATGCACATGTTCTCGCTGGAGAAGAGATTCTACGGCGGCCACGGCATCGTCGGCGCTCAGGTTCCGCTCGGCACGGGGCTCGCTTTTGCCAACCGCTATCGTGGCACCGACAATGTCAGTGCGACCTATTTTGGCGACGGCGCCGCGAACCAGGGCCAGGTCTATGAAAGCTTCAACATGGCCCAGTTGTGGAAGCTGCCGGTCGTGTTCGTTATCGAGAACAATCGGTACGCCATGGGTACGTCGGTGACGCGATCATCGGCGCAAATTGACCTTTCCAAGCGCGGCGTGTCGTTTGATATTCCAGGCTCGCAAGTCGACGGCATGGACGTTCGCGCGGTGAAAGCCGCCGCCGAAGATGCTTTCGCCTGGTGCCGCGGCGGCAACGGGCCGATCATCCTGGAAATGATGACTTACCGTTACCGCGGTCATTCCATGTCCGATCCGGCCAAATACCGAACCAAGGAAGAAGTCGATAAAGTACGCACCGAACAGGATCCGATCGAGCAGGTCCGCAAGCGGCTTCTTGACCGCAAATGGGCCAGCGAAGACGAACTGAAAAAAATCGATGCCGCGGTACGCGCCGTCGTCAATGAAGCGTCGGAATTCGCCACCCACGACGCCGAACCTGATCCCGCCGAGCTTTACACCGACGTCTATCGCTGAAACGCGATCCTGCGACGCAATGTGAACCGCCATGCCGACCGAAGTCTTGATGCCCGCGCTGTCGCCGACGATGGAGAAGGGCAATCTCGCCAAATGGCTGAAGAAAGAAGGCGACGATGTCCGGTCCGGCGACGTCATCGCTGAAATCGAAACCGACAAGGCCACCATGGAAGTGGAGGCTGTCGATGAGGGCACACTGGGAAAAATCCTGGTGCCGGAAGGCACCAACGATGTTGCAGTGAACACACCGATCGCCATGATCCTGGCCGAAGGCGAGGACGCCTCCGCGCTCAAGAATGGCAAGCCGGCGACAGTGAAGGAGGCCAAGGCGGAGCAACCGTCTGAGCAGAAGCCGGCGGCACCGTCTCCGGCTGAGAAAGCCGAATCTAAGCCCGCGGCGACCGGCACGCCCAAAGCGCCTCCCAAGCCGCCGTCAGCGTCGATCACGGCGGAGCCGGAAGTCCCCGAAGGCACCGAGCTCGTCTCCATGACCGTGCGCGAGGCCTTGCGCGACGCCATGGCTGAAGAAATGCGTCGCGATCCGGACGTGTTCATCATGGGCGAGGAGGTCGCCGAATACCAAGGCGCCTACAAAGTCACGCAAGGACTCTTGGACGAGTTCGGCGCGCAGCGCGTCATCGATACTCCGATCACCGAACACGGCTTTGCCGGCGTCGGAATTGGCGCCGCGCTGGCCGGGCTAAAACCGATCGTCGAATTCATGACGTTCAATTTCGCCATGCAGGCGATGGATCAGATCATCAATTCGGCGGCGAAAACGCCCTACATGTCTGGCGGACAGGTCAAAGTATCGATCGTGTTTCGCGGGCCGAATGGACCGGCATCGCGCGTCGCCGCGCAGCACAGCCAGGATTATTCGGCCTGGTATTCGCATATTCCCGGCCTGAAAGTGATCGCGCCGTCCAATGCCGCCGACGCCAAAGGCCTTCTCAAGGCCGCGATCCGCGATCCGAATCCCGTGATGTTTCTTGAAAACGAAATCCTCTACGGCCATTCGTCACCGGTCCCGAAACTCGACGATTTTGTGCTGCCGATCGGCATCGCCCGTGTCGTGCGCCGAGGCAACGATGTGACCATCGTCTCCTGGTCGATGGGCATGACCTATGCGCTCAAGGCCGCCGAAGAACTAGTCAAGGATGGCATCGACGCTGAAGTGATTGACCTTCGCACACTCAAGCCGATGGACTCCGACACGATTGCGGAATCGGTGAAAAAAACCGGCCGTCTCGTCACGGTGGAGGAGGGCTGGAAGCAATCCGGCGTCGGAGCCGAAATTGCCGCGCGCGTCATGGAGGATGCCTTCGACTATCTCGACGCGCCGGTTACTCGCGTCAGCGGCAAGGACGTGCCGATGCCCTATGCCGCCAATCTCGAAAAACTTGCGCTGCCTTCGGTCGCCGAAGTGGTCGAGGCAGCCAAAGCCGTCTGTTATCGCTAATCGCGCCATTTGGTGAATCTTCCCCGCCATGCCCGTCAACATCCTCATGCCCGCGCTGTCGCCCACGATGGAAAAGGGCAATCTCGCGAAGTGGCTCAAGAAAGAAGGCGATGCGGTCAGGACCGGCGACGTCTTCGCCGAGATCGAGACCGACAAAGCGACGATGGAATACGAGGCCGTCGACGACGGCACGCTCGCCAAGATAGTGGTGCCGGAAGGCACTCATGACGTGCCGGTCAACCAGCTGATCGCGGTGCTGGCCGAAGAGGGCGAAGACGTCAAAGCTGCCGCTGCGGCAGCGGGGAAAGCTGTCGCTGCGCCGCCGAGCGCCGCTTCTGCCGCTCCCAAACCTGCATCATCCGCTGCCCCATCCGCCGCGCCGTCGCCCGCCCCCGCAAAGGAAGCGAAGGCTGCGCCTGCCGCGCCTTCCCCTCCGGCGGCTGGCGATCGAAGCGAGAGGCCTCCGACCAACGAGCACGGCGCGAACCGCGTCTTCTCGTCGCCGCTTGCCCGAAGGCTCGCCAAGGAGATCGGGCTCGATATTGCGCAGGTCCGCGCTTCTGGGCCGCACGGCCGTGTGATCGCGCGAGACGTCGCGGCTGCGAAAGAGGGCCGTGGCTTGCGCGCACCGGCGGCTGCGAGCCCGACTGCCGGAGCCGCGCCGATGATCGCGCCGGCAATGACCGATCAGCAGATCCGCGCGCTTTATGAGGACGGCAGTTACGATGTCATCCCGCACGACGGCATGCGGCGCACTATCGCGCAGCGCCTGACGGCATCGGCGCAGACCGTGCCGCATTTTTACCTGACGGTCGATTGCGACATTGGCAAGCTTCTCGAGGCGCGCGAGGAGATCAACGCCGCCGCGCCGAAAGGCGAGGGTGGAAAGCCGGCATACAAGCTTTCGGTCAACGATTTTGTCATCAAGGCCTTGGCGCTCGCGTTGCAGCGCGTGCCGGACGCCAATGTCAGCTGGACCGAAGGTGGCATGCTCAAGCACAAGCATTCCGATATCGGCGTGGCGGTGGCGATGCCGAACGGGCTGATCACGCCGATCATTCGCAAGGCAGAGACGAAATCCTTGTCCACCATCTCCAATGAGATGCGGGATTTCGCGGTGCGGGCGCGCGATCGCAAGCTCAAGCCGAACGAATATCAAGGCGGCACGACGGCGGTATCCAATCTCGGCATGTACGGGATCAAGGATTTCACCGCGGTGATCAATCCCCCGCATGCGACGATCCTCGCGGTCGGCGCCGGGGAGGAGCGCGCCGTCGTTCGAGGCGGCAAGATCGAAACCGCGCATATCATGAGCGTGACGATGTCGTGCGATCATCGCGCGGTCGACGGTGCCCTTGGCGCCGTGCTCATCGGCGCGTTCAAATCCTTGATTGAAAATCCGGTGATGATGTTGGTGTAAATGGACGGCCCGCGCCCGTCAGCATGGATCGAGACCTTTCGACCGGAACAACGACGCCGCTTCGGGCGATCGCAACATTGCAATCAGCATCTTTCCGGTCTCTGCCTGTCTACTTCCGGCCATGATCGCGGCGGCGAATTCCGTGACCATGTTCAATTCGCCTGGAAGAAAGCCGACGATTTCGGTGCCGGCCACATGCATCAATTCGGGCTTCTGCTGCACCGCAAGCTCTGCCTCGCCGGACAAAAGGAGCTCGCCGCAAAAGCCGCCGGCGGGAGGAAATTTGGTTTTGGCTTTCATCTGTTCGGCAATGCCCATGCGGTCGAGGAGCTTGGCAAAATAAACTCCGCTCGCGCCGCCGGCCGCCGGGTCGCTATAGGCAATGGATTTGGTCTTAAGCAGCGTGTCCTTGAGCGCTTGCGTCGTCGAGATGTCGGGCTTGGCTGCGCCTGCCTTCACCGCGATGGCGACGCCAGATCCCGCAAGCGTGACGTCGGAGCCGGGCGCGATCTTTCCCTGTTTGGCTAAAGCATCGATGCCGGCGCGGCTGAGCACCAATACGTCGGCGTTCTCGCCGCTCTCGATGCGCTTCACCAGCATCGGCGCCGTGCCCCAGGTGACGCTCAACCGGCAGGCATGGTCTTTCTCGAATATGAGGAACAGATCCTCCGCCGCGCTGCGCACGCCGATGGTGCTGTAGATCGCGAATTCCGCCATTTCGTCCCATCCGCTGCTTGCCTCGGGTTATAGCGCGTGCGAAGGAGCCGGCGATACCAAAACCATCATGGGCGCGGAAAATGGATGATCTGATCGCAGGCTATCGTCGTTTTCGCGCCGGCACGTGGCGCAACGAACGTTCGCGTTTTGAGGAACTGAGCCGGGTCGGACAGAAACCACGCGCGCTCGTCATCGCTTGTTCGGATAGTCGCACCGATCCGCAGATGGTGTTCAACGCGCGGCCGGGCGAACTCTTCGTGGTGCGCAATGTTGCGAATTTGACGCCGCCCTATCAGCCGGACGGCGAGCCGCACGGCACCAGCGCGGCAATCGAATTTGCCGTGCGGGGCCTCAAAGTGTCTCAGATCGTCGTGATGGGCCATGCGATGTGCGGCGGGATTGCGGCGCTGCTCGGCAACGCGCCGGCCGAAGCATGGGATTTTATCACCCCGTGGGTTCGCGTCGCCGAACCCGCGTTGCGCCGCGCCATGGCGGTGCCACTCGAACAGCGGCAGGACGCTTGCGAACACGAATCGGTTCGGCTTTCGCTGACCAATCTATTGACCTTTCCTTGGATCGAAGCGGCAGCCCAGCGCGGCGATCTTAGGCTTCACGGCTGCTTCTTCGATATCCGTTCCGGAATTCTCGAACGTCTCGACGGCGATGGATCGTTTCGCCCTATTGCAGACTGATCCGCCGACGCGAAGCCGGCACTTGTTCGAACCGGCAACGCTCATAAATCGGCGGGACCGATAAGCGACGATGCACGCGACAACCATGGAGATGGCGGCTAAGGTGCCGCGCACGCCGATTTTGACGAGGACATGAATGGCTGAGACCAATTTCGATATCATCATTATAGGCTCGGGGCCGGGCGGTTATGTCACGGCTATTCGCGCCGCCCAGCTTGGTTTCAAGACGGCCATTGTCGAGCGCGATTATCTCGGCGGTATCTGCCTCAATTGGGGCTGTATCCCCACCAAGGCGCTGCTGCGTTCGGCCGAAATCTTTCACTATTTGCAGCATGCGAAGGACTACGGGTTAGCCGCCGGCGAAGTCACCTACGATCCGACTGCCGTGGTGAAGCGCTCGCGCGCCGTGTCGAAGCGCTTGAACGACGGCGTCGGTTTTCTGATGAAGAAGAACAAGGTTACTGTGATCTGGGGCGAGGCGGCGATTGAAGCGCCCGGCACGGTGATCGTCAAACCGAGCCGAAGCGAGGCGCCGAAAGGCGCGCTCGGCCCCGGCACATATCAGGCCAAGCACATCATCCTGGCGACCGGCGCGCGGCCGCGGGTGCTGCCCGGCCTCGAGCCCGACAAGAAACTCGTCTGGACATATTTCGAAGCCATGGTCCCGGACCGGGTCCCCAAAACGCTGCTCGTCATCGGTTCGGGCGCGATCGGGATCGAGTTTGCGTCCTTCTACCGCACGCTCGGCGCCGACGTGACAGTGGTGGAGATTCTGCCGCAAATCCTTCCGGCGGAAGATGCCGAGATCGCCGCGTTCGCGCGCAAGAGTTTCGAGAAGCAAGGCATCAAGATTTTCACCGACGCCAAGGTGACCAAGCTCGACAAGAAGGGCGACACGGTCACCGCGACCATCGATGATGGCAAGGGCGGCACGCAGCAAGTGAGCGTCGAGCGTGTCATCTCGGCGGTGGGCGTCGTCGGCAATATCGAAAATCTCGGGTTGGAAAAAATCGGCGTGAAGACCGAGCGCGGGGCGATCGTCATCGACGAATTCTGCCGAACCAGCGTGCCGGGAATTTACGCCATCGGGGATGTCGCTGGCCCGCCGCTTCTTGCCCACAAGGCCGAGCATGAGGGCGTGATCTGCGTCGAAGCCATCAAGGGACTGCATCCGCATCCCATGGACCGACGCATGATCCCCGGCTGCACCTATTCCTCGCCGCAGATCGCGTCAGTCGGCCTCACCGAGCAGGCGGCCAAGGAGAAGAAAATCGACGTCCGCGTCGGGCGATTTCCGTTCGTCGGTAATGGCAAAGCCATCGCGATGGGCGAGGATCAGGGTCTGGTCAAGGTGATCTTTGACAAGAAGACCGGCCAGCTTCTCGGCGCGCACATGGTTGGCGCGGAGGTCACGGAATTGATTCAGGGTTACGTGGTGGCGATGAATCTCGAGACCACGGAAGAAGAGCTCATGCACACCGTTTTTCCACATCCCACGCTGTCGGAGATGATGAAGGAAGCGGTCTTGGATGCCTATGGCCGGGTGCTGAATATTTAGACCAGGCATGATCAGGAAAAGTGGAAACCGGTTTTCCGAAAAGATCACGCCTACTAAATACCTAGAGCCGCAGTCGATTCATTTGAAACGTTTGCGGCTCTAGGCCAAAAGTCCCGCCATCGGCTTTACGCCATCGCTGCCGGGAAAGACGTTTTGCGCGAGCGCGCGCTCGTCCACACGCAGATGATCCTTCAGCACGCCCTTGAGCGCGGCGCGTAGATCTGTGGTTGGCTTGAGATCGCGGCCTTGATAAAGATCGGCGGCCTTCAGGCCAGGCCAATCGGCGATGACGCGGCCGCCCTTGAGCGCGCCGCCGACCAGAAGCGCAACCGTCGCAGTCCCATGATCCGTGCCGGCCGTGCCGTTGATGCGAGCGGTGCGGCCGAATTCGGTGGCAAGCGCCACGACGGTCTCGCGCCAGGCGGCGCCCATATTCGATTTGATCGCGGCGAGCGCTGCATCGAGCGAGCCGAGCAGTTGCGACAGCCGGCCTTGCGCGATGCCTTCGTTGAAATGCGTATCCCAGCCGTCGAGCGCAAGCGCGCCGACGCGCGGCCCGTCGGGTTGCGCCAAGAACTTGGCGGCGGTGCCGGCTGCTTCGGAGAAATAGGCGCGCACCTGCGCGGGGCCCGCCGCGCCCGGTTTTTGCGCCATTCCGTTCGCCTGCTCGATGGCCGAGAGATTGGCATTGTCTTCGAGCACGCTTGCGAGCTTCGTGTCGGCATGACGGTAAAGATCGAGCAGGCGATGGACGGTGTCTTCGCTCGCCGGCATCAGTTGCTGAGGCGACCACGACAAGATCGGAGCCGGACCGCGCACGACAAGCGGGGTCACCGGACCCACCGCAAACGCTTTGCCACCGCGCGGATCGACGCGCCCGCCCGGCGAGAGCCCGGCAAGCGCACGATTAAGCCAGCCGCTTTCGCTCGCGCCCGGCCTTGGCAATCCGCTTTCCAACAGATCCTGGCCGTCGAAATGCGACCGCTCGCGATAGGGCGTGGCGCTCGCATGGACGATGATCGCCTCCTTGGCCTCGAACATGCCGTGCAAATTCGGCATCGCGGGATTGAGCGCAAAAAAATTGTCAAGCTTGAGTGCCGGCATCTTGTCGCTCAATGACAGCGCGTTCTCGCCGCGCAGGGCCTGCCAATCCGGATCCCCAACCGGCGCGACCGTCGCGAGCCCGTCGAGCGCGCCCCGCAGAATGATAGTGAGGAAACGCGGATCGCGGCCTTCGGCATAGGCAAGTTTCGGCAGATGCGCCCAGGCAAACAGAGTTCCGGAAGCTAAGAGCAGTTCGCGGCGGGATGGAGCGTGAATTCTCATCGTCACCTCCGCAGAAATTCGGGCGCCATGACCAAAAGCGCCAAGGCTTGAGGACGGCTTTCGGCGCGCGCAACGGTCAGGCGCGTTTCCGGCGAGGCAAGGGGGCCAAGCCCGCTTTCGAGGAGCGCGAGCGGCTCGGCGTGTGGGACCCGCGCGGCGAATTCGGTGGCAATGTCGATGCGCCGGGGCACGCCGTCGAGCCAGGCCGCTTCGGAGTCCGGATAGCCGTTGGGCGCCGGCGGCCGCCAAAGCGGCGCGCCGAGCGCGACCTGCGCCATCATGATGCGGCCGATCGGAATATTGGATTGCGCGCCCGTGAGGCGAATGACGCCGGCGATCCATTCTGCCGGAGATTTCAGCTTTTGCCGCTGACGACTCCATGACTCGTCGGTGGCAATCAGGCTTTTGGCGACCTCTTTGAGATTGCCGTCAGTGTTCCGGAACGTATTGGCCAATTTATCGACCAGCGTGGGCGGAGGATCGTCGGCAACAAAATGCCGCGCGAGCTTTTCCGCTATATGACGCGCCGTTGCCGAATGGCGCGCGAGGTCGGAGAGAACCGCGCGGCCCTGATCGAATCCGGAATCGGGATAGTACTTGCCGAGAACGGTCTGATCGCCCGGCTGGTGCAGGCGCCGCATGAAGACAAATTCGCCGCCGTGGTTCGGATCGTCGGGCCTAATCCAGGACCATCCCGTCAAGACATTGGCGAAGCTCGTGACGTCGGCTTGGCTGTAGCCGCTGCGAACCCCGAGCGTATGCAACTCGAGTGTTTCACGCGCTAAATTCTCGTTGAGGCCTTTGCCGCGATTGATGCCGGCGATCGAATCCGCGCCCATCGACTCCACATTGTCGAGATAGAACAGCATCGCCGGATGACTTTCGACCGCTTGCAAAAGGTCGGCGAACCGGCCGAGCACATGCGGGCGAATGGCCTCGCGTTCGTAGGCGCCAACCATTGCAACATCTTTGTCGGCCGAAACGCAGAAATGGTTTGACCAGAACCATACCAGCCGCTCGACAAATCCGATTTTGGCGTTGGTCGCGGCATCGAAGCGCGCTTTCGCCTCATTCGAGATGATCTGTTGCGGCACCGGCGGTTGCGCCGGGGCGGGGCCGTCACCCAAGCCGGGCACCTTGGCCAATTCGATCATGGCCTGCGCTTCGGCGCCGGTCTCGCTCTCCTTTTGCACGCGCAATGCCAGTTTCTGCTTGGCGCTTTGCGCGGCTCGAAAATCGAAGACTTCGCGCGCTGCCTCGGCGCTCGAGGGCAGGTTTGCGGCGTCGAGCCGCGCGGCACTGGGCTGTTCGAGATCGGCCAGCAGGGCGCCTCGCGGATCGGCGGCGATCGCCGTCATCGAATCGCCGGCCGGGCCGAGGCCGAACCTGTGGAGGGCAAGGGCCGCCGCTTCCGTTCCGGAAACCGCTTTGCCGCTTGCTGTCATGGAATCCTCCGGCAATGACATTGCATCGCCCGCACCGTCAGCAGCGCTTTTATTATGGCAAAAATGACGATGGAGGACGGTAAAAACACTGTAAAAACATTAAGTTCCGTTCATCTGTTCCGCGGCGCGATTACGCGACGGCTTGCAGGGCTATGGACGCAGCCGTAAGTATCCGCTGGCGGGCCCTTATTCGCGGAAGCTCATGCGGCGATGGTCGTCTTGATTGATACACGCGATGCGGCACGTCCGCGTCACCCTGAAAAGGCGCATCGCCCGGATCAACCTGTTTTGCCCAAACCGGACTGGATTCGGGTCAAGGCGCCGGTGTCGGCGGGCTATTTCGAGACTCAGCGAATTGTTCGCGCCAACGGGCTTCACACCGTCTGCGAAGAGGCCGGCTGCCCCAATATCGGCGAGTGTTGGGATAAACGGCACGCCACTTTTATGATCATGGGCGACACTTGCACGCGGGCTTGCGCGTTCTGCAACGTCAAGACCGGACTTCCCGGGCCGCTCGATCCGGCCGAGCCGGAACGCGTCGCGCAGGCAACGGAAAAACTCGGGCTTGCGCATGTCGTGATCACCTCGGTCGATCGCGACGACCTCGACGATGGCGGGGCACGGCACTTCGCCGCCGTCATTTGCGCCATCCGCGCTCGCTGTCGGGAGACGACGATTGAAGTGTTGACGCCGGACTTCCTGCGCAAGGACGGCGCCGCTGAAATCGTAGTCGGCGCACGGCCGGACGTTTTCAATCACAATCTCGAAACGGTTCCGGCCAAGTATCTGATGGTGCGTCCTGGGGCGCGTTATTTTGCTTCGGTCAGGCTCCTGCAGCGCGTCAAGGAAATCGAGCCGGCGCTTTTCACCAAGTCCGGAATGATGGTCGGCCTTGGCGAAGAGCGAAATGAAATCCTGCAAGTCATGGACGACCTGCGCGCCGCCGATGTCGATTTCCTAGCCATCGGTCAATACTTGCAGCCGTCGCGCAAGCATCACCCGGTCGTGCGCTTCGTGCCGCCCGAGGAATTCGAAGAACTTGAGGCGATTGCCTACGCCAAGGGTTTTTCGATGGTTTCGGCGAGCCCGCTGACGCGGTCATCGCACCATGCGGGCGAAGATTTTGCACGGCTAAAGGCTGCCCGGACCTCGCGTTAAACATGCCGCAGTTCTCGACCAAGCGGCATGTGCAGCATTCCGCTTCCGACATGTTCGACCTGGTGGCCGATGTGGAACGCTATCCGCAATTCGTGCCCTTGTGCCAGGCGCTTCGCGTACGCCGGCGAACAACCCAACCGGACGGCAGCGTGGTTATCGTCGCGGACATGACAGTGGCCTATAAATTCATCCGCGAGGCGTTCACGAGCCGCGTGACGCTCGACCGCAAAAATCTTGAGATTCTCGTCGAATATCTCGAAGGGCCGTTTCAGAAAATGAACAACCGGTGGGCGTTCCATCCGAATGGAAAGGATGCCTGCGAGGTGACTTTTTCCATTGCCTATGAATTTCGCAGCCGCACGCTCGGTGTGCTTATGGGCGCGATGTTCGACACCGCGTTTCGCCGGTTTGCCGCGGCCTTCGAACGACGCGCCGATCACGTTTACGGCAAATCATCCTAGCGAAGCTTTGCGCGACGGGCTTTCGTCCGTCTGGCCAAGAGCGCGAGAAGCGAAAGCGCTTCTGCGACCGAACGCTCCCGAACGCGGCCGCGGCCGATATTTCCATAGAGTCGCCGCCGCTCCACGACCCGACCACCGCGCGCCGCACCCGCGAAGTGGACGAGGCCGACAGGCTTTTCCTTTGAGCCGCCGTCAGGGCCCGCGATGCCGGTGATCGCGACTGCAATATCCGCTTGTGAATTCTTGAGCGCGCCTTTCGCCATCGCCGCAGCGGTCTGGGCGCTGACCGCGCCGTGGCGGTTCAAGGTTGCCGCCGATACGCTCAGCAATCTTTGTTTGGCTGCGTTGGAATAGGTCACGAAGCCGCAATCGACCACGTCCGAAGACCCCGCAATATCCGTCAAGGCGCCGGCCACGAGCCCTCCGGTGCAGGATTCCGCCGTCGCAACGAGCATACCCCGCGCGCGGCACAGGTCGAGGACATGTCGAGCAAGCGCCCGCAGTTCCCGCGCCATCATACGGCGCTCCACGGCAACCGCACCGTCGCGGTTGCCGTGGCCAGAATGCCTTCGCCGCGACCGGCAAAACCAAGCTTCTCGCTGGTCGTGGCCTTGACCGCCACGCGCGTCACCGGAATGTCGGCGATAGCCGCAATCCGCGCCCGCATGGCGTCGCGGTGAGGCGAAACACGCGGAGTTTCGCAGACGATGGTCACGTCGAGATGCGCAATCATGCCGTGGCGCGCCCGCACGCGTTCGCAGGCGAAACTGAGAAAACGCTCCGAGGCGGCGCCTTTCCATTGCGGATCGCTCGGCGGAAAATGCTGGCCTATATCGCCCTCGGCGAGCGCGCCGAGAATGGCGTCAACGAGCGCATGCAGCGCGACGTCGGCATCCGAATGCCCAGTCACGCCGCGCGAATGCGGAATGCGGACTCCGCCAAGCATGACGTGATCGCCATCCGTAAATGCGTGGACGTCGAACCCATTGCCCGTGCGCACATCCGATAAAGCGCCAAGCCGCGTGATCTCGGCGCGGGCAAAATCCTCGTTGGTGGTCACTTTAACGTTGCCCTGCTCTCCCTCGAACACGCTTACGGGCTGGCCCGCCCATTCGGCAAGCGCCGCATCGTCGGTGAAGTTTTCCCGCTGCGCGGCGGTGGCGCGGCGATGCGCGTCAAGGATCAATTTGAACGAGAAGGCTTGTGGCGTCTGCACGCTGCGCAACCTGTCGCGGTCGAGCGTTTCGGCAACATGCGCCGCTTCGTCGATCAGTTTGACGGTGTCGGCGACCGCAATGCCGGGCACCGCCGCGCCCCCTGCGAAGCCGGCGGCGATCGCGCGGTCGATTAAGGCCTCGGTGAGGAAAGGCCGCGCCGCATCGTGAATGAGAACGAGATCGGGCGCATGCGGCGCAAGCGCTTCCAATCCGGCGCGGACGGATGCCTGCCGCGTCGCGCCGCCGGCGACCGGCGGCAACAAGTGCTCCAAGCCGGCTGTGGCGGCGCGGTAGAGCTTCGCGTCAGCTGGATTGATGACCGGCTGCACAAAGTTGACGCGGCGGTGGGCCAGAAATGCCCGAAGAGTGGGGCGAACCATGGGTTCGCCGGCAATGGATCGATATTGCTTGGGGACTTCGCCGCCGGCGCGCTCGCCGCGTCCCGCCGCGACAACAACCGCGGCCACTGTACCAGCCATGAACTGCCGTTCTCCTTTGGAGAGATGGCTTTAGCGCATGTCACGACCGCTGCGAACGGTCCGTCGCGAACACGGTGCCCCGACCTTGCGCGTAGGTATGCACAGGACGCCCGCAGTCGGTGGTTATATTGCACTGCAGCACTTGCGCAGAACCCGAAACTGGCTAAACTCTATGCAAATGTCACTTGCCGCCTAATTCGTGTGCAGTGATGTTATTCATACGGCTGATCGGACACAAGCGTTTGATATACCAACTCTTTTCGTCAATCGGGCCGGTTCAACGCGCGGTCAATACGCACGTGTCGAGGCGGTTGAAATGAGCGCTGTGGAGCCTCTCCCCGTATCGCCTGCGGACGCCGTGCTCAATGCGCTACCACATCCGGTGATCGTGGTGGCGGCGGACGGCAAGATCGCCGACGCCAATGCCGCCGCGGAGGCGTTCTTCGAAGTTTCCCTGCCGCTGCTGCGCCGGCATTCGCTTCGTGAAGTCGTGCCGTTCGGCAGCCCCTTGCTCGTGCTGGTCGATCAGGTGCGCAGGACCGGCGCGGCGGTCAATGAATACAAGGTCGATCTCGGCACGCCGCGCAATCCCGGCGACCGGCTGGTCGACCTGCATGTCGCGCCGCTGCCGGAGCAGGCCAACTCCATCGTCGTCATGCTTCAGGAGCGAACCATCGCCGACAAAATGGATCGCCAGCTGACGCATCGCGGCGCCGCGCGTTCGGTCATCGCGCTTGCCGCCATGCTTGCTCATGAGATCAAAAACCCGCTCTCCGGCATTCGCGGCGCGGCGCAACTCCTCGAACAATCGGTGGACGATGGCGATCGCGCGCTCACGCGTCTGATATGCGAGGAGGCCGATCGCATCGTGAAGCTTGTCGATCGCATGGAGGTTTTCTCCGACGAACGTCCGGTCGATCGCGAGCCGATCAACATTCATGTCGTGCTCGAACACGTCAAACGCCTGGCGCAGTCGGGATTCGCACGGCACATCAAATTTATCGAGGACTACGATCCGTCACTGCCGCCTGTTCTTGCCAACCGCGATCAGCTCGTCCAGGTCTTTTTGAATCTCATCAAGAACGCCGCCGAAGCGATCGGCGAAACTGCAAATGGAGGCGAGATTGCGCTGACCACCGCGTTTCGGCCCGGCGTGCGCTTGTCGTTGCCGGGCGCCAATGCGCGCATTTCGCTGCCGCTCGAATTCTGCGTCAGGGACAACGGACCGGGCGTTCCCGAAGAACTGATGCCGCATCTGTTCGATCCCTTCGTCACGACAAAGCCGTCGGGATCGGGGCTCGGGCTCGCGCTCGTTGCCAAGATCGTCGGCGATCACGGCGGCATCATCGAGTGTGAATCGCAGGCGCGACGCACGACCTTCCGCATTCTCATGCCGAAATACACCGCCACATCGATCGGCGAGGGCGTTCTGCCGGATAACCGCCTTCAGCCACAAGGGAACCATTAATGCCCGAAGGAAGTATCCTCATCGCGGACGACGATGCGGCGATCCGGACTGTGCTTAATCAAGCGCTGTCGCGTGCCGGCTACGAAGTCCGTTCGACCGGCAACGCCGCCACCCTTTGGCGCTGGATCAGCCAAGGCGAGGGCGACCTGATCATCAGCGACGTTCTTCTGCCCGATGAGAGCGCCTTCGACCTGTTGCCGCGCATCAAAAAGGCTCGTCCCGATCTGCCGATCATCGTGATGAGCGCGCAGAACACATTCATGACCGCGATCCGCGCGTCCGAACGCGGCGCCTACGAGTATCTACCGAAGCCGTTCGATCTCAAGGAACTCATCGCCATCGTCGGCCGCGCGCTCTCCGAGCCGAAGGAAAAGCCGCGGCCGGCGGCTAAATCCGAGGACTTCGACTCGATCCCGCTCGTTGGCCGCTCGCCCGCGATGCAGGAAATCTATCGAGTTCTAGCGCGCCTGATGCAGACCGATCTCACCGTGATGATCTCTGGCGAGTCCGGCACCGGCAAGGAGCTCGTGGCGCGCGCACTGCATGACTACGGCAAGCGCCGTAACGGTCCGTTCGTTGCCATCAATATGGCGGCGATTCCGCGCGACTTGATCGAATCCGAGCTGTTCGGGCACGAGAAGGGCGCCTTCACCGGCGCCAATACCCGCAGTTCCGGCCGCTTCGAGCAGGCCGAGGGTGGCACGCTATTCCTCGATGAAATCGGTGACATGCCGATGGAGGCGCAAACGCGGCTGCTGCGCGTGCTGCAACAAGGCGAATATACGACCGTCGGTGGCCGCACGCCGATCAAAGCCGACGTTCGCATCATCGCCGCCACCAACAAGGATTTGCGTCAGCTCATTCAACAAGGTTTGTTCCGCGAAGACTTGTTCTTCCGGTTGAACGTCGTGCCGCTGCGTTTGCCGCCGCTGCGCGAGCGCACCGAAGACATTCCAGACCTGATCCGTCACTTCTTCGCGTTGGTGGAGCGCGAAGGTTTGCCGCCCAAGCAGATCGATGAGGCGGCGCTCGATCGCCTCAAACGCCATCGCTGGCCCGGCAATGTACGCGAGCTCGAAAATCTGGCGCGCCGGCTCGCCGCGCTCTATCCGCAGGAGACCATAACCGCCGCAGTCGTGGATGCGGAATTGTCGCAGCCGACCTTGGCGGCGCCTGGCGAAAGCCGGGAAGGGGACGAGAACCTCTCCAATGCCATCGAGCGCTATCTCGCGCGATATTTCTCAGGCTTCGATGAAGGATTGCCGCCGCCCGGCCTCTATCACCGCATCCTGCGCGAGGTCGAAGGCCCGCTCTTGTCCGCCGCTCTGACCGCTACCCGCGGCAATCAGATTCGCGCGGCGGATCTGCTCGGGGTCAACCGCAATACACTGCGCAAGAAGATTCGCGATCTTGATATCCAGGTCTATCGCAGCGGCGGATGACGAAGCTTGCATCCCGCGCCGTCGAGAGCGGCGATTTCACTCGATATTCCCGTGCCTTTATGTTGTCGCTTTCCGGCAACATTGTTGTATAAAAGCATCACTGGGGCAGTTGAGGCGGTTCACTGCATTCCCCATTCGTCTTTTGAGTCCAAAGGGTTGGAAGCCGACAACCTTCTATGACAACTGTTGACCAGGTCGCTCCGTTGGATGCGGGAATCACGCCGGTCCCGATTGCCTCGCGACTGATCGGGGCAATCGCGGTGGGCGTCGCATTGCTGTCGGCGACTGCCACCTTCCTGGTGCTGGCCGGCCTGACCCCGATCGCGCCGGTCCACGAGGTCGTGGTCGACCTTCTGCTCGGCAATGCCGTCACCGGGCTGCTCTTGCTGGGCATTATTGGCCGCGAAGTCTGGGTCGTGGTCCAGGCGCGCCGTCGCGGCCGGGCAGGGTCCCGACTCCACGTCCAGATCGTGGGACTGTTTGCCATCATCGCCGCGGTGCCGACCGTGCTTGTTTCCGTGGTCGCCAGCACGACGCTCGATCGCGGGCTTGACCGTTTTTTCTCGACCCGCACGCGCGCGATGATCGAGCAATCGCTCATTGTCGCCAATGCCTATGTGAACGAGCACGCCGAGGCGATCCGTGGCGATATTCTGGCCATGGCTTTCGATCTCGGCCGCGCTAAGCCCATTTTCGATCAGGACCGCGATCAATTCCAAAAGATCGTCGGCGCGCAGGCAACCGGACGCAATTTATCCGCGGCCATGCTCATCAAAGCCGACGGCTCGACGGTGGATCGCGCCGGCGTCACGATGGACAAGAAGGTCGTGCTCCCAAACGCCGACCTTCTCGCCCAAGTGAACGAAACCGACCCGCGCGTGGCGCTCATTCCCGAAGACAATCATCTGGCCGCGGTCGTCAAGCTGCGCGGCTATGACGGCCTATATCTTTACGTCGCCCGCATTCTTGATCCGCTCGTCGTGGCGCAATTACGGGCGACGCAGGACAGTGTTGGGGAATACGCCAACCTCGAGGCGCGTCGCCTCGGTATCCAAATTGCCTTCGGGCTGATGTTTGCGATTATCGCGCTGATCGTTCTGCTCTCGTCGGCATGGATTGGACTGGATTTCGCCAATCGCCTGGTGGCGCCGATCCGGCGGCTCATCGGCGCGGCCAACGTCGTGTCCACCGGCAACTTGCAGATTCAAGTGCCGGTGCGCCGATCGGAAGGCGATCTCGCCCGATTAGGCGAAACCTTCAACAAAATGACCCAGGAGCTGCGCACGCAGCACGAGGACATCGTGCGCGCGCGCGATCTGATCGACAGTCGACGTCGCTTTACGGAAGCTGTGCTTGCCGGCGCCAGCGCTGGCGTTATCGGCGTCGATGCCGACGGTCGCATCTCCATCTTCAATCGCTCGGCGGAGCGGTTGATGGAACGCCAGGAAAGCGAAGTGCTGGGTTTGCCGCTCTCGGAGATCGCTCCCGAACTCGGCGGGGTTGTCGAGGCGGCGCGCAGCGGCAATCAACGCCTGATCCAGCGCCAAATCGCCGTCACCCGCGACGGCCAGGAGCGAAACTACTCAGTGCGTGTCACCAGCGAACAGGCGCCCAAATCCGAGCACGGTTACGTGATCACCGTTGACGATATCACCGAGCTCGTGCTGGCTCAGCGTACCTCGGCCTGGGCAGACATTGCGCGGCGCATCGCCCACGAGATCAAGAATCCGCTCACTCCGATTCAGCTCTCCGCCGAACGGTTGCGGCGCAAATACGGCAAGTCGATCGTCGAGGATCCCGCGGTCTTCGAGCAGTGCACCGAAACGATCGTGCGCCAGGTCGACGATATCAAACGCATGGTCGATGAGTTCTCCCGCTTCGCCCGCATGCCCAAGGCGGTCGTCGCCGACGAGGACGTCGCCGATACCGTGCGTCAGGTGGTGTTCCTGCTGCGCGTCGCGCATCCCGATATCGACTTCGACGTTGAGCTCGAGGCCGAATCGATGCCCGCGCGCTTCGACCGCCGGCTGATCTCGCAGGCGCTCACCAACATCATTAAGAATGCCGCCGAAGCGATAGCCGCGGTATCTCCCGGCGAATTGGAGCGCGGCCGCATCGTCGTACACGCACAACGCGACGGCAGGGACATCATCATTGACGTGATCGACAACGGCATTGGCCTGCCGAAGGAAAACCGCGCGCGCTTGCTCGAACCGTATGTCACGACGCGGGAGAAGGGCACGGGCCTCGGCCTCGCCATCGTCGGTCGCATTCTCGAGGAGCACGGTGGACGCCTCGAATTGCGCGACGCCTCGGAGAAGACAGCCGGCGCTGATGGCGCCTGGATGCAGTTGCGGTTTAGTGCCGAACTGGTTGCAGAACTGGCCGAGCCGGCAGTTGAGCCGCGGACGGAGCGGCCCGCTGCAGCCGAGTGATTCATTCAGGATAGGGCGACAAGACCATGGCATCCGACATCCTGATCGTTGACGACGAGGCGGATATCCGCGAGCTTGTCGCGGGTATTCTGCAGGACGAAGGGCACGGTACGCGCACGGCGCGCGACAGCGACGACGCGCTCGCCGCCGTCGTTGCCCGGCGGCCCAATCTCGTTTTTCTCGACATTTGGCTCCAAGGCAGCCGGCTCGACGGTCTGCAGCTGCTCGACAGTCTCAAGCAGCAGCACCCCGAGCTGCCGATCGTCATGATTTCGGGTCACGGCAATATCGAAACGGCGGTTTCCGCCATTAAACGCGGTGCCTACGATTTTATCGAAAAGCCCTTCAAGGCCGATCGCCTGATCCTGGTGGCTGAACGCGCATTGGAAAATTCGCGGCTCAAACGCGAGGTTGCACAGCTTAAGCAACTCGCTCCCATGGCGCATGCGCTTGTCGGACACTCGCCCGTCGCCAATCAATTGCGCCAAACAATCGAAAAAGTTTCGCCGACGAACAGCCGCGTTCTGATCGTCGGACCATCCGGCAGCGGCAAAGAGCTTGCCGCGCGGACGATTCACGGCCATTCGGCACGCGTCAGCGCGCCATTCGTTGTCATTAATGCCGCCGCTATTACGCCCGAGCACATGGAGATCGAGCTCTTCGGCGTCGAAGGCGGCAACGGGACAACAAGCCGTAAAGTCGGCGCGCTCGAAGAGGCCCACGGCGGCAGCCTGTTCATTGACGAAATCGCCGACATGCCGCGCGACACTCAGAACAAAATTTTGCGCGTTCTAGTCGATCAGACATTCCAACGCGTCGGTGGCAGCACGAAAGTCACGGTCGACGTCCGCATCGTCTCATCGACCAGTCGCAATATCGAAGCGGAGATAACCGCGGGTAAATTCCGCGAAGATCTTTATCACCGGCTGTCCGTTGTTCCGATCCGCGTCCCCGCGCTTTCGGAACGGCGTGAAGACATTCCCGAACTGGTCGAGTATTTCATGACGCAGATTTCGCAAACCACCGGACTACCCAAGCGCACAGTCGGCGCCGATGCGCTGGCGGTGCTGCAATCGCACGACTGGCCTGGCAACGTCCGACAATTGCGCAACAATGTCGAGCGCCTGATGATTCTCGCCGGCGGCGACCCGGAAGCGGTCATCACCGCCTCGATGCTGCCGCAGGATGTCGGCTCGATGATTCCGAATATGCCGAACGGCAATGGCGGCGAGCATCTAATGAGTCTCGCTTTGCGTGAAGCGCGTGAAGTGTTCGAACGCGAATATCTATTGGCGCAAATCAATCGCTTCGGCGGCAATATTTCGCGAACGGCCGAATTCGTCGGCATGGAGCGCTCTGCATTGCATCGCAAGCTCAAGGCACTGGGGATTGATTGAGAGAACCGTCCTTAAAAATACATTCGGACCTTTATATTTAAGTTCCTATGTCCCGCTATGCTTACGTCAACGGCCGGTATCTGCCGTTTCGCGATGCCAGGGTCCACATCGAGGATCGCGGCTATCAATTCGCCGACGGCGTCTACGAGGTTTGCGAGGTCAGAGGCGGCCGTCTCATCGACGAGCGCCGTCATCTCGAACGGCTACAGCGCTCGCTGAAGGAAATAAACATTCCACCGCCGATATCGATGCGCGCCCTTGGCGTTGTGCTGCGCGAAGTAGTGAGCCGCAATCGGATCGGGTACGGCATCGTCTATATGCAAATCACGCGTGGCGTGGCGCGCCGCGACCACGCCTTTCCCTCGCCGCAGACGCCACCGAGCCTCGTCGTCACGGCGCGATCGCTGAACATGTCCCGTAACGAGGCCTTGGCCAAAAATGGCATTGCCGTCATCAGCGTGCCGGACAATCGCTGGGGCCGCGTCGATATCAAGACAATCGGGCTCTTGCCCAACGTCCTGGCCCGGCAAAATGCAATCGAACAGGGCGCGCGTGACGCGTGGTTCGTCGACAGCGACGGCATGGTGACGGAGGCGTCATCCGCCAATGCTTGGATCGTCACGCCGGTCGGCGTGCTGGTGACGCGTCACGCCGATCGAACGATCTTGCGCGGCATTACGCGGTCGGTCGGGATGGATGCCATTAAGGCCGAAGGTCTTACCGTCGAGGAGCGAGCCTTCACGCTCGAGGAAGCCTACGGTGCGCGAGAGGCCTTTATCACCTCCGCAACTCAGATTGTACTACCGGTGATACGTATCGACGGCCACACTATCGGGGACGGAAAGCCAGGGCCAGTTGCAATTTCGCTGCGTCGGCAGTTTCACCGCTATGCCGAGGCCAGTTAACCATAATTGCCCGAAGTTAGACTTGCATCGCTCCTCGCCGGGCTTTCTAATAGTGAAATCTGGGCCTTTCGGCCCGGGTCTGCGGGATCAGAAACAGAGCCGAGAACACCAAAACAGACAGAAGCCGGAAATGACCGCAGGCAGGGATCTGCGGCATAAAGAACGGAACAACGGCCATGGCAACCGACCGCGCACAAAACCTTCAAGACACCTTTCTCAATCACGTTCGCAAAAACAAAATTCCGCTCACCATCTTTTTGGTGAATGGTGTGAAACTGCAGGGTGTAGTGACCTGGTTCGATAATTTCTGCGTGCTTTTGCGTCGCGACGGGCATTCGCAACTCGTCTACAAGCACGCCATTTCGACCATCATGCCTGGGCATCCGGTGCAGCTCTTCGAAGGCGCCGAGGAAGCGCCGACCGGGGA
The DNA here is from genome assembly GCA_049285335.1 of Xanthobacteraceae bacterium. Lineage (GTDB taxonomy): Bacteria > Pseudomonadota > Alphaproteobacteria > Rhizobiales > Xanthobacteraceae > BOG-931. Next base: position 17,369 of record JBAPZR010000169.1, on the reverse strand, counting down.
ATAATTTCGATTGGAGCCGCGCCGCCGCGACACGCACGCTTTACCGCAACGCCACGCATCGCGCGGGGCAGGGGCTGGCGAAAAGGGATCAGCGTCGGCCACTGGCCGCGCGCTCGTGATCGAGCCGATCCTGCGCCTTCCCCCCGCGCATACCGCAGCCGGTGAGCGTTCGGCGGCGGCCAAGCTCGACGAGGCGGTTGGCCTGGCGCGCGCCATCGACCTCGAGGTCGAACAATCCGGAATCGTCATGCTCAATGCGCTGCGGCCGGCGACCTATCTTGGCAAAGGCAAGGTCGACGAGATTGCCGGACTCGCACAAAGCTTCGAAGCCGGCATCGTGGTCATGGATTGCGCGCTCACGCCGGTGCAGCAACGCAATCTCGAGAAAGCCTGGAACGCGAAGGTTCTGGACCGCACCGGACTTATTCTGGAGATTTTCGGCCGGCGCGCGCGCACGCGCGAGGGCGCGCTGCAAGTCGCACATGCGCATCTGACCTATCAGAAAAGCCGGCTGGTGCGCTCGTGGACGCATTTGGAACGTCAGCGCGGCGGCTTCGGCTTTCTCGGCGGCCCCGGCGAAACGCAGCTCGAAGCGGACCGCCGCATGATCGAAGAGCGTCTCGCCAAGATCGACAACGAGCTTGTCAAGGTCAAACGCACGCGGGCGCTGCATCGCGAGAGCCGCAGGCGCGTGCCTTATCCGATTGTGGCGCTGGTCGGCTATACCAATGCAGGAAAATCGACGCTGTTCAATCGTCTGACGCAGGCGAGCGTCTTGTCCGCGGATATGCTGTTCGCGACGCTCGATCCGACCTTGCGCGGCGTTGCGCTGCCGCACGGCGCGCGCTTCATCCTCTCCGACACCGTCGGCTTCATCTCCGATCTGCCGACCATGCTGATTGCCGCGTTCCGTGCGACGCTTGAGGAAGTGATCGAGGCCGACGTCATACTGCATGTGCGCGACGTCTCACATGACGACGCGGAAGCGCAACTGCATGACGTCGAAAAAATCTTGCAAGAGCTCGGCATCGATGTGCGCAACGAATCCGGCCGCAAGCAGGCGTTAATCGAGGTTTGGAACAAGATCGACCAGCTCGACGAGGCCGAACGCAAGCCTCTTGCAAACATCGCTGCACGACGGCCGCAGGCCGAGCGGCCCGTTGCGGTTTCCGCGCTCACAGGCGAGGGCACGGAGGCGCTCGCCGCAGCGATCGAGGCCAAGCTCGCCGCCAACCGGGTGCTGATCGAACTTCATATCGATCCGGCGGATGGCGCTGGTGTGAGCTGGCTCCATCGCCACACCGAAGTCATCGATAAGACGGTCGATCGCGACGGCCGTATTGCCATGACGGTGCGCACCGATCCCGAGAAGGCGCAATCCGTCAAAGCGAGGTTTTCCGCAACTTCGCGCGTCCAAGACCCTTGAGAACGGCGGATTTACCGCTAAGGCATGATTCAGTTTGAAACGACCGAACCTCGATTCGAGAAGGTTATTCGATTTTCTTCGCCGCCTGCCACAGCGCTTCCATTTCCTCAAGCGTCGCGTCTTGGGGCAACCTGCCGCGCATCGCCAAATCGCTCTCGATCGCCGCGAAACGCCGCTCGAATTTCCGATTCGTCTGGCGCAGCACGGTTTCGGGATCGGCTTTGAGATGGCGCGCGAGATTGACCGCGGCAAATAACAGGTCGCCGATCTCCGCCGCCGTCGCCGCCGGATCCAATTCGGCGCGATCAAGCTCGGTTTCGATCTCGTCAGTCTCCTCGCGGATCTTGCGCAGCACCGCGCGCGGATCGTTCCAATCGAAACCGACCTTGCTCGCTTTGGCTTGTAATTTCAACGCGCGCGTCAGGGCAGGGAGCGCTACCGGCACTCCGGCTAGCGCGCCTTGCGGACCTGCCGTCTCATTCTCCGACTTCTCCTGCGCCTTGATGCGCTCCCACAGCCCCTCCACGTCCCGTGGCGTAGCCAAATCCTCGTCCGCGAAAACATGCGGATGACGTCGAATGAGTTTCTCGGTGATCGCTTGCACGACGTCGCCAAAGTCGAACGCTTTCTGTTCCTCGGCCATGCGGGCATGGAAGACGACTTGGAGGAGAAGATCGCCGAGTTCCTCTTTGAGATTGGCGAGATGGCCGCGGGCGATGGCGTCGGCAACTTCATAAGCCTCTTCGAGTGTATAGGGAGCGATCGTCGAGAAATCCTGCGCCAAATCCCAGGGGCAGCCGGTACGCGGCGTCCGCAGCGCTGCCATGATTTCGAGAAGTCGATCGATGTCGCGCGAAGGGGTCATCGCCAATATTTCCTGATAGACTGCTCCGGAGGCGCGGACCCTATCAGACCCTAAAAATCGCTGCGACAATTCTCCATGCCGCTATCCGCATATATTCAGTCGGCTGTGTTCCTGATCGTCGCCGCCGTGGCGCTGTTCGCCTCGGCGGGCACTTTCGCCATTCCAGCCTTTTGGATCTATCTGGCCATTATGGCCGCAGTCTTTGTTGCTTCGCTGACAATGCTCGACCCGGACCTGCTGCAAGAACGCATGCATCCCGGCGGCCAACCGCCGCCGCTCGGGCTAAAGCTGTTCACGGTCGTGCTGCTTGTGCATTTCATCATCGCCGGTCTTGATCGCGGACGGCTGCACTTGAGCGACAATGTCCCGACGTGGCTTCAGGGCCTCGCGCTTGCGGTCCTTGCAGCGACGTACGTCCTGGTCTTGTGGGCAATGCGGGTCAACCGGTTTTTCTCTTCGGTCGTGCGCATCCAGTCCGACCGTGGACAGGTCGTGGTGACGACCGGGCCATATGCCGTGATCCGCCATCCTGGTTACCTTGCCGGCATCCTGGTCATCGTCGCGAGCGGCATCGCGCTCGGCTCGTGGCTGGCAGCCGCGCTCTTGATTGTCACGAGCCTGCCGTTCTTGCTCTACCGCGCCATTACCGAGGACCGTGTGCTTCTCGCGCAATTGCCAGGCTATAGCGAATACGCTGCGCGCGTTCGCTGGCGGCTGATCCCAGGCCTTTGGTGACCGGGCCTTTCGTGACCATGGCTTCTTGAGTGGGGTGCCCGCGCGATTTCAAGGGAGCGGGTTTGCGCTTTGGTGCCTCAATTCGCATAAGACATATTATGGAATATTGTTGTTTAGACCTGGATTTAGGGAGTTTCCGTAACGGCAAACGCCATCCCGTCGAACGCCGGCACGACATGCGCCGGCAGCTTGGCGCGCAGCGTCTCGTAATCGAGATCGGCGTGGAGATTGGTCAGCACAGCGCGAAGCGGCTTGACGCGCTCGATCCAGCGTAGCGCGTCGTCCACCGAAAAATGGCTCGGGTGCGGCCGATAGCGCAGCGCATCCACAATCCACACGGCAAGTCCGTTGAGGCCCGGCAGGCTCGTTTCCGGAACTCCGCTCACGTCGGCCGAATAGGCGAGCTGGCCGAAGCGAAAGCCGAGCGAGGACATGTCGCCGTGATCCTGCAAAAAGGGCAGTGCGGTGATTGGGCCGCCCTTCCCGGCTATGGTCACCGCGGTTCCGGCGGTCAATCGGTGTTCGTTCGCGATCGGCGGATAGTCGCTGCCCGGCGGCGCCTTGAAGCAATAGCCGAACCGCGTGCGCATCATCGCACCGGTTTGTTCGTCGAGATAGAGATCGACCCGCTGTCGGCGCTTGATGAATAACGAGCGCAGATCGTCGATGCCGTGCGTATGATCGGCGTGCTCGTGTGTGTAAACGATGCCGTCCAGCCAGTCGACATCCGCGTCGATGAGCTGTTCGCGCAAATCCGGCGAAGTGTCGACGAGCACCCGCGTCACGCCCTCGGCCGAGCGACGCTCCACCAAGAGCGACGTGCGGCGCCGGCGATTTTTAGGATTGTTCGGGTCGCAATCCCCCCAGCCCAAAGCCGGGCGCGGAACACCGGCGGAAGAGCCGCAGCCGAGAATAGTGAAATTGAGGGTCATCTCGGCGTCAGGAAACGGTCGATTGTGTTGGCGCGGTCCTCCGCAGCGGGACGCGGCACTTTGTGAAATAGCCGGTAGAAATTGGCGGTGGTTTGCCGGGAGATATCATCGAACGAAACGCCACGGGTTTCGGCGAGCACTTTGGCCGTCTCGACGACGTACGCGGGCTCGTTTCGCTTGCCGCGCAATTTCCCAGGCGCCAGATAGGGCGCATCGGTTTCGACCAGGATTCGATCAGGCGGCAGTTCCGCCGCAATCGCGCGTAGCGCGTCCGAGTTTTTGAATGTCAGGATGCCCGTGAATGAAACAAAATGGCCGAGCGCGACCGCGCGCTGCGCCAGATCGCGCCCGCCGGTAAAGCAGTGCAGCACGGCGCTGAACGCGCCCTTCCCCATTTCCTCTTCGAGAATGCGCGCGGTGTCGTCGTCGGCGTCGCGTGAATGGATGACAAGTGGCAATCCGGTCTCCCGCGCCCCGGCGATATGCGTGCGAAACCCGCTCTCCTGCGCCTCGCGCGGTGAATTGTCGTAGTGATAATCCAGTCCGGCTTCGCCGAGCGCCACGATTTTTGGCATGCGGCTTCGGGCGACCAGATCGGCCGCCGTCACGTCGAGCTCTTCATGCGCGTAGTGCGGATGCGTGCCGACTGAGCAAAACACATCCGGGAAGCGATCCGCGATCGCAAGCAGATCAGGCTGCTGCCGAACTCGCGTCGAGATCGTGACCATGCGCTCGATACCGGCCGCGCGAGCGCGCGCCACGACCACGTCGAGTTCGGAGCCAAAATCGGGAAAGTCGAGATGGCAGTGGCTATCGATCAGCATGATGGCATTCTATTGCGCCGCCTGCCCGGCCGCCTCGACATAGCGTGGGAAAACCGGTGCCGGCGCCGGAAGCGACGCTCCCGCTGCGAGACGACGTTCGCCGCCGAGATAGGCGAACGTGCGCTCGGCTTCCGGTACCGCCAGAAGATCGAGCAATTTGGCCGCCGAAGCCGGCATGAAGGGAAGAACGAGAATTGCGACCTGGCGCAAGACTTCGGCGGTCACATAGAGCACCGTGCCCTGCCGCGCCGGATCGGTCTTGGCGAGCGCCCATGGCGCTTCACCGGCAAAATAGCGGTTCGCCTCCGCGACCACGGCCCAAACCGCATTGAGCACCTGGTGCAATTGCTGTGTCGCCATCGCCTCGCGCGCCTTGCCGACCATGGCGTCGGCGGCGCCGAGTATCGCTTGGTCAGCGGCGCGCAATTCACCCGGCTTCGGCAGAACGCCACCGAGACCGCGCGCCACCATCGACAGCGAGCGTTGCGCGAGGTTGCCGAGATCGTTCGCCAGGTCCGCATTGATGCGCGCCACGATCGCTTCGTGGCTATAGTTGCCGTCTTGGCCGAACGGCACTTCGCGCAACAGAAAATAGCGCAGTTGATCGACGCCGTAGGCATCGGCGAGCGCAAATGGATCGATGACATTTCCCACCGATTTCGACATTTTCTCGCCGCGGTTGAACAGAAAGCCGTGCGAGAAGATCCGCCGCGGCACGTCGATCCCAGCCGACATCAGAAAGGCCGGCCAGTAAACGGCGTGAAAGCGCACGATGTCCTTGCCGATCACGTGCAGATCCGCCGGCCAGTATTTCTTGAATTTATCGCTCTGCGTGTCGGGAAAGCCAACCGCCGTAATGTAGTTGGTCAACGCGTCGACCCACACATACATAATGTGCTTGGCGTTGCCCGGGACCTTTATTCCCCAATCGAAGGCGGTGCGCGAGAGCGAAAGGTCCTTCAAGCCGCCGCGCACGAAGCTCGCGACCTCGTTCATGCGCTCCTTCGGCAACACGAAATCCGGAACGCGCTTGTAGAGGTCAAGAAGCTTGTCCGCGTATTTCGACAATTTGAAGAAGTAGCTTTCCTCCTCGACCCATTCCACCGGCGTGCCGTGCGGACCGAGACGCTGGCCGTTCTCGCCGAGGCGCGTTTCGCTCTCGTCGTAATAGGCTTCGTCGCGCACCGAATACCAGCCGGAATATTTGTCGAGATAGATGTCGCCCACCGCCTGCATCTGTTCCCAGATCGCTTCCGAGGCGCGATGGTGGCGCGCCTCGGTGGTGCGGATGAAGTCGTCGTTCGAGCAGTTGAACTCTTTCACCATCGCTTGGAAGCGCGGCACGTTGCGCTCCACGAGTTCGCGCGGCGTGAGTTTTTCCTTGGCCGCCGTCTGCAGCATTTTGATGCCGTGTTCGTCGGTGCCGGTGAGAAAATATACGTCCCGGCCATCGAGCCGCTTGAAGCGGGCGATGGCATCGGTGGCGATCGCCTCATAGGCGTGCCCGATATGCGGCGCGCCGTTCGGATAGGCGATCGCAGTCGTGATGTAATAGGGCTTGCCGGCCGGACGTTCACTCATGAGGGGCTTGGTATCAACCGCGCGTGGCCTCGGCAAGCAAGCCGAACACGCTGAAAACGAGCGGCTTGCGCTCCAAATTGTAAATCTCGACATTGCGCGCCGAAGCGTTGATCCGCTCCGACGCCTCCGCGAGCCGCACCAGCCGCCGCAGTTCGGCACGTCCACCGTTCAGCCGCGCCGACAGCCAGCCATTGACGGTATCGAGGAAGCCGGCGAGCGGCTGCGGATCGGTGCCCGTCAGCGCGTCGCCAAGCGCGTGCAGGGCCTTGGGATCGAGCGCGGGAAGGCGATTGAGTAGATTGAGCGCCTGCTCGCGCAGCGCCAAGGCACCCTCGTCGAGAAAAGCGAGCGAGCGCGCGACGGAGCCATCGGCCGCCGCGGCGGCCACCGCGATATCGGGATCGTCGGCGGCGGCGCCAGTAGCGACTGCCGCAGCGGCGGCGACGTCACTTTCATCAAGGGAGCGAAGCGTCAGAATACGGCAGCGCGACCGCAGCGTTGCCGGCACCCGCGCCGCGGAATGGCTGACAAGGAGAATGAGCCCGCGTTCGGGCGGCTCCTCCAGCACTTTCAAAAGCGCATTGGCGCCGGACCGGTTGAGATCGTCGACCGCGTCGACGATGGCGACCCGCCATCCCCCCTCGCCCGCAGTCGAACCGAAAAACGGCACCGTCCGCCGGATGTCCTCAACCGCGATCTGCTTGTGCAGAACTCCCCGCTCATTGACGGTCCGTTCGATGACGAGGAGATCGGGCTGAGCCTGGGCGGCGATGCGTCGCGTGACTGGACCTTGCGCATCGATTTCAAGCGACGTCGCACTCTGCACCCGGCGCTCTGCAGGATCGGGATGAGCGAAGACAAAGCGCGCCATGCGGTAGGCGAGCGTCGCCTTGCCGATTCCTTTTGGTCCGGCAAGCAGAAAGCCGTGCGGCATGCGCGCCGAGCGATAGGCGGCCAGCAGCGCGGCCTCGGCTTGCGCGTGGCCGAACAGCACGGTGGTCGCGCGCGGATGCGCCTCGTCGGTTTCGTCGTCGCCCGCCTGTCGAGCCATCGGAGTCAATTCCCTGGGGCTAGGTTTTCAGTCCGTCTGAAGCTTGTTGTGGGTGAAGCCGTGACTGAACCATAGTCCAAATCGTGTTCGCCACCGCCTCCTTTGCCGGGCTCGCTTCGATTACCACACAGCGCTCAGGCTCCTTGGCGGCAATACTAAGAAAGCCGTCCCGCAATTGTTGGTGAAATTCAACATTCTCGGCTTCAAAGCGGTCGGGCTCGGCGGTGCCGCGGCGCTCTTTGGCGCGCTCGACGCCGAGCGAAACCGGCACGTCCAAAATCACGGTCAAGTCGGGCGCGAGATCGCCGATCGCAACACGCTCGAGGACCTTGATGATCCTTTGATCGACATTGCCGAGAATGCCCTGATACACGCGCGTTGAATCAGCAAAGCGGTCGCAAATGACCCATTTGCCGCTCTCCAGCGCCGGCAGGATCGTGCATTGCACGTGATCGTCGCGTGCCGCGGCGAACAGCATTGCCTCGACGTCCGCGCCAAGCGGCTTAGCCGCCCCGGAGAGCAGAACGTGGCGAATGATTTCCGCGCCGGGCGACCCGCCGGGCTCGCGGGTCAGATGCACGGGAACCCCGAGCGATTCCAAACGCAATGCCAGCATCGCCGCTTGGGTCGATTTACCGGTGCCTTCGCCACCCTCGAATGTGATGAATTTGCCTCGCATAGATTTACCAGGTCGGTTCAAAAATCAAATCCAGCGATGCATGACTACAGCAATAAAACCAAATACTTACGTTGGAATTCGTGCGCGAGAGATGAAGAAGCGCCGCTCACCTGCAAAACAATATAGTCACCACTGAGGCGAAGTACACTCATCGGCCGCGACGGCCTTTCAGGTCACAATTTGCTGACGCCGGCACGTAGCAGACCGAACATCAGTTCGGTGGCGCCGTCCACGGCGCGCTGGGACATAGTTCCCTTGCCGACATCTTCCGCCGCCTGCAGCGGCACATCGAGGGCCAGATTTTCTCCGCGCCAGACTTTAAGCTTGCCAATGGTCTGACCTTTGGCGATCGGCGCAGGAACTGGGCCGGTGTAGATGATGCGAGCCAATAATCTCTCGCTGTTATTCCGCGGCACCATCAGCCGAATGATGCCAGACGCCGTCAGCGGCACGTAGCTCTTATCGCCGCCGAAGACTTTAGCTTCACCGACGGTTTGGCCTTCGGCAAAAAGGACCCGAGCCTGATAGTCATGGAAGCCGGAATCCAAGAGCTTTTTCGCTTCGTCGGCGCGCTCCTTGTCCGTCTTTGCGCCGGTTACGACGACGATCAAACGAAAGTTGTCCTGGATTGCCGAGCCGACCAAGTTATAACCAGCCTCGGCGGTTTCTCCCGTCTTGAGCCCGTCCGCGCCGATGCCCATGCCCAGAAGAGGATTTCGGTTCTGCTGGCGAATGTTGTCCCAGGCGAAATCGCGTTGATTGAAATACGCATAGAAGTCTGGATAGTCCTGGATGATATGACGCGCGAGTTCCGCCATCTCGCGGGCGGTCACGCGCAAATTGGGATCCGAATAGCCGGTCGCGTTGGTAAAGGTCGAATCTTCCAGCCCGATCTGGCGCGCGCGCTTGGTGAGCATTTCGCCGAACGCTCCTTCATTGCCGGCCAGCGCCTCGGCAACGGCGATGCAGGCATCGTTTGCCGAATCGACGATGATGCCTTGGATCAAGTCGGACACTTTGACTCTGCTGTGAATGGCCGCAAACATGGTCGAGCCATGCGACGGCGCGCCTCCCTTGCGCCAAGCGTTCTCGCTGATGATGTATTCGTCGTCGAGCTTGACGCGGCCTTCCTTGATTTCGTGGAACAGAAATTCCAGCGTCATCAGCTTGGCGAGGCTTGCCGGAGCCACCAGCTGGTCGCCGTTCTTTTCGTACAAAATGCTGTCGCTATCGGCGTCGAGGAGCACGGCGGCGGGAACGCTTGTCTGAACTCCCTCGTCTTTCTTCGCGGCGGCGGCGGGCGCGGCGGGCGCCGAATGGGCCTGTGTGAAGTCGCCAAGCGCGACGGCAATCGCGCTAGCGGCAATCAGCGCGCAAACGCCGATGCCGCAAAGCCGTCCGCTCCATGTCGCCTGTATCCTTCCCGGCACCTTCGCCTCCTCGTCGCCGGAGTTCGCCAGCTGTCATTCTCCCCAAAAAGGCCAGTCCAAAAAAGAGCGCGCGAGGTCGCGGCAAGGATAACCGCGGCCGCGAATAGACCGATGATGTGTTACCTCAATAAAGGCCGCGTCCGGTAAGGAATTCCACCGTATCGTCAGCGCCGGACGAGGATTCGCCGGAGGTCGGCTGGGCATAAGCCAAGGCGCTGTCCCGGGGCAATGGAACGGTCGCAGATGCGCTGGCGAGGCGGGTGCGCGGGGGTGGCGAAATCATCGAAGCCGGCACGATCCGGGTGGCAACGAGCTTTACGCTGCCCGGCGCGGGAGCAGGTTCGTCCTGACGCAAGGTCGCTTCGAGGAGCCGATCGTCCGAGCCTTCCATGGGAGCAGGCCCGACATATTCGACCCGGACCCAGGCCGTTCCGCCCATTGCGAAGCCGAGCAGGAACGCGGCCCGCTTGGAAACGTCGATGAGGCGATTGTGGGCGTAAGGTCCGCGGTCGTTGATCCGGACGATCAGCGATCGCCCATTGCTCAAATTCGTCACCCGGGCATAGCTCGGCAGCGGAAGTGTCGGGTGGGCGGCCGTAATCCCATCGGAGTCGAAGACCTCGCCGTTGGCGGTGGAGCGGCCATGGAAATCCGCGCCGTACCAGGAAGCTATTCCATCGGCACGATAATGCGGATTGGCCTCAGGGACGTAGACTCGCCCGGCCACGACATAGGGGGAGCCGACACGATAGACGCCGCCGCGCTTGGGGATCGGCCGGCCCGGATCGACCACACGCGCGCTTGGTTCGACGCCGTAACGCGGATCGACATGGCTGTTGTCGGCGCAATTGGAGAGGAAAATGCAGAGCGCGGCGCAGGCCGCCACCGACATAGACCGTCCGCCTGCCGAGCTTGCTCGACGTCGCATCATCCCCCATCCCCGCAATAAATCTTATCGAATTGGAGCGTGGTCAGATTGTGGCAAAAATGGACAAGCTGAACGCATAGTGAACGGAATATTTCAATTACAGAGAGATTTGCTCAACGGATGGTAGCAAGGTTGTGCTTCAAATGAGGCAGATGGCCGAGCAGTCTCGCCGGGCGCAAGCGTTCCGCGAATGATGGACGAAGGCCGCATCGCGGCAGCGAGGCCTTACGGTCAACCCCAGATCGCCGTTGTGGAAGGGGGGTGATAGATGACCAACTTGATCCTGTTTCTCGCGGTGCTGTGCGGCGGCGCGTGGCTCGCGGTGGGCCTGGGCCTTGCCAATTGGGGCGCCGATTGGTGCTCCGCGGCCCCATCGCTGTGCGAAAACCCACAGCCACTCGGCTCCGCCGCCGTAGCGCTGACCGGATTATGGATCGCGGTAAGGGTCGCGATGTCCGCGGCCGAGTGAGCGACGCGCCAGTTATATATTGCTGAGTCGAGACGAGAAGCGGTGAATGGCCGCCAATCGTTGCGTCAGTGCCTGCGCGCCCGTTTCAACCGACGTTTCGCCATCAGCTGGAGCTGTCTCAGACTTCGGACTGGCCGGCTGATCCCGCCAATGGGTCGGCAGGAGATAGTAGAGCCGCTTATTGTTTTGGGCATTGACCCAGCCGCCGAATACGCGGCGACAAGGAAATGTGAGCGCGTGCACACCGCTGCCGTCGATCACGGCGAGTTCCACGTTCCGATCAAATGGCGCGGTGTCTATCGGTTTCCACTCCATGCCGAGTATCAATCACCGCGATCAGGCCGGAGTCTTTGATCTGGATCATCTGTTTGGTGATTACTCCCGGACGTGAAGCGGAACGAGGCGATTCGGAACAAGCGCGGCACCGTAGCATTGGAACACCGAATCGGCGGCAACGAAAACGAGTAGTTCAGATGAGGAAACGCGCGCTGATTGCGGTCATGCTTATGGCGACGTCGCCAGCTTCAGCGCAAGTTGCAACGTCACCGAACCAACAAGGCTTATTGCCTGGTCAGACCGGTGAGTTGGCGCCGACGCAAGCCGCAACACAAGCGCCAACGACCGGCGTCTTTTGTGCCGAGGAAATGACGGCAACATTCTGCAATGTTCCGACCGGTCCAAATACCGGTGGCTACGGAACAGGCGGTGGCCCCAGCGCGACAGGTGGCGGAGCGGCCAGCGGCCTTGGTGCCGCCGGCCGCACGGGTGGGAATGCGTCATCGCTTCCTCCCTGCCCCGGCGAGCCGCCATTTAACGAACTATGCAACTGACCGTAGAAGAAACGACTTACATCTACCATTGCTGAAAAAAAGGGCAGAGGCCTTTGTTTCATCGCTGGAAATTTTAGTCTCGGTGCCAGCGCATCCAAACGAGAACGCAGATCAGGAGCACGAGCACCAGATCAAGCGCGATTTTCTCTTCGGCGTTCATCCCCACGTCCCCGAGCAGCGTAAGAGGATTGCAACCGCAACTACGCCGAGGTCCGCCCAAACAAAAAGGCAAATCTCTGTCACGGTCATCGCGCCGCCCCCGGTCACGTTGACCTAATCAAATGAAATTATAGCCTACGGGAAGTCGTCTGGAGCGAAAAGCCACTTGAGAGCCGCCGCGCAGGCGCTATTGTCTTTCCGGTCGGACCGGCGTCCCCCTCTGCGGCAAGAGGTGGACGAAGGTGAAGATAGCCGCACTGCTTCACTGCTGGTTACGACACCCGCCCGATGCTGTCCGAGAAAACGGCACGGATGGGGGACAAGGCAAAGCCGTTGGCTGCGTATCCGCCGACGGCTTTGCTGTTTGTGGGCTCCGAAAAGGCCGTTATCAGAAATGCCATAACCGTCATGTATAAAGAACGCGCCGAGGCAAGGCAGGCATTCGAGCACCCTTTCGACGCGCCATAAAAAGGCATACTACTTGGAGGTGCTTTTTAAGCCGGCGTTCGAGCGAACCCTATCACGCAAACGCCGTTTGTTGTGGATGTGTCCCCGAGCGTCAAAGTAGGGCGCGATGCGATAACGAACTGAATGTCACGCGTGAGCGAGCAATGTGGGCAAGCAAACTTCTGACGTTTCAGGTCATGAGCGTAAGCGTGCTACTGGCGGCGATCACCATTAGGCTCGCTGTTGAGCATCCGGAATGGAGCCCTACCGGTCTGCGCGGTGTGACCGAATGGAAAACCACACCGCCCCACCAAATCGATGATTTTGTGAAGCTCTTGGCGGCTCCGAACTAAGAGCTGGCTACTCGCTCGCGATCGGCGCCGGCGCCGCCGCCGCGCCACTCACGAGATGCGGCCGCGGATTCTGCTGATGGAAGTCGCAATAGGCAAAATCCAATCCGGCGACTGAGCCGCGGAAGCTTGTGTAGTCGATCTTCTGCACCCGAAAGCATGGCGTGATCGGCAGGCCCGATAGGTGGGCGCACACCGATGTGCCATCTACGTGGATCGTGCCGGGTGGCAATGTCGCAAAGCGCGGTTCGCCCTCGCCGCGAATGCGGATGGTGCCCACGACCGAGCCATCGGGAAGGATGCGGCCGATGCCGGCAGTACCTTCGAAGCAATTATAGGAGAACAGCTTGCCCACCACGAACGCGCGCGCCTGTTCTGGCGCGAGATCTTCGGCGGCCGCCCAATTCGTCGCTAAAAACCCCAGCGAGACCACTGCCAATATCGCTACTAACACTTTGCGCATTGGAGTTCCCCCTTTTAGGACAATTTATCGAAATGTTTATTGACCCGGCATGCCACTGACCATCCGGATGTAGTCCTTAAGGACCATTACGGAGGTGGTCAGTGTCCGATGCTCGATCGTGTAAACCAATCCGCAGTCGCGTAAACCAATCGGCCAAAACCTTCGATCACGTGTGATGCCGATCACATATCAGCCTTCCGGCCATCCCTAAGGTGCTTGCGTCCAGTTTCGAAGATGCGAGTGCCTGTCATGCAAATCTTATCAATAGCAACCGTTGTCTCGATGGCTTGGGCCGTCATGTTGGCCTTTGAGTTGCTTCGAGCGATGGGGCTTGCGCTTTAGCGATTGAACCCGGTTCTTGCCGTGCGCGCCGCGCGCGAGATCGAGCCACTTCTGGACGCCTGATTGCCAAATGTTCCCGATAAATTTGGGAAGAACTCATCTGTCGCTGACGTCAGCACTTGTGGCACGTTCGTTTCGTGCAACCTTCCACCCCGCGCGCAGCTCCCTCTGCGGCGGGGTTCTTTCTTGGCGCCTGATGACCCGCTTTTCATTTCGGCAGAAATAGAGATTTGCAGGACAAAATTTCCTCGAGTTTTATCCTTCGAATGTCGGCCTTTAGTCCCCCGAGACAAAATGCCTTAGAGCACCTGGAGCCAGATAAATGACGATAGCGAATGCGGCGAGATACGGCACAGCCAGTGATAGGCGCCGCGATCCTGCCGCAGTGAGAGCCCCGGTCGTCCAATTTCGGTGTGACCAATGGCACAGGCCAAAATTTCACGAGCGTGTTAGGAAGGTGCCGGGCGGGTTACCAAGCTGACCCTATGCCTTTAAGGGAGCGTGGCATGACGCGCCTCCACGATCGGCGCGGCTCCATACTCGCCGCCGTAGGCAAAAGCGATTAAAATCACGAACGGGAAAGCGGCGGTCGATTCAAGGAGCGTGCCATGCATCTGGTCCCCAACAGCGCTGCATTTCAGAAAAGCTTCTCTACTCTTCCGATTGCAAGCCTTCAGGCCGGTGAAACCGTTTTCCTATCGGGGTCGAGGACCGGTCGGCTGATGATTCTCAAAAAGGGCGCGGTCGCAGTCATCAAAGAAGGCGTCGAGATCGCCAAGGTATCGGAGCCCGGCGCCGTGTTCGGCGAACTCTCGATACTCTTGGATCAACCCCACACTGCCGACGTGCGAACTCTGCAAACGTCTGAGTTTTACGTTGCGACCGAGTCGCTTCTTGCACAAGATCAGCTCGCGTGCATTTACATCGCTACGGTCCTGGCCAAGCGCGTCAACAGTGCCAATCGCGCTCTCATCGAGCTGAAGCGGCAACTCCATGCTGGGGAGCCGCAGAGGTTGATCGCGGAGACCATTGCCGAGATCGATTGCAGCCTTGTCTACGCCGGTTACCCATTCAATCCGTTGTCGCAACATTGAACGAGTCCCCCTCGCCGCTTATCACTGCCCTGGTCCTTCACGTACCAGGCCGTGTGCCTGGTCGTGGGCGGATAGCTTGTTAAGAAAGGCCGATGAGACGTGAACGACCCATCAAGAAGTTGAATGGCCCATCGGAAGCGCGGTCGTTTGTCGCAATTGCTGCGGCATTCGTGTTTTTGTGTTCATCGGCGAATGCGGCGCAGCCTCCCTCGGAGCAATGCCGGTCCGCTTCCAAGGTCGAATATAACAGTGCCAAAAAGCAACATCTATTGCGCAACAGGTTCGGCTTCTACGTCAGGAATGGCCCGATATGGCGACGACAGTATTGGTATTGCCAATGACGGGGGCCGGCAGCCAGCTGAGGTCGATTCTATGTAGCGATCAGGCGGTTCGGGGTCTTTCCAAAAAGCGCCAGCCGTGCGCCGTCCTGCCGCTTTTTCCTTCGCAGGCGCGGCGCCCGTTCGTCCTCTATCTTTCGGCCGTTGAAGCCCGTAGCCGAATCGTCGTCGAATGAACGTAGGAGTCCGACTTCGCCCGCGCAGGATCGCGGCGAACTTTGCGGGCTGCCGGAACCGTCGCGGAAAGCGAAAACTTCAAGCAACCCCAAGCGCGCGTACATCGGCTTGGGGTTCTTTTTGTCCACTAGCAAAGCAGATTGGCAGCTAAGCCGCCTTGGCCGTCTTGGTCGCTTTGCCTTTCAGCACGCTGGCCAATTGTCCCATAAGGTAGCCAAGCACACCACCCAAAATGGCGGAGACCGCGACAAGCAACAGTGGGTTTGATCTGTCGGCGGCGCTTAGTGCATCTAATTTGCCGGCCGCAAGCGTGTAGCCGACCAGTGCAGCATAGCCGTACACATTGGCCGGGACGCAGGAGAGTAAATCGGCTGAAGCGACGATAACGAGAAAGAAGACCGTCACGCCGACTACGATTGCTGGCCAAATCGTTCCTAATGCCAGAACGGGGACGTGGGCGATGATCAAAAGCGCGATCCAGGCGACGACTGCGCCATAGATCATGCCAACGATAGTCTTAGTAAGCGCTTTGGTATCACCACCTGCAGCAAAGAAGCAGCCTGCTGCGATAAATCCCACCCAAACAAGTGCGAACCCGGCCAAAGGCCCGAGCGCGATGAAAGCCCAAATACCGCCGAGTACGCCGACACTTACTGCTAGCGCAAGTAAATCCGACATAGCGTCTCCCCTATAGATTTAGCTGTTTCAGGAGCGCGCATTCCGCTTGAAATGTTTGGTGGTATTCGTTTTAGGGAATTGTGCCCGCATTAAATACTAACACGACGGATTGCAAACCATCCGACTATGCGCATCTTATCCACACATTCCGAAACCGTTCTTTTGTTGCATTGCGGTGAAGTCTTTACTTGTCAAGATCAGAAAGAGTTTTAGAAATGGTACTCGCGTGAAAAAGAAAGGCCACGCCGACTGCTACAACGCGGCTAGTGGACCGTTTGGCGGATGACCGTTGCGCGCTGCTCAGGAGAATGGCTAAGCCTGGCGTGCAGCTGGGGCTATTAACCCCATGGGAAAGGTTTGAATCATAATGAGGGAGGAAACAAAACGGACATTAGGAACGATAGCTATATTTGCTTTATTTGCTTGTACGGCGTTTGTCATAATGTGGTCTTTCTTGGAGTAAGGGAGGCGCGGCAAAGCGACGTTCGGCCGCGCAGGATCGCGGCGAACTTCGCGAAGCTGCCGGAACCGTTGCGGAGGCGAAATTCACTGGGCAAGCGACTGTGTTTTGAGCTAACGCATTTGCCGCTTCATGCTCTCACCTCTTGCGTCTAGCATGCGGCAGTTAAAAACTCGCTATTTGGAAAATGGATTAACGTGCAAGATGTAGAAGAAATTGAGAGCCGAGAAGATCATCACTCCCATTGCGAACCAGCCTTGAGCGTCTAACGGAAAAATCGGGGCGGTAGCGAATAAGTAAGCTAGCCCCGCAAAGATCGCTGAGTTAACGATCAATAGAATGATGCGCAGAAGACCCCACCACATAACCCGAAGATTATCACGCTACTGCGCTGACAGACATGCCCTGCGCTACTGTGCATTTAGAGAGGCGCGAAAGGCGTGCACGGTCGCGCCAGCCGTGAAACGAGAGGCAGAGGAAGACTGGAGTACAAGGGATTGAGACGCAGATAATTTGACAGTCAGCGGTGAGGCGTAAGCGACAATGCTCTAGTCGGCTCAATAGCGCCGTTGACGCCGGACCCTCACGGCGCTCGCATAGGCGTGGCGGACAGCGGGGTGATATCCGACGTATCTGTAACCGCCGTACACTGGGGAGCTGTAGCCCGTCCCATAACTATAGGCATAAGTCGGGTAAGCGTAGTCGTAGGGCGGAGAGTAAATGTTCGGGGCATAGCCGAAACCGGTGCCATCGGGTGCCAGCCCGACCGCTACTCCGCCCCAGCCCCATCCGCCCCAATCCAAACCCCAAGCGTGAGCCGGGCTTGTAAGCGATGGAACGGCAGCAGTCATAAGGGTCGTCGCTAAAGCTGTGGAGCGCAATAGTTTCATAAAAACCCTCCTATCGGCCCAACACAGCTTTTCGCTGTGCAAAACATTTCACCGGGACCATGTACGGACATTGATTTTAATCAAAACAAATGTGGCAGTTAGGCGCGAGCGTGGTACGACAAATCATTGCAGTTCTCCGCTGTGATGAAGACGTTTCCAGCCGCGACCTCACACACGATGATGCTGCGTGTCGCAGGCCTGGAACTAAATCTCGCTGGACG
>JBAPZR010000168.1:0-2729 GCA_049285335.1 Xanthobacteraceae bacterium | reverse complement strand
GTCCATCAATCCAACCTAAGGAGCGGAGCGCTTCCCGAAACGCCTCCAATTCCGTTCTTGCTAGTGGATCATCCTCTCCACGGCTCATCAGAACGCCAACGCGTCGAGGCTGCTGCCCGCGCGCGGCGAGCGGCCACGTGACTGCTGCACCAAACGCGCCAAGCAATTCCCGCCTTCCGATGTAGACTGTCATGGGCCCCTCATTGAGATGCTTCCCGTGAGTACCCAACCATAGCGTCAGTGTTGGCCGTGAGATGTGCCCTACATCACAGGAAGAATGCGCCAATGTCCGCTTTGGGTCATAAGCGGACATCACATCACGTCCGCGCCATGTCCGCTTTACCCCCAAAAGCGGACATTCGTGGCGGCGAACGAAATGTCTGCTTTGTGCCAATAGCGGACATTCGCAACCCGGACACCGCAACCAGAAAACCGGCTCGCGGCGGTCTCTCTGAACCGATCCGGAAAATAATATTGCCTATGGTTGCGGGGCCGGGATCGGAAGGATGCTCGATACCTTCCAGCCGTCGGCAGTCTTCACTACCACTTGGTTCATTAGGAAGCGCGTTGGCTGCGCAGTCTGGCCTGCCGGGGAGATCATGAACGTTATCGGTACGTACAGCTGCACGACGCCGGGCTGCAACTCAATTACCTTGAGTTCCTCTGTCTTGGGGTCGAGAGACCAAGTGCCCTGATACAGCGCCTCGAAGCGCTTGAGTGCTGCGTCGCGACCCCAGATGGGTACGCCGCGAGTGATCCACAGGAATTGAGGCGAGTCTTGCAACAACTCGCCAACCGCCTTGAGGTCGTGGGCGTTCTGTGCCGCAACAAATTTTGCGAACAGCGCCTTTACCTCATCTTCTGTGCCGGCTCGGGCCACTCCGGCGACAGTAAGCAGCACTAATGAGATGGCGATGCGCGACGTCCAACGCATGGTGACCACCTTTCTACGGGTTGAGCGGCAAGTAAATCATCGTATGCCTAAAGTATGTCTCAGGAAAGCTATGCGCTGCGCGGCCATAGGGCCTGCTGGCAGCTAGGCGATGGCCATGTCCGCTTTGTGCCAAAGGCAGACTCATGCACCGCAGCAATGTGATCCTCGACCACCAGAATGCGTTTGCTCATGCGGCCTCCACCTGCTGTTCAACGCGAACCGGTAAGGTGAAAGCAAACGTCGAACCCCGGCCGATCTCTGACTCGACCCAGATTTTGCCGCCGTGCATCTCGATGATGCGCTTGGATATAGCGAGTCCCAAGCCGGTTCCGCCCTTCTTGCGTGTAATCGCATTGTCGGCCTGCTGAAACTCCTGGAACAGCTTCGCCTGATCGGCGGCCGAAATGCCGGGACCAGTGTCGCGGACAAAGACGTGGAATGAGCCGTTGTTGGCTTCGGCCTTGATGGCGACTTCACCCGCATCTGTGAACTTGATGGCATTGCCCACGAGATTGATCAGGACTTGAGTCAAGCGCCGCCCATCGCCGTGCCCTGGCGGGAGTGCCGAGGACAGCTCCAGCTTGAATCCGAGCTTTTTGTCGGCCGCGAGTGGCTCAAGCGTACTACGCACGGTCTGGGCAATGTCCTGAACAGAATAATCAGACAGTTCGAGCACCAGTTGCCCGGCTTCGATCTTGGACAGATCGAGCACGTCATTGATGAGCCCGAGGAGATGCCTGCCGTTGGCCTCCAGGCGTTTGAGCACGCCCAGCATCTTCTCGGATGGCTCGCCGTAAGCTCCGTCTGCCATCAGTTCGGTATAGCCCAAGATGGCGTTGAGCGGCGTGCGCAGCTCATGGCTCATATTCGCAAGGAATTGCGATTTGTGCTGACTCGCCACCTCAAGCTGCCGGCTCTTGTCCTGGATTTCGTCGAACAAGCGCACATTCTCGATCGCGATCGCAGCCTGGTCGGCAAAGGTCGAAACCAGTTCGATCTGCTTGTCAGTAAATGGTCTGACCTCAGATCGGGTCAGGGTCAAGACGCCGATCGGGACGCCTTCGCGCAACATCGGAACGCCAATGATCGTGCGATAAGAATCGAGCCTCTGAGCCTCGAAATTGTATTCGGGATCAGCTTGGACATCGGCAATATGAACCGGTTTGCCCTCCAGCAAAGAGCGTCCGGCGGCGGTGCCGCGTTCGGGTTCGACCGGAAGACCTCTGACATAATCCATGAAATCAGCGGAGAACCCGTAAGACTCGGCCCGATAGAACACGCCACCTTTCTGACGAGTGATTGTGCCTTTCTCGGCGTCACAAAGTCGTACAGCAGAGGCGACAAGTGTTTGCAACACGGTTTGTAAGTCGAAGGCCGAGCGGCTGATGATTTTGAGGACCTCGGCGGTGGCAATTTGCCGCTGCAGCGACTGCCGCAGCTCGTCCAACAGTCGCACGTTGTCGATCGCGATGGCTGCTTGGTCAGCAAAGGTTTCAACCAGAGCAATCTGCTTGTCGGTGAACGGCCTGACCCGCTCCAAGTGATAAGTAGTCAGGACGCCCAGCAAGTCGTCCCCTTTCAGTATAGGGACCGCAAGAATTGCGCCGATCTTTTCGACGGCCATGCCGCCATATGTATATTCCGGATCGGCCATGACATCGGGAATGTGGACCGTACGGCGTTCAAGCACGGCGCGGCCAGAAGTGCTGTCTCGGCCAGGACGGATTGGATTTTGAGATAGGAAATCCTTGAGCTTCTGAGGAGCATTGAAAGCTACCGCTATTCGCAGTAACGC
>JBAPZR010000167.1:0-1769 GCA_049285335.1 Xanthobacteraceae bacterium | reverse complement strand
GAAATGTGGGAGGGTGAGACCATGCGATCATTGTCGATTGGACTGGTCTGCCTGACCCTTGCTGGCTGCGCCGCCGCCAAGGACGATGCCAAGTGCCGCTCCTACGGATCTTCTCCGGGAGAGTCAGCGTATGTTCAGTGCCGAGCGACGCTCGACGCTGCTCGTACGCAGGCAGAGGCCACAGCAACGGCTATGGCCGCGCATTAAAGAGAGCTAATGAACCAAGCAAAGCCCGCGCATCGACGGTATATTTCGGTTGAGAACTAACGGCCGCTTTTATCGACGCTGCTCTTTTCAATTAACCTCCAGCTCAGAGGAGCTACCATGACACGAACGCTTATCGTGCTTTCATTGGTAAGCGCCCTCTGTATTGCTGGCTGCAGCGCCCAATCGACGCCACCGTCCCAGCCCCTAACAGAGGAGCGCACGCAACAACTCGTTGACTCGCTGAGGGTGACGGAAGTTGCGGAAAATGAGGCCCGACAAGACGACCTTCGCCAACGAGTCCGGCTCTGGCAACCGCAGCTGGAAAAATATCGCGACTGTAACAGCCACGCAGCAAACGGCATCGCATCGCACCGCGGCGATCCCCTGTCGCTGGCCACAGCCGCCAGAGGCATGTGCTCGCACTATGAGGTAGAGCTTCAAATTGCTCTCGTCGCCACCTATGCCGACATCCCGGGGGTTGGTGAGGACGCGTTACAGCACGTCCGCCAGACAATCCTTGAACATAACACCGCCGAGATTGTTGCCGCTCGCTCGATAGCGCCGCCTCACTAGTTGACCGCGCGCTCATCACTATGAAGCCATGACTGCGAAAAGCGGATGAACTGCTAATGCGTTGATTGTTTTTTTGGGCAGCGCTAAGGCCTCCGACATCGTAAGAATTGCCGCCTTTCTTCAATCGCCCAGCGCGTATCCTTAACCTGCCGCTTACCTCAATTCGTCTTCTGGTCTCAGTTGCCCAATTGCCGCCACCGTGCATGCCTTTACTCGGTAGACGGAAAAGCCCTAGCTGCTGGGGGTCTATGCAACACGAACAAACTTGCCGTTCCTCTCCATGCTGCCCGAGCTGTGGCGTAGCCATGCGGTATGTTCGTTCAATCGGCGGGCTGCCAGAGTTGCGAACGTATGACTGCCGTACCTGCGGAGTGTCGATTACAGAGGCGCTCGAACCTAAAGGTTTTGGAGACTGGTTCACCTATAGATCGATTTTTCCTGACCGGTGCACCGATTTTTAGGGGCCACACACAGTAAAGCCACCGAAGGGGTCAACTGCGACGGCGAGCGGCCTTCCTGATTCCGAGGAGAGGGTGTCGCCTTGAAATACCCGCTCCACCCAACATGCCTGGAAACTATGCCCGGACGAGGCATTGAAGATTTGGCCAGTCGACAAGAAACAATGGGCCTCAGCTAATTTTGCCAGTTTTGAGAAAGGAAGAGGTCCCCGCATAAATTCACGCGACAGGTACGCCGCTCATTGAAATTCTGTGAGCCAGGTTCGGCTCGCATCGTCACGCAGCTAGGGTTCGTGTCAGGGCTGCTGGGGGCTATTTCGGAGATGCCCTGGGCCACTCACGAACCGAGATGTGTCGAAATTCGCCCCGGCCCGCTGACTGCTCAACTTCGTCCCCTCACACATTGTTCCGTGCTCCGGCCGTGGCCCGGCCACGGTTGATTTTGGTCAAGGCTGGCTGTGCCGTTGATTGCTTTGAATCACGGTTGTCGTGTTCCGAGAGGAACGCGGAAGGCATTGCGAGCAACTAGGC
>JBAPZR010000166.1:0-4733 GCA_049285335.1 Xanthobacteraceae bacterium | reverse complement strand
AAACCAAGGGGTTGCGATTAAGGAGCATCACCGGGGCAAAGGCTTTGATGGTGTCAAACGGCAGCGTCTTGTAGAGCGAGACATTCGCAGAGATTTGCAAATTGTGGATAAGCAGCGTGTAGCCATCTGGGACCGCGTGAGCGACTTTTTCAGCCCCGATGATTGCACCACCGCCACTGATGTCCTCGACAATGAAGCTCTGCCCGAACTGCGTCGAGAGAGATTGTGCGACGACGCGGGCGGTTTCGTCGGTCGGCCCGCCGGATGGATAGGGCACGATGATCGTGACATTCCGGCTTGGATATTGTTGCGCCGAAGCCGTCGCTAGGATCGCAATTAGACCCAGAGCAACCATCGCAAATCCGGCAAAACGCGTCTGGACCCGCTCCTCCCTCTATCGCTCATTTCCCTAGATCCGGTCTTACCGCTCTGGAATAATTGGCAACAAGATGTACGGCTGCTGTTGCGGGGAAAAGTTCAGCGCGTTTCGAGTCACGAATATGCTCTGCGGCCGGTCGTTGGGATCGATGTGAAGAAACGGACCAACGCCTTTCATCGGATAAGGTGCGTTCGGCAAGGCGATGTCCTCCCCATCGACTTCGTAGTCTTTGCCCCTGATGGCGAGTGCGAGCTGGTAACCAGCCGGGACGACAATCGAGGTCGGCCATATCTCGATATCAAGCTCCACGGACTGCCCTGGCTTCAAAGGCCATTCCTCGTCATGTGCGTGCCAAGGTCGATACGGCAGGGATTTCCCCGGATCGAGCTTGCGATGCGAGGCGCGCAGCCAACCGAGGCCAATCGGCACACGTGGGTCGTTCGAACCGACAAAAGTGATCTCTTTCCCACTCGGATCGAACAGACGTAAAGCGAGGAACACGTCCGCATCGACGGTCTGCGAAGACACCCATAGCTTGGCAGCCACTGGGCCGGTGATCTCGATACTCGTCGTCCGCGGCGGTGTCCGAAAGGTCAACCCGTCGCCAGTCGTTCCGTATCCCAAGCTTGCGGTGTCCGACGACGGCTCCGGTGTCATGGATAATTCGCCCGGGTGCAAAAAATATTTCGTCCAATGCGTGCGTGCGAGCGGCCATTCGTTCTCTTCGCGAAGCACGAACTGTTCGTTTGGATGGCGGATGTTTAGTAACACGCGTGGTTGATTGTTCCAGCCGGTGTCCTCCCCTTTGAGAAAGTGGCCGAAAAAGCGCTTCTGCAGCGCTTCGCCGTAATTGCTGTAGAAATGCGTGAAATGCGTATCACCATGCACCTCCAACCATTTCTGCTTGGAGCCGGCGCCCGAGTAACCCTCGAAGTTGCCGCGCGTATGCAATCCCATGCCACCCCAATTAGCGGCCGACAGCAGGGGCACTTCGATCTGCGAAAAATCTGCGCTACGTGCAGCGTAATAATCGTCGTAAAGTTTGCGCTCCTTGGCTTCGCCAGGCGAGTCGACACGGTTCGGGGCGAGCTCGGAATCAGATAATGTGTCGGGACCAGCGACCATTTCTCCCGTGACTACACTTTTGGCGCCCCGGGTGCCGACGCCGTGCTGTACGCTGATGACCTGACGTGGATGCCAATTGTTTAGAAAATTGCTGAGAATGCCGCCGTGCCGGCACAGTTCGCGATAATAGTCGGACGCGCCTTCCCAGATGCACAAGGCAGCCAGGTGCGGCGGTCTCAGTGCGCCCACCGTCCATTGATTCATCGCGTAATACGAAATGCCATTGATCCCCACCCTGCTGTTGCTCCAGGTTTGAGTGCCGGCCCATTCGATGCATTGATACAAATCTGGCGTCTCGCGCGGCGACCAGACGTCAAGCATGCCCGCCGAGCGTCCGGCACCGCGTGAGTCGACGCGCACGCAGGCATAACCGTCCGGAACCCATTTCTCTGGATCGACCAATTCCCAGTTCTGATACTTGTTGCTCGAACCGGCAAGAACCTCGGGAGCTGCCTTGATCAAGCGCGCCCAATTGCCCCTGTAGCCTTCCTGAAACGACAGTCCTTTGGCATAGGGGCCATAACTGAGAAGGACGGGGTACTTACCTTCCCCGACAGGACGAAACACATCGCCACGCAAAACCGTGCCATCGTCCATTGTGATTGGCGCATCCCACTGGATTTGCATGCCGTCGCGAATCTCAGATTTCGTCCGATTCATTTCGATGTACTCAGGCTCCCGCCAATGGGATCCGCCGATGTCCGCTTTCCCTCCAAAAGCGGAGGTTCGATGGCTCTATCGACGTGTCTGCTTTGTGCCATGAGCAGACATTGTGGGGACGACTCATTTTTCAAAGTGCGCGCGGGACGGCCAAACCCAACCAGGCAATTAACAACAGCACGAGAATGACCTTATGAAGGGCTGCATCGTCCAGCTTTCTGCATTGAAAGCGACAGTTTCTACGTCAACCGCCAGTCCGGTTACACCACTGCTATACCTTGGATTTCGATCAGAATTCCAAGGTGGGCAAAGTTAGACACCGTGATCAGGGCGCTACACGGAAATTTTCCGTCAGGAAACATTTCGTGTCGGATTTTAATGAATCGATCGCCGTATCGCGGATCGTTGATCGAGACTGTCATGGTGACGAGATTGGCAAGCTTGCCGCCTACGCGATTGAGCGTCCGGTCGATGAGAGCGAAGCAGGTCCGGGCCTGAGCCTCGAAATCGTGCGCGATCGGTTTTCCGTCCAGATCAACGAGCGCTGTTTGCCCAGCGAGCCAGACAATCTTGCCACCTTGGGTGACGACGGCCGGCGAGAAGGCGCGCGATTTCTGAAAATCTGTGCCTTCGAGATGGATCACGGTGCGATCTGTTGTCATTAGCTGAAACTCCCTGTCGGTTGTCGCCACCGCTTGCGCCGCCGGATGGACTCAATGGTTCTGCCGGCAGTACCCCTGGTGGCCTTGCGGCTTGGGCCCGCGCTTGGATACATGTGACGCTCGTCGGTGTGCTTGAGGCTGACACTAGGCGCGGGCGGACTAGGCAGATGCGTAGGGATAGCGACCCACTGGTCGGCAGCTCACGTGAACTATTGTTCGCATCATCTAGCGAGTGGATCTGGGCGAAGTTGGAATCAAACGGCGCGCGGGCGATTGGCAGTACCGCCTTCGAGATGAAACATCGTCCTGGTGCCGTAGGTGGACCACAGTCCGCTGGTCTTCCAATCCGAATTAGCAGCATCGATGCGGCCATCGACGTTCTTCGGGAAGAAGCCCATCGGATAAGGAACGGTGAAGTTGATGAGGGAGCCGTTTACGAGTGCGAATATCGCGCTGTTGAGATTACCCATCACGATCGGTACGTTGGGGCCCAGGCCAAAGGTATTGAACCAGTCCACCCAGACATCCGTTACCTCCCGCGACTATCCGATGCAACTGCCAGGCGTTGTTAGCGTCGTTCGAGTGCTTCTACAGCAAGTATGGTTGGCAGGTGGCGCGCGATTTCCTGCCAATTTTCACCTTCATCCAAGCTCGCAAATACCGAACCACTGTTTGTGCCGAAATAGATGCCCGCCGGATCACGCTCGTCACCAGCCATTGCTTGACGGAGCACAGTGAAGAAGCAGCCCTTCTGTGGCAGACCCTGACGCATCGCTTGCCAGGTATGGCCACCGTCGCTCGACCGCCAGACCGCTGCGGCTGCGTCGAGTGGAAAACGTCCAGCCATGTCTCCGTTTAGTGGCAGCGTCCAGAGGGTATTCGGATCGCGCGGATGAACACGGATCGGAAAGCCAAAGGTCGACGGCAAGCCCTTGGTTCGGTCGTCCCAGCTTCGGCCGCCATCCGCCGAGCGCCATACGCCATAGTGGTTCTGTTGATACAGTAAGTCACTTGTGCCAGGCGCACGCATCATGTTGTGGATGCAGTGACCAATGTCACCATCGCGCGGCGCGGCGGGGTGGTCGTGATGACTTCGCGCTTCTGCGTTCGAGAGACGGTTCCGGCGCTCCCATGTCTCTCCGCCGTCCTCGGTCGCGAAGACGCCGGCCGCCGAGATTCCAACCCAGAGTTTTTTCGGGTTGCCTGGATCACTTACGATAGTGTGCAGCACCAGCCCGGCAGCTCCAGGGTTCCAGCTGCCGGCCGAGGGGTGATCGGTAAGAGCTCGTATCCGTTCCCAATCTTTACCGCCGTTCTCACTGGCCAGCAGGCTCGCTGGTTTGGTGCCAGCGTATAGCGTACCGTGGGCGTAGCCGAGCGACCAGATTTGAGCGAACGTGTCAGTAAAGGGTAGCGGTTCGCTAGTCCAGCCAATCATCTTTGCAAAATGGGGATCGTTGGCGGCCCAATCGTCCATCTTTCCTTTTGTAAGGCGGGTGACCTTCCAATTCGTCCCGCCGTCTTCGCTGCGCCAGATACCTGCGCCGTGCCATTCGCCGCCGCCTCCCGCCCAAAGGGTGCCGGTCTCCGGATCTCCAACGACATGATTGATCGGCCATCCGTCACAGTAAGGACCCTGAATGGCCCAGCCGCTACGGTCATTGCCGCCACAAATCAAAAACGCCCCCTTGGTTGTGCCGACTAGAAGGGTCAAGTTTGTGCGAGTGGAAGTAATCAAAGCTTCGCTCCTCATCCGGACAACAACAGTGCACTATATAATTGGGGTAACGTGGAGCAATGTGCGCTCGCTTTGGGTCACAAGCGGACATTCGGCATCGTCCAATCGATGTCCGCTTTACCCCAAAAGCAGACATGGTTCAGCACGATTGTGATGTCTGCTTTGTGCC
>JBAPZR010000165.1:0-14775 GCA_049285335.1 Xanthobacteraceae bacterium | reverse complement strand
GCTACGCGCGCTTGACGAGATGCTCAGCTCCAACGAAGCGCAAGGCTACACCAAGAAGGAACGGCTGACGCTGCAACGCGAGCGCGACAAGCTCGACCGTTCGCTCGGCGGCATCAAGGACATGGGCGGACTTCCCGACCTGGTATTTGTGATCGACACCAACAAGGAAGATATCGCGATCAAGGAAGCGCGCCGGCTCGGCGTTCCAGTCGCCGCCGTCGTCGACACCAATTGCGATCCCGACGGCATCACCTACGTCGTTCCCGGCAACGACGACGCAAGCCGCGCCATCAGCCTTTACTGCGATCTCGTCGCCAAGGCGGCGATCGACGGTATTTCGCGGGCGCAAGGCGCGCACGGCATCGATGTCGGCGCGCAAGCCGAACCGACGATCGAAGAGTTGCCCGCGGAGGCCAACAAGCTCGGTTTCGAGCCGTTGTCGGGGCCGCGCGGCGTTGCCGACGATTTGAAGAAACTGCCGGGCGTTTCGCCTGCGATCGAGAAGCAGCTTAACGATCTTGGCATTTTCCACTTCCAGCAAATCGCCGAACTTTCGGCCGCGGCGGCCCACAATGTCGGCGAGGAAGTCGGACTTCCCGGGCGCGTGGAAGGGTGGATTGCCAAGGCCAAGGAATTAACGGCCGAAGAAGTTTAGAGGCGTTTTCCAATGACGACAAATGTCAGCGCATCCATGGTGAAGGAACTCCGCGAGCAAACCGGAGCCGGCATGATGGATTGCAAGGCAGCGCTCAGCGAGACCGGCGGCAATCTCGAAGCCGCCGTCGACTGGTTGCGCAAAAAAGGGCTTTCCAAGGCCGCCAAGAAGGCCGGCCGCGTCGCGGCGGAGGGCCTTGTCGGCGTCGCCGTGACGCCGACCAAGGGCATCGTGGTCGAAGTCAATTCGGAAACGGACTTCGTTGCGCGCAACGACCTGTTTCAGGGCCTGGTCAAGATGATCGCAAGTGCCGCGCTCGATGCCGGCTCGAGCGTCGACAAGATTCTTGCCGCCAAGGCAGGCAATACCGCGATCAGCGAGGTCATCGCGGACACGATCGCCAAAGTCGGCGAGAACATGACGCTGCGCCGGGCTGCCGCGCTCTCCGTCGGCAAGGGCGCGATCGCGAGCTATGTGCACAATTCGGTAGCCGACGGCCTCGGCCGGATCGGCGTGATCGTCGCGCTTGAATCGACCGGCAATGTCGATGAGCTAAAAACCTTCGGACGCATGGTGGCGATGCATGTCGCTTCGGCCAATCCGCAGGCGATCGACTCCTCCGGCCTCGATCCGGCGGCCATCGAGCGCGAGAAAGCCGTCCTTGCGGACAAGGCGAAAGCCCAAGGCAAACCCGCCAACGTGATCGAGAAGATCGTCGAATCCGGGCTCAAGACCTTCTACAAGGAGGTCTGCCTCCTCGATCAGGGCTTTATCTTCGACGATAAGAAGAGCGTGGCGCAGGCGTTGAAAGAGGCTGAGGCCAAAGCTGGGGCGCCGATCAAGGTTGCCGGATTTGTCCGCTTCGCCCTTGGCGAAGGGATCGAACGCCCGAGCGGCGATTTTGGCGGCGAGGTGGCGGCGCTTGCCGGCACGCATTAGTGCGATCGCCTGTTGGGTTTCGCCGGCAAATACGATAGCCCTATCCGGCTATAATGCGCGAGGGGCGGGGTATCCCGATGGCGAAACCGAAATACCGTCGCGTCATCGTCAAGCTATCGGGTGAAGCGCTAAGCGGCCCCGAAAAGTTCGGCATTCATCAGCCCACCATCGATCGTTTTGCGGCGGACCTTGTCGCGGCGCACCGGCTCGGCATCGGAGTTGGCGTGGTGGTCGGCGGCGGCAACGTGCTCCGCGGCGCCAAGGTCTCCGAAGACGGCCTCTCGCGCCCCACGGCGGACGCCATGGGCATGCTGGCCACGGTCATGAATGCTCTCGTCCTCGAGGCGGCGATCGAACGCGCCGGCGTGAGTGCGCGCGCGATGTCTGCACTCACCATGCCGCAGGTTTGCGAGACCTACGAGCGTCAGCGGGCGTTACGCCATTTCGAAGACAACCGGATCATCGTGTTTGCCGGAGGCACCGGCAATCCGTACTTCACAACCGATACGACCGCGATCTTGCGCGCCGCCGAAATGGAATGCGACGCTGTCCTGAAAGCGACCGACGTCGACGGTGTTTATACAGCCGACCCCAAGCGGGATCCCAAGGCGACGCGGTACGGCCATCTCGACCACCAGGAGGCGTTGGACCGGCGTTTGAAAATCATGGATGCGACGGCGTTCGCGCTTGCTCAGGAAAACCGCATGCCTATCATCGTGTTTTCGATCCATGGGCAGGGCGCGATCGAAAGCGTTTTGTGCGGCAAAGGGCACTTCACCACTGTCGGCTAGCGAGCGATCGCGCCGCGCCCGCGTAAGACAATCGCGAAACGACGGCCGCGAGTGGTGGCGCGGCGGATGGGACTGCCACGGAGGATACCATGGCAACGACGACATTCGACATGAACGACCTCAAGCGTCGCATGCAGGGCGCGATCGTTTCTTTGAAGCAGGAGCTTTCCGGTCTGCGAACTGGACGGGCTTCGACCGCGCTGCTCGACCACGTTCAGGTCGAAGCTTACGGCTCGCACATGCCGCTCAATCAGCTCGCGACGATCAGCGTTCCGGAACCGCGGCTCCTCAACGTGCAGGTTTGGGATCGTTCGATGGTTCACGCGGTCGAAAAGGCGATATCGGCCGCCAACCTGGGGCTCACGCCGTCGACCGAAGGACAGGTTTTGCGGCTACGCATCCCGGAGCTCAACGAAGAGCGGCGGCGGGAGATCGTCAAGGTCGCCCATAAATATGCCGAGGGCGCAAGGGTCGCGGTGCGGCACGTCCGCCGCGACGGGCTCGATCTTCTCAAAAAGCTCGAGAAAGATCACAAGATCAGCGAAGACGAACATAATCACCAAGCCGACGAAGTGCAGAAAGCGACCGATTCGACGATTGCCGAAGTGGAGAAGCTGCTCGCCGGCAAGGAAAAGGAGATCATGACAGTTTGAATGACGCGGTCACATCTAGGAGCAAGTTGACGCAGCCGCTGCCGGCGGAAAGCGGCGGCTTCGATATGCCGCGCCATGTCGCGATCATCATGGACGGCAACGGACGCTGGGCGGCAGCGCGCGGCTTGCCGCGCGTGGAGGGCCACCGGCGCGGCGTGGAAGCTTTGCGCAAGACCGTTCGGGCGGCACGCGAGCTTGGCATTTCCGTCCTCACGATCTTCTCGTTCAGTTCGGAAAACTGGTCGCGGCCGCAGTCGGAGATTAGAGACTTGCTTTCGCTGCTGCGGCGTTTCATCCGCAACGATCTGGCCGATCTGCACAACAGCAATGTCCGGGTGCGCATCATCGGCGAACGCGACGATCTGGCGCCCGATATTCGCAGCCTGCTCGAGGAAGCCGAAAATCTCACGCGCGACAACGACGGCCTCACGCTCGTGGTCGCTTTCAATTACGGAGCGCGCCAGGAAATTGCGCGTGCGGCGCGGCGCCTTGCGCTTGAAGTCGTCGCCGGGCGACTGTCGGCCGATGCGATCACGCCGGAGCGCCTCGGTGGCCATCTCGACGCACCGAATCTCCCAGATCCCGATGTGATCATTCGCACCAGCGGCGAACAGCGCCTGTCGAATTTCTTGCTGTGGCAGGCGGCCTATAGCGAACTGGTTTTCGTACCGATCAACTGGCCCGACTTCGACCGGTCGGCGCTCGAAAGCGCGATCGCCGAGTACCGCCGGCGCGAGCGGCGCTTCGGCGGGCTCATCGCGCAGCTAGGCTCGTGATCATTCCGAGCGGGCACGATCCGCAATCCGGCGGGAAGCCGACGCTCGCCCCGGATCAACAAAATAATAATCTCGCGCGCCGGGCGGCGTCGGCTTTGGTGCTCGCACCGGTCGCGGTTGCGGTTGCCGGTCTCGGCGGCTGGATCTTCGTCATCGCTTGCGCAATCGCGGCCGGGCTCGTTGTTTGGGAATGGACTTTATTGGTCGCGCGCCGCGCCGATTTGCGCATTCTTATTCCGGGATGGGCGGCGCTTGTCGTCGCGGCGCTGCTCGCCGGAGAAGGTCAACCGGCGGCCGCCATTGCAGCATTCGTGGTCGGCGCGCTGGTCGCGGGCGCGACGGTGACGGTATTGCCGCAGGTTGCCCCAGAAGCGACGTCGCCGGGCTGGGCGGCGGCCGGCGTCATTTACGCCGGCATCGCGTTTGTCGGGCCGGCGGCGTTGCGCGGCGACCCCGAAAAGGGGTTTGCGGCGCTGCTCTTTCTTTTCGCGACGGTGTGGGCGACCGACATCTTGGCCTACCTGGTCGGTCGCTCGCTGGGCGGCCCGCTCCTCTGGCCACAACTCAGTCCCAAGAAGACATGGGCCGGCGCCATCGGCGGGCTTTGCGGAGGTGTCGTTGCAGGCGCTTTGATCGCCTATACGACTGCGGGAACCAAACCCTTGGTCGCAGGCGTTCTAGCCTTGATACTGTCGATTGCGGCGCAAGGTGGAGATTTGTTCGAATCCTGGGTCAAACGGCGCTTTGGCGCTAAGGATGCCGGTGCTCTGATCCCCGGCCATGGCGGCATGATGGACCGTATCGATGGCTTTCTTGCCGCCGCTTTGCTAGCCCTTGTGCTTGGTTCCTTGCGGCTCGGCATAGCTGCCGCTGCTCGAGGCTTGTTGGTATGGTAGCTGCGGTATGAGTAAGTCCACGACACAGCAGCCGGCGATGGCCAAGATCGGGCCCGAGATCGAGCACAAATCAGCGCCGATGCCATTGCCGCGCACCGTGACCCTGCTCGGCGCGACCGGGTCGATCGGATCGAGCACGGTTGATTTGTTGCGACGCGAGCCGGGCCGCTACGCGGTCGAAGCGGTGACCGCGCATCGCAATGCCTCCGCCCTTGCGCGCCTTGCGCGCGAGCTCGGAGCGCGGTTTGCGGCGATCGCGGACGCCGGCGCGTTTCGCGAGTTGAAAACCGAACTTGCCGGCTCGGGAATTGAAGCGGCGGCCGGCGAGCAGGCGATCGTCGAAGCCGCGCAGCGCCCGGCCGATTGGGTCATGGCCGCGATCACCGGGGCGGCGAGTCTCGCGCCCACGCTCGCGGCCGCCGAGCGCGGCGCTACTGTGGCGCTCGCCAACAAGGAATGTCTGGTTTGCGCAGGCGGACTCTTCATGCGCCGCGCGGCGACAAACGGCGCGACGGTTTTGCCGGTCGATTCCGAACACAATGCAATCTTCCAAGCCCTGAGCGCCGGCCGGCGAGACGACATTCGGCGCATCATATTGACGGCTTCGGGCGGCCCATTTCGGACCTTGCCGCTTGAGGCCATCCGCAAAGTGACGGTCGAGCAGGCGTTGCAACATCCGACCTGGTCGATGGGGCCGAAAGTCACCATCGATTCCGCAACGCTGATGAATAAGGGTCTTGAACTCATCGAAGCACATCACTTGTTTGGATTGACGCCGGATAAACTCGATGTCGTCGTCCATCCTCAATCCATCGTTCACGGCCTGGTCGAATTCCGCGACGGCTCGGTGATCGCGCAACTGGGTTCGCCGGATATGCGGATTCCGATCTCGCATTGCCTGGCCTGGCCGGTTCGAATGGGAACGCCTGCGCCGCGGCTCGATCTGGCGCGCGTTGCGACACTGACATTCGAGGAACCCGACATGGTGCGCTTCCCGGCGCTCAAGCTTGCACGACAGGCGCTTGCAGCCGGTGGCGCGGCGCCCACGGTGCTCAATGCGGCGAACGAAATCGCGGTCAGTGAATTTGTGGCAAAACGGTTGGACTTCGGCGGCATCCCTGCCTTGGTCGAGGCGACATTGGAACTTGCGCAACGCAGGGGTGAGACCGCCGAACCGCAATCGGTCGACGAGGCTCTGCGCGTTGACCATAATGCGAGAACATTAGCGGCCAACCTCTTGCCCGAAATTGCCGCAATGGCATCCTAATTGAGGACCGGGCAGGGATAGAACCAGGGGCTCCAGGCAGCATCATGGTGTCGTTTTTTCTTTCGCATTTAGAAGCCTTTGGCGGCGGAATCCTCGCCTATATCGTCCCCTTTCTCTTTGTTTTCAGCTTGGTCGTTTTCGTTCACGAACTGGGCCATTTCCTCGTCGCCCGCCTCTGCGGCGTGCGGATTCTGATGTTTTCGATCGGTTTTGGCCCGGAGATTGTGGGTTTTAACGATCGTTACGATACCCGATGGAAAATCTCGGCGATTCCACTCGGCGGCTATGTGAAATTCTTTGGTGACGAGAATCCGGCCAGCGTTCCCGACGCGCAAAGCTTGGAAGCTATGCCCGAAAGCGAGCGGGAGCTGAGCTATCACTTCCAGCCGGTATTCAAACGAGCCGCCATCGTTGTGGCCGGCCCCTTGGCCAATTTTGTGCTTGCGATCGTCATTTTCGCGGGAATCTTGGGCATTTATGGCAAGCAGACGATGAGTGCACGTGTCGATTCCGTGCAAGCCGACAGCGCTGCCTCCGCGGCGGGATTCCATGAAGGCGATGTCGTCGTCGCGATCAACGGAGAAGCGATCGACAGCTTCACCGATATGCAGCGTATCGTAAGCGACAGCGCCGGCGAGGCGTTGAATATCAAGGTGAATCGCGACGGTTCGCAAATCCTCTTGAAAGCCACGCCCGACCTGAAAGAGGTGAAGGACAATTTCGGCAACGTGCATCGGATCGGCATTCTGGGCATCACCCGATCGATGACGCCAAGCGACGTGAAATACCAGGCCGTGTCGCCGATTGACGCCGTATGGATGGGCGGACAGGAAACCTGGTTCGTGATCGATCGGACGCTGACCTATATCGGCGGGGTCATCATGGGACGCGAGGCGGCCGATCAGCTGGGCGGCCCGATTCGGATTGCCCAGATTTCCGGCCAAGTCGCAAGCATCGGATTTGTCGCGCTCATCCATCTTGCTGCCGTACTTTCGGTTTCGATCGGTCTCCTGAACTTGTTTCCGATTCCCCTTCTCGATGGGGGCCACCTTTTGTTCTATTCCATCGAGGCGGCACGGGGGCGTCCACTGTCGGAAAGGGCTCAGGAGGTGGGGTCGCGCATCGGTCTCGCGATCGTGCTGATGCTCATGATATTTGCGACTTTCAACGATATCGTCCATCTAACGACCTCCTGATCGGGAGGATTCGGGCGGCGGGGGCCGCTTCATCGGGGTGATTGCGGTGGGGGACCGGAAATGGCAGAAAAACCGACCGAATTTCTATCGCGCGCAAGGAGAACGACGGGGTTTTAGCCCGCCACTTAGGGGGCGGCTATCAGGGGTAATAAGGGCGCTTTGCGCATGGGCAGGTGTGTGCGGGTAATGCGGGGGCTAGTCTTGGCCGGCTTGCTCCTCGGGGCGGGCGTTTTTGGCTTGTCGCCAAGCGGCATCGCTATGGCCCAAGCGCAAACGGCCCCGGCCGCAAGCTCCATCGTCGTCGAAGGCAACCGCCGGGTCGAAGCCGACACGGTGCGCTCCTATTTCAAATTAGCGCCAGGCGAGCGTCTCGACGCCGCCAAGATCGATGCCGCGCTCAAAGCACTTTACGCAACCGGCCTGTTTCAGGACGTCCACATCTCGCAATCGGGCGGCAAACTGATCGTTACGGTGGTCGAGGCGCCGGTCATCAACAAGATCGCGTTCGAGGGCAATCACCGCATCAAAGACGAGCAGATGCTCCAGGAGATTCAGTCCAAGGAGCGCGGCTCATTGTCGCGCGCTTCCATCCAAGCCGACGTGGAGCGCATCATCGAAATCTACCAGCGCAACGGCCGATTTGACGTCACCGTGGTGCCGAAGATGATCGACCGCCCGAATAACCGGGTCGATCTGGTCTTCGAGATCAACGAAGGTGAAAAGACCGGCATCAAATCCATCGTGTTCGTCGGCAACAATGCCTATTCGGCATGGCGCCTCAAAGAGGTGATCAAGACCGCCGAGACGACTTTCTTGAGCTTCCTGCAGACAACCGACGTTTACGATCCGGACCGCATCGAAGCGGACCGCGATCTGATCCGGCGCTTCTATCTCAAGCACGGCTATGCCGATGTGCAGGTTGTTTCGGCGACCGGCGTTTATGATCCGGCCAAGAAGGGCTTCATCGTCACCTTCACCATCGAAGAAGGACCGCTCTATCACTTCGGCGCGATCGACGTTCAATCCAACGTCCGCGCCGTCAACGGTGACACGCTGCGGCCGACTTTGCTGATGAGGGGCGGCCAGATCTATAACGGCGAGGCGGTGGAGAAGACCGTCGAGGATATGACGATCGAACTGGCGCGCCGCGGCTATCCGTTCGGGCAAGTGCGCCCGCGCGGCGATCGCAATCCCGAGACGAGAACAATCGGCGTGCTCTTTGTCGTGGACGAAGGTACCCGCGCTTATATCGAGCGCATCAACATTCGCGGCAATTACCGCACCCGCGATTACGTGATCCGGCGCGAATTCGACATCAACGAGGGCGATCCGTATAACCGCGCGCTGGTTGATCGCGCCGAGCGGCGGCTGAAGAATCTCAACTACTTCAAAAGTGTGAAGATCACCAACGAGCCGGGCTCAGCGCCCGACCGCGTGGTGCTCAACGTCGACGTTGAGGAACAGCCGACCGGCGACTTCTCGGTCGAGGGCGGGTATTCAACTGCGAATGGCTGGCTGGCCGAGGTTTCGGTCACCGAACGCAATCTGCTCGGCACTGGCCGCTATGCCAGGGGTAGCGTGACTTACGGTCAATATGCTCGCGGTGTCGAATTAAGTTATGCCGAGCCGTATTTTCTGGATTATCGCTCGAGCATGGGCATCGATCTGTTCGCGAAAGAGACACTCGCAAACAGCTATCTTTCATACGGCACGGAAACCTATGGCGGCACGTTGAAATGGGGCCTGCCGATTCGCGAAGACCTCGCTTTGCAATTGCGCTATTCGGGGTACGAGCAAAGCATTTCGCTGCCCTCGAGCCTGGACGATTGCAACAACATCAATCCGGATCTCGTCAATACGTTTCCGACTCCATCGGCGCTCCAGCCGTCGGCGCCCAACGGGTATCCTTCAACCACGACGAGTTGCTTTAGTCTCGGACAGGCTTCGCTGCCGGTGCGTGTCGAATTGGCCCAGGGTGCCTACTTCACCTCGTCGGTCGGCTACGGGCTCGTCTACAACTCGCTGGACAATAACAAGCTGCCGACCAGCGGCCTCTATGTCAGTTTCGGACAGGATTTTGCCGGCGTCGGCGGCGACGTGTCCTACCTGCGGTCGATCGTCGATATGCGCGCGTATTACGAGGTCGTCCCCGATCTCATCAGCATGCTGCATTTGCAGGGCGGCGACATGCTCGGGTTCAACGACTGCCCGACGCCGAATACCTGCGTGTCGAATGACGGCTATGTCCGCATGCTCGACGATTTCAAGATGGGCCCGAACCTCGTGCGCGGCTTCCAGCCGGCGGGCATAGGTCCGCGCGACATCACCCCCGGAACCACCAACGACAATATCGGCGGCACGATGTATTGGGGCGCGAGCCTCGAATTCCAATATCCCTTCTATTTCCTGCCCAAGGATAGCGGCTTCCGCGGCGCGGTCTTCGTCGATTCCGGGTCGGTGTGGGGTTACAGAGCCGAGACTCAAAATCCGGCAACCGGCGAAGTCAACGGCACCGTCACCTCAACCGCCGTCGCGACCGCGCCAGCAACGAACCCATTCGTCTGCCAGTGCGGCATGCAATATGCGGACACCCCGGCGGTGCGCGCTTCGGTCGGCGCCAGCATCATATGGGATTCTCCCTTCGGCCCGCTCCGCTTCGATTTCGCATATCCCTTCCTCAAAGAAGGCTACGACCGGACTCAATTCTTTGCCTTCGGTGGCGGAACGAAGTTCTAGCCGTCAAGCGACGCTTCTCTGGCGACACCTGGCTACCCTTGGCCACCCCTGGCGACATGCGAGACTTTGTCAAAGCGGACTGCGAACTCACGACCGGCGAGATCGCGGCGTTGACAGGCGCCAAATTGCGCGAAGGCGATCCGGCAGATCGGCGCATTCGTAATGTCGCACCGCTCGACACGGCCGTTTCGGCCGACGTCAGCTTTCTGGACAACTCGAAATATGCCGGCGAGCTTGCGCGTACACAGGCCGGCGCCTGCTTGATCGTGCCGCGGTTTGCCGCCGACGCGCCGCGCAGCCTTGTCGTTTTAGAGACTGAGCAGCCCTATCCGGCCTTCGTCGCCGTCACCCGCAAGCTGTTTCCGAGCCTGCTGCGTCCATCTTCGCAGTTCGAGGAAAAAGGGCACGCCTCAAGCGCCCAGATCGACCCGACCGCGCGGATCGAAGCCGGCGTGACGATCGATCCGCTGGCCTTGATCGGGCCCCGCGCCGAAATCGGCGCCGGCACCTTGATCGGCGCGGGAGCGGTGATCGGCCCGGACGTCTGCATCGGCCGCAACTGCGCCGTCGGCATTCACGCCTCGATCCTTCATGCCATCATCGGCGACCGCGTCATCATTCATCCCGGCGTCCGCCTCGGCCAGGACGGCTTCGGGTTTCTGCCGTCGCCGCAGGGGCATCAGAAGATCCCGCAAACCCGCCGCGTCATCATTCAGGACGATGTCGAAATCGGCGCCAATACGACGATCGATCGTGGCGCTTCGCGCGACACCATCATCGGCGAAGGCACTAAGATCGACAATCTCGTTCAGATCGGACACAACGTTTCGATCGGCCGGCACTGCATCATTGTCTCGCAAGTGGGCATATCGGGCAGCGTGACGGTAGGAGACTACGCTATGCTGGGCGGGCAGGTTGGGATCGCCGATCATCTCTCCATCGGGGAGGGCGCCATGGTTGGGGCGCGCGCCGGCGTGATGTCTAATATCCCCGCGGGCGGCCGGTGGGGCGGATTTCCGGCTGAACCCGCGATTGACTGGAAGCGCGGCCAGGCCATCGTCAGGCGCCTTGTCCGGCGCGGCAAGGCTGAACGCAAAAGCGAGGACGGCTCCGAGGGGGGCAAATAATGACCGGCGAAGCAATCGAGGCCGTGGATATTCGGAAAATCCTGCAGCTGCTGCCGCATCGCTATCCCTTTGTTATGATCGACCGCATTATCGACATCCGCGGCGAGGATCATGGCGTGGGTATCAAGAACGTCACGTTCAACGAGCCGCATTTTCTCGGTCATTTTCCGGACAACCCTGTCATGCCCGGCGTGCTTCTGATCGAAGGAATGGCCCAGACAGCGGGTGTCTTGTGCTTGCTACAAATGGATGCCGCGACGCGAAAAAACGCGCTGTTCTATTTTCTCACCATCGACAAGGCCAAATTCCGTAAACCCGCCGTGCCGGGGGACACGCTCGCTTATCACGTCGACAAGATTGCTCACCGCCGCAACATGTGGTGGTACCGCGCCGAAGCCAAAGTCGGCGATACGCTTATCGCCGAAGCCGAAGTCGGCGCCGTCATCA
Organism: Xanthobacteraceae bacterium; assembly: GCA_049285335.1. Lineage (GTDB taxonomy): Bacteria > Pseudomonadota > Alphaproteobacteria > Rhizobiales > Xanthobacteraceae > BOG-931. The sequence goes on along the minus strand of JBAPZR010000165.1, from coordinate 3,292 downwards.
CCGAGGCTTAAATGGCGATCGATCCTACCGCGCGCGTGGCCGCGGGCGCGCGCATTGGCGAAGCCGTCGAGATCGGGCCCTATTGTTTGGTCGGGCCGCAGGTCGAACTGCAGCGCGGCGTCCGTCTGATCGCGCATGTCAATATGACAGGCGTGACCACGGTCGGCGAGGACACGGTCGTTTATCCCTTCTCGTCGCTCGGCACGCCGCCGCAATCGGTGCATTATCGCGGCGGCCCGACCAAGCTCGTCATCGGGGCAAAATGCGACCTGCGCGAGAGCGTCACGATGAACACCGGTACCGAGGCCGGCGGTGGCATTACCCGCGTCGGCGACCGCTGCTCGTTCATGGTAGGGTGCCACGTCGGCCACGATTGTCACGTGGGTAACGACGTGACGTTCGCCAACAATGTCGTGCTCGGCGGCCATGTCAGCGTCGACGACCACACATTTCTCGGCGGCCATGTCGCGATCCATCAATTTGTCCGCATCGGCGAGGGTGCGATGATGGCCGGAATGTCGGCGGCCCGCGATGACATCATCCCGTTTGGATTTGCGCTCGGGCAGACCGGGGCGCTGGTCGGATTGAATATCGTCGGCCTGCGACGGCGCAGTATCACGCGCTCGCAGATGCATAATCTTCGGCGCGCCTATCGGTCGTTGTTCTTTGTCGACGGCCGGCTTGCCGACCGCATCGAGGCGGTGGCGCGGGACTTTGCCGGCGATCCTTTTGTCGGCAAGATCGTCGCGTTCGTTCGTGCCGGCGGCAAGCGTCCGCTGATGCGACCTCGCGTTCGACGCGGAGCGGAGGCGTCCAACGGCGGCGAGGACGCCCAGGAGCAGCGCTGATGGAGCCGCGCTGATGACAGAGGCGCGCAGCGGTGGACCGCTTGCCGTCATTTGCGGCGGTGGCAGTTTCCCCGCCGCGCTTGCGGACGCTGTGGTGGCGCGCGGCCGCCGGCCGGTGATGTTTGGCATCCGGGGCTGGGCCGAGCCAAAAGTGGTCGAGCGCTACGCGCATCATTGGATCGCGATCGGACAGGCGGGGCGTTTCTTCCGTCTCGCCAAAGCGGAGAATTGCCGCGAGGTTCTTTTCATCGGCACCGTGCTGCGGCCGCCGATCACGCAATTGCGGCTCGATTGGCACACCATCATGCTGATGCCGCGGGTCATTCGATTCTTTCGCGGCGGCGACGACAAGCTCTTGTCCGGCGTTGCCGGTGTCGCGGAGAGCGGGGGCTTGCGGGTCGTCGGCGTGAAGGATGTCGCGCCCGAGCTCTTCGTGCCCGAGGGCGTGCTTGGACGGCATCGGCCGTCGGAACGCGATCGGGACGATATTCAGCGGGCGCTCAAGGTAATTGCGGCGCTCGGGCCGTTCGACGTCGGCCAAGCGGCGGTCGTCGCCAATGGCAATGTGCTGGCCGTGGAAGCGGCGGAAGGCACCGACCATATGCTAGACCGCATAGCGGAGCTGCGGCGGCTCGGGCGCGTAACATCGCCGCCGAGCCTCGGCGTGTTGGTGAAGGCGCCCAAGCCCGGACAGGATCGGCGTTTTGACCTTCCCTCGATCGGTCCGCGCACAATCGAACACGTCGCCCGCGCCGGCCTTGCCGGGCTCGCCGTCGCCGCAGGCAGCACCATGGTCGCCGAACCGGAAGCGGTCATTGCCACGGCCGACCGCGAGAAAGTTTTCGTCGTCGGCGTGCGCGAGGAAAGGGCCTGATGCGGTCGGGAGCGCAATCTTCGTTCGCACGGCCGCTGTCGATCTTCATCGTGGCCGCAGAGGAATCCGGCGACGCGTTAGGGGCGGCGTTGGCCCGCACGCTTGCGGCGAAGAATGGCGCGGTGAAGCTCATGGGCGTCGGCGGCAGCGCGATGGCGGCAGCCGGGATAAAGAGCCCTTTTGCGATCGATGAGCTTTCGATTATCGGTCTCACGGCAATTCCGCAGCGCCTGCCGACGATCTTTCGCCGCATCCGCGAAACCGCCCAGGCTGTCGTCGAAGCGAAGCCGGACGCCGTCGTGATCGTCGATAGCCCGGACTTCACGCACCGCGTGGCCCGCCGGGTGCGTCAACTCTCGCCCGCAATTCCAATTCTCGACTATGTCTCGCCGTCGGTGTGGGCGTGGCGCCCCGGACGCGCGCGCGCCATGCGCGCCTATGTCGACCATGTGCTCGCCATCCTGCCGTTCGAGCCTGACATCCATCGCGAGCTCGGCGGTCCGCCCTGCACCTATGTCGGCCATCCCTTGGTCGAGCGTGCCGGCGCCTTGCGTCCGAACGCAGACGAGGCGCAGCGGCGGCTCGACGCGCCGCCGATCGTGCTGGCCTTGCCGGGGAGCCGGTCGGGCGAGGTCGCTCGCCACACGGGCATTTTCGGCGAAGCGATCGACCGGCTGACGGCAACGCTCGGTCCTATCGAGGTGGTCATGCCCACCGTCCCCCACGTTGCGTCGCGGTTGCGCGACGCGGTGGCCGGCTGGGCGGTTCAGCCGCGGATCGTCGTCGATCCCGCCGAGAAGTGGTCCGCGTTCCGCAAGGCGCGTGCGGCGCTCGCCGCCTCGGGAACAGTCACGCTCGAACTCGCGCTGTCGGGTGTGCCCACGGTCGCAGCCTATAGGTTGCATCCCGTTGAGGCCGTGATTGCCAGGCTCATTCGGCTGCGAACCCGGCTGCCGAGCGTCATCCTCGCCAATCTCGTGGTCGGCGAGAACGTCGTCCCCGAATTTCTGCAGGAGGACTGTACGCCGGACAAACTCGCCGGTGCGTTGTACGCGCTTGTGCGGGACGGCCCAGAGCGCCGCCGGCAGGTCGAGGCGTTCCGCCGCCTGGACGATATCATGAGCATTGGCGGGACACCGCCGAGCGCCAAGGCTGCCAATATCGTCCTTGAAGTGGCAAACCAGGGTCGGCTTGGCGTCCCAACCGCGGCGGAGGCATCATCCACGGGGTAAGCCCCAGCCTGCGCACTACCATTGCGACGGGCATCCTGCTAATTCGTGGGGTGCTTCACGTTGCTCGGCATCAAAAACAAATAAAATCAATTAGTTGTTGTTTGTTTGATCGTCGTGAGCATGTCGCGCGTGTTGCAAGAGATTTCCAAGTAATTTCAATGGGTGTCACGGAGCCTCGGCGGCTCCATGCAACATGCACGCGACATACGCTGTCGAGTTTTCCACATTGTCCACTGCGAACGCGTGCGGTTACGGCAGATAGCATGATCTAGTGGATCGAATCTAACGCTTGGTGCCCTCGTTTGACGGCCGCGATGATATTGTTGGGGTCCTTTGTC
>JBAPZR010000164.1:0-4619 GCA_049285335.1 Xanthobacteraceae bacterium | reverse complement strand
GTCCATCAGAAAGTTGCGATAGGTGAAGCCTTCCTGAAAGAAGAACATTCTGATCTTCCCCATAGTTTCATATGGCTTGATTGAGATTGGGCCTCGATACGCCTCGGCACAATAATGACTTCGATCGACGTGCTTTTGATCCATATCAATGCTTCATTGAACGCTGCTCAACCTAAATGCCGGCGGGGGATTTTCAGGGAGGTTGAAATGCCGAGTTTAAGAGTAGTGGTTAAGCTTATGGCTACAATAATGCTTCTCTCGACCGGCTTCGTTCTTTATCCGCAAGGTCCCGCAAATGCTGCCAAGTTCTGTGCGGAATTGGTAGGGGCAACAGCCACAGGACATCCGGACTGCTCCTTTTCGTCGCTTCACGCGTGTCGCGCTCACATCAAGGCGGCGACCGCCACTGGGGGCGGGGGACACTGCTACAAATTGCATCACTAGGAACGGATGATAAAACAAAGCCGTCAGCTGCTTTCGGCCGACGGCTTTGTTGTTTGCGCGCACGACGCTGACTTCAGTGCTCGGATCGTTCTGCGGACTGCTTCCCTACAACCTTCATTCCAAGGTAGAGCGTAAGGGCTCCAATCATAACAGCCAGTGCCACTCCTAACTTGAGGAGGTCGAGATCCCGTGCTCGTGCCACCGCCTCTCTGAGAAAGAGGACGGCGAGAACTGCCACAAACAATGCTTACCAGATGGTTCTTGAGATCTCCTGAGCTGCAATCACAGCAGCGGCGGTCTTGCGGTTGGCATAGATCCCGCGAAGAAGAAAAAATAGAGAGCTAAAACCACCGCCAGTCCGACCAAGAGACCGAGAACGATCGACGCAAAATCGCGGCCGGGTTTTTCATGTTGCCTTCCCGCCGTAAGGACTATCGACGCCGCGGCATGGCTGTTTTAAGCAATGTATTGACCGAAATGAGCAAGTTATTTCCTTAGTGCCTCGGTAGATCAGCTCTCTGTTGAGCAGTTGCTCGCGCGGGCTGCGTAGTCGCTCGCGCGGGCGTTTTTTCTTTCTTCTTTTCAGCCATGAATAACTCAGAACCGATCCCGTTCAGCTGTCCGAACTGCGGTGCAAAGTACAAGATTGTCACAATCGATTCCCCCGCAGAGACACCCTACAGCAAGGTGCTTGCTTGAGATATGACGCTCTGTTTCCCGCGGGTGATGGGCACGTCTTCTTCAAATACACCCTTGTAGGGCCGCCGAAGCGCAAGCGGAAACAGTATTTTTGCGCGAAGCGCTGGCCGTACTCGTCGGCCGTTGCCCTATAATATGATCGCAGAAATACGGGCCGACCTGACTGAGTGGGACTACTCTTCGTCCGCTTTCCCACTGCCCTTCCAGCACGACTGCAACGGCCCAGCTGCCACGGCGCTTGTGATTTCTGCCGCCAAATCCGAAAAATTGTGGTGGGTAAGATGGCGGGTAACATCGCCAAAATGCAACTTTCTTTAATGATATCAAATATCTGTCGATTCCAGTTCAGCTGCGACATTTCCTTGAGCAGCCAGTTTCGGAAGGCGACGATCTCGCGGCGCGTTTCGATGCCGGGCGGTTTGACCAACCAATAGCCGCTCGACACCGGGACGGGCCGGTCGACAGCAATGGCCAATCGGCCGGCAGTAACGTCCTCATCAATCAGCGGTAACCGGCCCATCGCGATGCCGAGGCCCCGGCGGCCGCTTCCAGAGACAATTGCGCCGTTCCCAACACTAATTTTCGAGCCGCAGAAATGTCGGTCTGGCTCTGGTTGCACCAGGTTTCCCAGTCTTCAGCGGCTGACGATGTGTGGATCAGCGTCGCACGAGACCACTCCATCGTTCTGCCGCGGGAAATTTCCGCAACGTAGGAAGGCGAGCCGACCGGGACGAGGCTTACGCGACCGAGCAAGTCGCAGGAAAGTTTGGGCCATGGCTCACGGCCGGTGCGGATGGCAAGATCGAATTGATCGGAAGGCAGTTGGACGACACGGCGAGAGGCGTCCACCGTCACGACCATGTTGGGATACATTTCCCGGAATTTGTGTAACCGAGGGAGCAAGAGCTTATAGGCAAACAGGCCGGTCGCGCTGATGGACAGTCGGTCCTCAAAGCGCCGGCTCGGGAGCCGCAATGTCCCTGTCGCGATCATCGACAGGGCCTCGCTGACATAGGGCAGAAACTGCCTTCCCGCCGGGGTGAGGATCACCCCCCGCGCTTTCCTTTCGAAAAGCTCGACATCAAGCCATTGTTCGAGGGAGTCGATGCCGTGGCTCAACGCGCCCGGCGTCAGATTCAATTCCTGGGCAGCGCGCTTAAAGCTGCCGCAACGGGCGGCGGCTTCGAAGAGTCGCAAGCCGCTAAGGGGAGGTAGTCGTAGGGCCATGCGCGATGAACCGATTTCACCAGTAATTATTCCATGGTATGATGATTAACGATCGAGAGGATTAGCGCGAAATTGCATTTTGGTGCAGGCTAACGCAGAATAGTGCAACTAATGCCGACGGCATAGGCATAACTTTGTTGCTTCGTGGTGTAGACGGGGGCGCGTCGTTGCATCCAAGCGTCTGTACTTGTACCTATTTAGGTACGGATTAGGTACGGGAGGTTCGGATGCGACGACTGCTGACGGATCGGTTTTGTGCGGCAGCCAAGCCGAAGGCTGGTGAGGCCCAAACCGACTTTTTCGACACTGATTGTGCCGGGCTGGCGCTGAGGGTGAGCCCAAAGCGAAAGAGTTGGACCCTTCACTTGACGTTGGGCGGTAAGCGCAAGCGGCTAACCCTGGGCGTTTATCCCACGCTCTCGCTTGCTGGTGCCCGCACTCGCGCAGACGAAGCCCGCGCTGCGATAGCTGATGGCAACGATCCCCGCCTCCTCAAACCCGACACCCTGCAAGCGATCTGTGAGAGCTACATGAAGTGGGAGGGTGGAAAGCTACGGTCTGCCGATTGGCGTCAGGGCGTCCTCGACCGCCATATCTACCCGAACCTTGGCCCTCGCCGGATTAGCGAAATTCGTCGCTTTGAAATTGTCGCGCTGCTTGATCGTATTGAGGAGGGGAGCGGGGCGGCTATGGCCGATCATGTCCTCGCTATCATTCGTAAGGTCATGAACTGGCACGCTACTCGCACAGACGATTTCCGCTCGCCAATAGTCCGGGGGATGGCTCGGACCAGCACGAAGGAAATGGCGAGAGAGCGAGTGCTTACCGATGATGAAATCCGCAAGGTTTGGCACGCCGGTGCTGGAATGTTTGGCGATTACATCAAGCTGTTATTGCTGACCGCTGCAAGACGTGGCGAGCTTGCGGGAATGAAATGGAGCGAGATCGTCGCGAGCGACTGGACCCTTCCCGCATCCCGTAACAAAGTCAGACTTGATCTAGTCCGACCGCTAAGCCCGATGGCCCTCGAAATCCTTACGAGACAGCGCAAGGGTGGCGAGTGGGTTTGGGGCGGTCCTAATGCCATCGCCTTTGGGGTTTGGAAGCAACAGCTAGACGAGGTTAGCGAGATTAGGGATTGGCGGCTGCACGACCTTCGCCGTACCGCACGATCGCTGATGAGCCGTGCCGGTGTGCCGAGCGACCATGCCGAGCGTTGCCTTGGCCACGTCATTGGCGGGGTCAGGGGCGTATATGATCGCCACGAATATCATCGAGAGAAGGCCCAGGCGTTCGAGGCCTTGGCTGCGTTGATTGATCGGATCGTGAGCGGATCAGAGGGCGACGTGGTGCAGTTGAAGCGGGGGCGGGAGCGATGACGCTTAAAGAAGTCGCGACGCTACTTGGTGCTGATGGCGTTGATTGGGTGATTGATGATCTTCGCCTTAACCGCCCATTCATTGCTGATTGGCGCAAGGGCTACGATGACAGTTTCGACCGGCTAGCATTTAAGAGCATAGTGCTGCTTGAACGCTGGCTGCTCACGACATGATCCGTGAGTACGATGATGATTGCATCATCATGGATGAGGCAGGGAATAAGCTAGAAGAACTGAAGCCATTAATCGCCCGCTACATTCAGCTACCAGGTAGGCGTGGTGGCCCTATTCCCGACCAGCGCCGCAGGCTATGCACCAAAGTCTGCGCCGACATCTGGCGAGAGTTTCATGGCGCTATCCAACCCTATAGCGAGAGCCTTCAACGAGCCTGTGAAGCCTACTGGCGTGCCTGTGAGCAGCCTCCAACTGGCGAAGATGATAGACCCAAGAATTGGGAACGCTACCTTGTAGAATTGGTGTCGCCCCCACAACTGGCGAAATCTTAGTGAAGTTATGGGAGTGGGCGCAGGCCGTCGCATGTGAACAATGGGATGCTCCAACAACAAATGGAGCATCCCATGTTGGTCAACATCTCTGAACTTTTGGACCGCCGAGAGGTCTGCCGTTTCTTTGGCGGCAACCGGCCGCTCGATCCCACTACTCTCTACCGTGGCATCCGCAAAGGCCGATATCCCGCACCTGTGAAGGTTGGTCCGGGCAGTAGTCGCTGGCTTCGAGCGGAATGTGAGGCTGCGCTTGGTCGGATGGTGGGGGCGCGTCATGGCTGAACGCATCGAACGCCCAACCTCAACCACTGTCGCGTCTGCTGTTGCTGCCGAGGCAAAGCCAGATCTCAAGAAGGTGCCTGAGC
>JBAPZR010000163.1:0-8193 GCA_049285335.1 Xanthobacteraceae bacterium | reverse complement strand
GGCCCCCACCTCGCGCGCGCGCCGGAGCGTCGCGTCGGTGCTGCCGCCGTCGACGACGATAACGCGATCGACAATGGCGCGCGGCAATTCGGCCACCACCGCGCCGATCGTTTCGGCTTCGTTGAATGCCGGAATGATGACGGCGATCGATGCTTTTCCAGCATCCGATCGGCGCGTATTGGGGTCAAAAATCATAAAAGCGTTCGGGAAAGGTCGTGATCGCTCGCTACAGGCTCCAGCGCAATCCACAGCTAGCGCAGGCGTCCGGCGGCACATCCGATTTGAGCGCTCTGCGAAACTGACGATAAGCCGGACCGTTCCAAATTTCCCGCAACGTCTGCTGCGTCGCATCGCCGAGCGTGTAGTTCTCGTAGCCGCGCTGCGAGAACGGCGCGATACAGCACGGCAGCGCGCGGCCGTTGGCGGTGAAATACATCACCGTCCATGGCCGCCGGCACAGCGACCACGGCGAACCGCTATCGTGGCGCTTGAGGCTGACGCCCGGTTCGGACGCGCCGCCCGACGCGCTGAACGTGACGCCGAGCGAGGCCGCGAGCGCGGCGGCGCGGTCGATATGGACTGCTTCCGCCGCGGAAAGTTGCTCGTAGAGCGCCTGATCGGGCCGCGCCATGCCGATGGCGTTTTCCTTGAAAAACACCAACCGCTGCAGGTGAACTTCCTTGACGCCGGTCTCGGCCGCCACCCGCACGAAATCCGGCAATTCCTCAATGGTTTCGCGCAAGCCAGTAAGCCACGCCGAAACCTGCGGCTTGAGGTGGCCTTCGCGTTCCTGCAGCTCGCGAAATGCACGCACGTTTTTCAAGATGCGATTGAAGTAGTTTTTGCCGCGAATGGCGCGATAGGATTCGGCATTGGCGGCATCGAACGAGACCCGCAGCTCATCCAGTTCGACGGCAATCAAGGCGCGACCGTTCTTCTCATTCAGCACCGTGCCATTGGTGTTGAACAAAACATAGGTGCCGCGGTCTTTGAGATAGCGGACCATGCGCGGCAGATGCTTGACCAGCATCGGCTCGCCGACGCCGTGCAGCACGGCCCGTTGCAGATGTGGAATTTGATCGACAATCGCGGTGAACAGCTCCCAGCTCATGTCGGCGGGCGGTTCGAGCTCCTCGTAAGTACGCGGACACGTGGTGCAGAGTAGGTTGCAGCGATTGGTCGTTTCCAAATAAAGGCAAACCGGATCGTGTTCCGGAGCCTCGTCGTGCGTCCGAACGTTTTCGAAATATCGGGTCGGGTCCACCTGACCGCTCGTCGCCAGCCTTTGCATTATTGTTTCATCCTTTGAAAAATAAGCGGCGCAGCGCCGCTTCAGGCACGCGCTTCCTCGGCCTGTAAAATGCGGGTGGACGAGCGCAGAAAGTCGCGACCGCGCGCGAGCTTGCGCATCCACGCCGCCGTTTGCCCGGCGCGATGCGGCGCAACGCCGTCGCGCCGCCGCCGATCATTGTCCGAACCGCAAACCTCGCCGTGAAGCCGGCGCAGATCGTCCAGATCGTCGACATCGTACCAGGCCGGCAGCGTGTGAATTTCAAGGTCGATCTCGCGGGCGCGCTCCAACGTCTGTTCGGCCACCCGTTCGGTGCTCCAATCTATGTCTTCGAACATACGACGGTGTGCGGCTTTGAGCCCGAGCAGGTAGTAGCCGCCGTCGGTCGAAGGACCAAGCACGGCGCGATCTCCCGGCCGCGCCAAGGCCTCGGCTGTCTCGACCAAAAACGCCGTCGGCAAAGTCGGGCTGTCGGCATTGAGCACCACCGCCGACTTGTGACCGCGCTGCAAAAGTTCGCAGATGGTGTGGAACAGGCAGTCGCCGAAATTCGGCAACCAGGCGGCGAGCATGCCGATCGAATCCGGCAAGATCGCGCGGAAAAAGTCTTCCGAACCCGGCGGGCCGTAGGCCGCGTAGCCGGCTATGACGACTGGCTGGGGAGTGCGATGGGACGCGAGTTCTAGGTTTTCGGCGACGTCCTGCAAAAAAGCAGTGTTGAGGTCGGCGGCTTCATCGAAGGTGAGTGGTGGCACCAAGCGTGTCTTGGCGCGCCCCGGCGCGGACGCTTTCGCCATAAACGCAATGCCGCACGACGCGACGGACCGCTGATCAATGGAACGTCCGTCAATGACAAGCGCGCTGTGGGTAATCGAATTTGCTTTAAATCGATCCGCACGATTCATGCGGCGCCCCCTATTTTATCAAAACAACAGTTGTGCTTAGCAAAGCAATCGGCATCACGCTAATCACTCCCGCCTCAACCCTTACAAAGCCCGAAACACTAAAAAGTTATTCTCTTCACAAAGTCGTGATCGCAATTCGTTCACGATTAAGCCTGCGAAGCGATAGTGACCGCCGCTGCTGCGCGCTCGCCGCCGGCTCGCACCGCCGTATCGGGATCAGCGAGCGATCAAAAGTTCTGCGCGGCTTTGTGAATTTCATTGGATTGCGAATGATCTCGCCGCTGGATTACAGTTCCGCCCTCAATCGACACGCGCTGATTTTCAATGCCAAAGCAGCCCACCAAAACGCTCACACGCGCGATGAGACGCCTTCATCCCTCGCCGGTGCGAATCATGCATTGGATCAATGCTGTCGCTATTTTCATCATGATCGGCAGCGGATGGAAGATTTACAACGACGACGTTATTTTTAGTTTTCTGCGCTTTCCCGACAGCATCGTCATTGGGAAATGGGCGCAGTATGGGTTGCAGTGGCATTTCTTCGGCATGTGGATTTTCGTGCTTAACGGTCTTGCCTATCTCTCTTACGGCATCGTGACCGGCCGCTTTCGGCGCAAGCTGTTCCCAATTTCGCTCCGTGAAGTTTTCGTGACGGTCGGGGAGGCGTTGCGGTTTCGTCTGCGCCACGACGACCTCACGCACTACAACGCCGTTCAGAAGGTTCTCTATCTCGGCGTCATGATTATCGGCATATTGATCGTGTTATCGGGCCTGGCGCTGTGGAAGCCGGTGCAATTTTCCGAGCTGGCCAGTCTGTTCGGCAGTTTCCAGAATATTCGCCTGGTGCATTTCTTCTGCATGGCCGCAATCGTGGTCTTCATCGTAGTGCATGTGACGCTCGCTTTGCTGGTGCCGCAAAGTCTTGTCGCGATGCTGACCGGCGGCCCGGCGATCGATGATGAAACCGCGCGCGGCGCCCCTGTCGTTCCAAGGATCGAAACGACCCGCTGACGGCGACACAGCCGACGGAGCAAACAAAATGGCAATCCGCACCCGCATTCCGTCGCTCTTTCGGCCGAGCGATCAGAGCGTTTTTAGGGAGAGCCGCAAAATCGTCGACGACTTCAATCGGCGCGGCCTGCTGCGCGGTGCGCTCAGCCTCGGCGCGTTGACGATGTTGACAGGATGTGACGTGAGCGAAATCGATTCCGTTCAGAACGCCCTGCGCAAGGTCTCGGCGTGGAATGACGGCGTGCAGGAAACGATCTTCCGTACGCACCACCTGGCGCCGACATTCGGTCCTTCACAGGTCGTCAAGCCGCCGCGGTTTAATGCCTATTACCCCATTGAGAACGTCAAGCCCGTCGACGGCGCGAGCTGGACGTTGGAACTGGCCGGCAGCGTCGCGGATAAAAGGCCGTGGACGGCGCAAAGGTTTTACGAACTTCCCGAGCAGGAAATCATCATTCGCCATATTTGCGTGGAAGGATGGGACTATATCGGACAATGGTCCGGCCCGAACTTAAGTGATTTTTTGCAGCGCGTCGGCGCCGATCTGACGGCGAAATACGTTTATTTCATTTGTGCCGACGATTTCACCGAAAGCATTGATATGCCGACCGCGCTGCATCCGCAGACGATTCTCGCCACCAAATATGCCGGCGCGATCATCGCCGACCCCTTCGGCTATCCGCTGCGGCTGCGGACTGCGACCAAGCTTGGCTACAAGAACGCCAAATGGATCAAGGCCATCGAGGTCACCAACGACTTTCGCGACACCTATTGGAGCTCGCGCGGCTTCAATTGGTATGCCGGAATTTAGCAAGGGTCATAAACTATGCCGATCGCTTCGCGCCATCGATCGCCGGCTTTTTCCGAACGCCTTTAAGAGTCTCGACCCTAATTGCCATTCTCGGGCGTAGACTTCACGTAAATCCGCCATCGATTCTCGCGCGTTTCCGCAAGACGATAATCGGCGCTTGCCGTAAACGGATCGTTGTTCCAAGCGCCATCCTGCGGAACGACGACGACGACATCGCAGCCGTACTCGCTCGCAAGCGCTCTCACGTCCTGCGGCGTTCCCTGCCCGGCAAACACGCGAATGAATTGCGCGTTGATCGCCTCCCGCCGATCCGCCGGCAACGGCGCGAAGGCGAGCGCCAATTCACGCCCGGCAAAGCACGAGCTGCGGTTGGCGATCAGCGCCCAGGAAATGTTGACGGGCCACGGCGTCAAGTCTTGCAAGAACAATGGATTGTTGGCGACGCGTGCGTTTACGGCCGCGTACCGCCGTGTCGCGCTCCACAATTCCGGGCTCTGCGCGAAAATCTTGGCGTCGGCGGCGGAGGCACCGTTCACGTTGGAAGCGATCATCGCTATCGTATCGGGAAGGCTCAGCGCAAGCCCGCCGAGGGCAGCGGCGACGATGACGGCGCGGCGCGGCGCCGCCGTCATCGCGACGGCCGTGCCGACGATCAGCACCATGGCGGCAGGCAATACGGCGCGCAAGCCGAGATCGTTATTGTCGCCCAACGTGCTCGCCAAGAGCCACGAAACCGATAGCCCGGCCGTCGCAAGCATAAACAAAAGCTTCGCTGCAGTGTGTTCCAAACCGGCCTCGCCATATCGCAGCATGGCGACAAATAAGATCGTGCCTACGATGAAGGTTGCCGGAAACTCGATCGGCAACAGAATGAGCCAATAGGCCGGGCCGTCGAAAACGCGCCGCAGGACCGGCGGAAACATGTCGCCGAGCACGTCGAGATGATGAAAGATGACGGGGTGCATCCCCTCGCGCGCCGAGACGGTCCCAAGCTCATCGCGGACGAACGGCGCAGCGAGGCACACCGTAAGCACAGCGGCTGTGATCAAACCAGTCGCGACCGCGCGCCACTCCTTGGCCTCGACATCGGCGAGCAGCAGCGGCGCCGATGCAAGCGCGGCAATCGCGAATGTCACCCCGCCGACAAAGACCGAGCTTTCGAAACCGGCGACCACGACGAGAACCAGTGTGACGAGCCGCGTCAGGCTTTGCCGCTCCGCGTAGTGCACGATGAGCAGCATCGCCGTCACCGTGCATGATGCGGACATCAGGTGCTGCGGCGCCCATGCGGATTGATAGAGCCAGCCGGCGAAGCCGGTCGGATGCTGCAAGAACGGTTCGAGATTGTAGCTGCCGAACAAAAGACGCGAGGCTTCGCGTAGCGACGCGGCCGCCGCAAACGCCACAACCCAAATCGCCGCGCTCGCACGCTTACTGAGCCAGACGGCGGCGGCCATCATCACGCCGAGCGAAGCGAAAGCGGTGAACCAAGTGAGGCCGATATCGGCTTCCCATCCGCTCGCGCGCAACGGCAAGGCCAATTCGGCGGCACTGAAATGCCACAGATAATAGTAGACGAGCCGCCCCGCAGCGCCAGCGGCGCCGAACACCGGATCGACCGGCGGCAGGCCTTGCCGCATCATAGCGTCGACGATCGCAATTTTGGAATGATCGAAGATCGGCGTGGCAAGGTGAACGCCGCCCGCCGAATATTTTGGAAGAATGGCGGCCGCCGGAATGAGCGCCACCAATCCGGCGGCGGCAAAGCAGTACGGCTTTATCGGAATAACCGGTGTGGCTTCGGTTGGCGCCGGCTGCAGCAGCAACGAACTGCCGGCAACCACGAGGCAAAGCGCCGCAACGGCGGCCACCGTAACCGCGGAAAATCCGACTGCGGTGAGGATCGGTAGCGTCGCGGCGCTGAACACCGCCCAGCCAAGAAGCGGCGCCGCGCCGAACGCCAGTGCGCGCGGCAGAACGTGGCGGGTCAAGGCATAACCGAGCACCGTGTAGAACGCGGTTGCGAGCAGCGCGCATAAAGCAGCATTGACCGGCGATGCCATGAAAAATCCAAGCCGCGAATCGTTCGTGTCGAGGCCGGCCGCGTCGGCGCTATGCCGCCTTCATAATCGTTTGCACGGTCGGCCAGGGGTCGGATGCGAGATTCCTAAACGGAGCCCAGTCGGCCTCGGTCATGCGGTCGAGAATAGCGGCCTTGACCGACGGTCTCTCGCGCATTCGCGTCCACCAATCGCCGATAGCCCGATAATGATCCCACATGCCGCTCAGCTTCAAAAGTTCGAGCCTCATGAGATACGGAACGACGGCACAGTCCGCGTTGGAAAAGGTATCGCCCGCAAGATACGCGCCGCTTTGCAGCGACTGATCCATCCAAGACAGCAGCTTTTTGTGCTGAGCGACGGCGTCGGCGACGAATTCCGACTCAAGCCCATGCTCGATGACGCTACGCTTGTATTCGGCGCGGCGCTTCAAAGGCGTCTTGTCGATCTCGGCAAGCCAATCCTCGCGACGCATCTTTAGGAAGTTCGGCCGAAATGCAGTGGCAAAAGTCAATATCATACACGAGTTGTGGACGTATTCGTCGACAAGCTTATTGTAAAGCCGCACGCGATGACGCAACGGCGGCTCTTTCGGCATCAGCGGCGGTACGGGGAAGGCCTCGTCGAGGTAGTAGAGGATCAGCGCGGATTCGATGATCGCTCTGCCATCATGCACGAGAGTAGGGACAACCCCATTGGGATTGAGCTTGCGATAGGCCGGATCGTGCTGATCTCCACGCAACGTCAGAAGATGCTCCTTGACGTCGAGCCCTTTCTCCACGAGCGCGATACGCACCTTTTGAGCGCATACCGAATTGACATTGTGATAATGCTCAAGCACCTCATCCTCCCCGACTAAGACCGAATGCGACGATGATGATTTCGCGCGTGGCCGGAGTCGAATAATTCTTTCGTTACCTGGACTCTTCACCCCTGCGCAGGGGCGCGACTCGAGGCGCGATTCTCAATAAGCCTCGTCAGTATAAATCGGGTCGACCGAGCCGTGCCATTCGCCGTGATATTTATCGAGCAATTCCTGCGCCGGCGTCGTGCCGCGGGTGAGCCGATCCTCCAGCGGTTCGAGATATCGCGACTCGTCCCAGCCTTCGATATCGAGGTGCTTGCGGCGCTTTAGTCCGGCGTTCGCGAATTTAAGAAGTTCCGTCGCGATCTGGAAAACGGTGCGGCCGTGAATGTTTGCTGCCAACCCCTGTTTCGGCACCGCGTCGCGAAGCGACTGGCGGTCTTCGGCGCTCCAGCCCTTCACCAGGTCCCAGGCGGCATCAAGCGAGGCGTCGTCGTAAAGAATGCCGGCCCACAAGGCCGGCAAGGCCAGCAGATTCGGCAACGTGCCGGAATCGGCGCCGCGCATTTCCAAATAACGCTTAAGCCGCACTTCCGGGAATATCGTGCTGAGATGGTTTGCCCAATCCGAGATGGTCGCGCGGGTTCCCGGCATGGCGGCCAATTTTCCCGCCAGCAAATCGCGAAACGACTGCCCGGCGACGTCGACGTATTCGTCGCCGTGCTTGACGAAATACATCGGCACGTCGAGCGCATAGTCGACCCAGCGCTCGAAGCCCATGCCCGGCTCGAACACCCACGGCAACATACCGGCGCGCGCGTTGTCGGTGTCGCGCCAGATCTCCGCACGGAACGAAAGATAGCCGTTGGGCTTGCCGTCGGTGAACGGCGAATTTGCGAATAGCGCGGTTGCAACCGGCTGCAGCGCGATCGATACGCGCAACTTCTTCACCATGTCCGCTTCGGACGAGAAATCGAGATTGGTCTGCACGGTGCACGTGCGATACATCATGTCGAGGCCGAGCGTGCCGACTTTCGGCATGTAGGCGGTCATGATCTTGTAGCGCCCCTTCGGCATTTTCGGCATTTCGGCCAGCGTCCAGTTCGGCGTCATGCCGATGCCGAGAAAGCCGATGTGCAGCGGCTGCGCGACCTCGCGGACCTGCGCCAGGTGCGCCATCAGCTCGCTCGAACACTGGTGCACGGTCTCGACCTGAGCGCCGGACAGTTCAAATTGACCGCCCGGCTCGAACACCCACGGCAACATACCGGCGCGCGCGTTGTCGGTGTCGCGCCAGATCTCCGCACGGA
>JBAPZR010000162.1:0-1782 GCA_049285335.1 Xanthobacteraceae bacterium | reverse complement strand
GACAGCGTCGCGACAAGCGCAGGGTCGCAGCCGTTCGATCCCGCGGCCGCTTGACCGGTTCCGGTGATCAGAAAGCAGCTTTGTTTTGAGAGTGTGGTGGCGAAATAGCGCAGATCGAACGTCAGTGTCCTATAGGTGTAGGAAAATCCCAAATTCCAATACGTGTAGTCCGGCAGCTTGTGTGCGGCGTCCATTGCCGTCGCCTTAGTAGTTCCGAAGCTCTGGCGGCCGAGTTCGCCGGAAATTGCCAAGCCCGAATCGAATGTGTACTTGGCGGTGATCGAGTCGAAATTTTCCCAGGCGCCGGTGCGGCTGTAGTCGGGCGCGTAATATGCACTCACTCCGATCGTAAACCTTGAGGTTACTGCATAGCTCGGTGCCACGTAATATTCTGGATAGGAAATATCGATCGCGCTTCCCGGATAGCTGTAATAGGCAACCCCGGTCTCGAGTGTGGTCGGTCCGAATACCGGCCGGATACCGGCATAATCGGTCATCTGCAATTGCGAGAGCATCGGTATCTGCACAGAGTCCGCGGTAACGTCGGCGAAAAGAATATTGTAAGTCGCCTCGAAACTCGTCGAGGCGCTCGGCTTGTGATCGGACAGCGTATAGCCGCAGTAATTGTAGTCGCTGGTAATCGACGCGGTGACGCTGATGTCGAATTTGGACGCGATGTCTGTTCGCGGCACCGCCATCGCTGCCATGGACGGCGCGAGCGGCGTTGAGCTGTCTGCTTGCTGAGCGTTAGCCTGTGGTCGCGGCATGCTGGCGATCGCCATAGCGAGCGCACCTGTGGCCGTCATTCGGGCAAACCTTCCGACCGGCTCGCGTGCCCGATCCTCGGTGTAAATCCAGTCCATACCCTCTGCTTGTTCATATCAATAAGTGCAAAGTGGCTCGATCGCCTGAACCCGAGAATGGCTCTTACGCCGACGTCGGCTCCGCAGGGTAATGTAAGATTGATAACGGTCCGATTCGCTTAGTGAGACATAATCAAAGAGCGCATGGCGTTCTCCCCGTGCCGACACCCGACATTTCCTATTTCAACGACAGCAAAGCCGCCTACGAAGAGTCAACTAAGCCAATGGCGTTGCTTTGTCGCTCCAGAACGGTGCCGTTGCCCTAGCGGTAACGGCGTCGTCGGGTGTCGAAAGTCGCTCATTCATTGACGCAGGATCGACCGGATAACTATACCGAGTCGGCGGCGATTCCGCAAAAAAGTCTGACCGGGAATGTCGGGGCGAAGTCGGCGGTGTGTCGGCGTCAAACATCAAGGTGCCGCGGCGCTCATGCCGCAAACGTGAAGGTCAGGAAGATTGGAGCAATTAGTCACAGTTGCCGCTTCCCGTCCGCCGTGGTCTTCGCTGCCGGGATGCTGCGAACGCAGAACCTACCAATCCGTCTGTTCGTTATCGCCGCGGCCTGCGATAGGAAGCGCCGTGTCCAAGTCGATGTGTGTCGGGCGTAAGCCCTCGCATAGGCATAAAATATCGGCTTTGTAGGGATTTCAACTAGACGGGTCAACCGTGGACGGTTGTAGAGAACTTTCACCTTTCACGCCCCAGAAACACGGGTTCGATTTCCCTAGGGTGCGCCAGCTGCGTTATTGCATGCTCGCAAACGGCGGTAGTGACATCGTTTGATGCTTGGCGGTAGACGACCTGGGCGCCATCCGCTGTGACAAACCCGGTGATTGTCTGGCGAGTCGCGCGGCGTGGGCATCCTGCTCAATGCAGCCCCAGCCACGATGGTATAAACATCGTTACCGGCTTCCTGAAA
>JBAPZR010000161.1:0-2405 GCA_049285335.1 Xanthobacteraceae bacterium | reverse complement strand
GCCGCCGTATATGTCAGCGGCATCCAAACGTGCATAGGCACAAGGCCGATCTTTAGACCAAACCCAAGGATGAGAAATGCCAATGTCGCGTTGCGCCATGGCGATGTGGCAAGTGCCGCAACGGCGTCACTGATCAGCAGACTGCCGTTAGGACTGATGGCAGCCAACAGCACGAAGCTCATGAGCAGGAGCGCCTCACCAAGAACGGCCAACGCGATATAGAGAGCTCCTGCTCGCCTGGCGTCGGCGGTGCCGTCAAACACGACAAGTCCATAAGCCGCGAGGCTGACCAGCGTGAAGAACAAATAGAAGCTCATCAGATCGGCAGCGATGAAAATGCCGAGGCTGCCTGCGAGAGTCATCAGCCACCAAACCGTGAAGCGCCCGCTATCCGGGCGGCCTCGCAAAGAGACGGCGGCGTAAGCGCCCGCCGCGATCCACAATAATGCTGAGGCACCGAGCAGCATCGCTCCGGATCGATCAAGCACGAACGTCAGGCCGAGCAGTGCTCGGGGCAAAACCAAGGTAGTACCGCCAAACTCATTCAGTGCAGCCGCAACGGCCGGCAATGGCGCAAACGCCAGGAGAGCCGGCATGTAATTGCGCGAACGCTGCGACACACAGGCAGCCAGCATTGCGAGCGGTACCGCGAGCGTGATTGCGAGCAATGCTCCTGAGCTTGTCACAATTCCAGCTCCCGTGAAGAGTTCGATCGCGTCGTAAGGCAACGCACGGATTTCACCGCGGCGCGAGTGCTGGCGTTGCAGGACGACCAATCTGCAGAAATTCCGATGGCCGCAATGGCACAAGATTGAGCAAGACCGCGCACAGCGCAAGCGACAGCGCCACAACCTCCCGACTGCGGGTTACCGACGCGCGCGCCTTTGGCGGAGCGTCCGTGCTGGAAAGTGCTTTCCCCAGCACCGTAAAGATGTAACCGCCTGCGAGTAGCCCACCGACAAGCATCACGGCAGCCCACCACCATTGACCCTCCATAACTGTCGCTTGGAGGAGCAACCATTTGGCGACGAATCCGCCGCTTGGCGGGACTCCCATCAGCGAGAGGCCAGCAATTCCGAAGGCAAAAGTGGTGACGGGAAGCACGCGAGCGACGCCGCCGAACTCGGCGATTCGATCATGACCGAGTGTTTCAGTGATCAGTCCTGCTGCCATGAACATGGCGGCTTTCGCGAAGGCGTGCGAGAAGAGTTGCATCCACCCGCCTGTCCACCCGAAGCCGCTCCAGGGGTTACCGCCCGTAGCGTCCATCGCCAGAGGAAATATGAAAAACAAGTAGCCGATCTGAGCGATCGTCGAATAGGCGATCAAGAGCTTGAGGCGCTGTTGGCGCAGCGCCAATACGCTGCCAAGCAGAATCGCACCCGCACCCAGCGTGGCGAGCACCTGGGACGCGGCAAAGTTCATGAGGCCAGGCATCGCGTCAAACCAGAGCCGTACAATTAAAAAGAAGGAACCCTTGACGACGAGCGCCGACAGCACGGCGCTGCCTGGGGCCGGTGCCCCGGCATGGGCAGGCGGCAGCCAAAGGTGAAAGGGAAAGAGCGCCGTCTTCGCCAACAGCCCGATCGTCATCACGGCGGCGGCAATCCAAGCGACCGGCTCCGGCCGCACTCGGGTCGCGAGGAGCGCGATGTCGAGCGTGCCGTAAGCGCCATAAATCAGAACAGTGCCCAACAGATAAAGCATGGAGCCGAACAGAGCGAACAGCAGGTAGCGCAGGGCCGCCTTGATCGTGTCCTGGTATCCCTTCAGGCATACGAGCGGCACCGCGGCGAAGGTAAGCAACTCCAGCGCGACGTAGAGATTAAAAAGGTCGTCGCCGACAACGATGATGTTGAGCGCTGCCCAGATCGCCAGTAATAAGATCCAAAACACCAGCGAAGCACGGGCTTCGGGGCATTCGCGCGGCTGACCGAACTCCTCACGCGCGAACAGCGCAGTGGCGCCAATCACAATAGCGACCGTGATCATCATTGCGGCGGACAGCCCATCGGCGCGGAGCGCGATGCCGAGCGGGGGCTCCCAGCCGCCCACGATGTAAACCAGCGAGCGGCCGCCTCGCCATATTGCAGCGAAGACCGCCACTGCAACGCCGAAACTGGCCGGGATGAGAATCAAAATGATGCGCTCGACGTAACGTCCACCGCATGCGAACAACAGAAGAATGCCAATCACGGGTAAGACGATGGCCAGCACCAGCAGAAACCCTTCTGCCGTGTTGGCGTCGGTCAAAAAGCCTGGAGTCGGCATCATGAGACGTCTGTAGGCGCACTCGTGCCGTTTGAATCACCGGAGTCCAACGTGGCCTGTCCGGTTTCCTGGAAGAGCCGCAGCAGAAGCGCGATGGCCATTGCGGTAGCGGCGAATGCGACGACAATGCCGGT
>JBAPZR010000160.1:0-3941 GCA_049285335.1 Xanthobacteraceae bacterium | reverse complement strand
GGGTCTCGACAGCATCGCCGTGCGCGTGCCGCATCATGCCGTAGCCCAAGACCTGCTCGCGGCCTTCGGCCGTCCGGTGGTGGCGCCATCCGCAAATCGTTCGGGGCACGTGTCGCCGACCACGGCGGCGCATGTGCTTGGCGACCTTTACGGCCGTGTCGATCTCATCGTCGATGGCGGCCCAACGCCGGTCGGGGTGGAGTCCACAATTGTCGCCTGTCTTGGTCAGGCTCTTGGCAAGCCATTTGGCGAACCGGCGCTGTTGCGGCCAGGCGGCGTGCCGCGCGAGGCGATCGAAAAGCTGCTGGGGCGTCCGCTTGCGCAAGCGCCGGCCGGGATCGCGATCGAGGACGCTCCGCTGGCGCCGGGCATGCTCGCTTCGCATTATGCGCCGCACACCCGAATGCGGCTCGAGACCGATCATGTCGAACCGGGCGAAGCCTTGCTCGCTTTCGGCCCCGCCGCCGTGAAAGGCGCGGACAAGGCGACGAAGATATTGAACCTTTCGGCGCGCGGCGACCTCATCGAAGCGGCCGCCAATCTGTTCTCGCATTTGCGGGCGCTCGATGCCGCCAAAGCGACCATGATTGCGGTGATGCCGCTGCCGCATGACGGGCTCGGCGAAGCGATCAACGACCGCCTGCAGCGCGCCGCCGCGCCGCGCTAGATCATGTCGCCTTCCTGAAGGCCAACTGATGGATTATGTTATCGGCAAATCCGTCAACGGAAGCGCCCAATGCTCGACAAGCCAGACAACACGCCGACAACAGCCATTAGCACCGAACTGCTCGGGCGCTTCGCCGCCATCGTCGGCGACAAATTCGCCATCACCGATCCGCAGTCGCAAACGCCTTATCTCGTCGAGATGCGCGATTTGTTCCGTGGCCATACGCCGGCCGTCCTGCGGCCGGGCACGGTCGAGGAAGTCTCGGCGATCTTGAAACTCGCCAACGAAACCAAGACACCGATCGTGCCGCAGGGCGGCAATACCGGCCTCGTCGGCGGCCAGATCCCGCATCACAACGAAATCGTGCTTTCGGTGAACCGCCTCGACCGCATCCGCGAAGTCGACCCGACCTCGAACACGATCACGGTGGAATCCGGCGTCACTCTGCAGCGCACCCGCGCCGCGGCGGCCGAAGTCGACCGGCTCTATCCGCAATTGCTGCCGTCGGAGGGCACCTGCACCATCGGCGGCAATCTTTCCACCAATGCCGGCGGCACGGCGGCGATCGCGCATGGCATTGCGCGCTCGCACGCACTCGGTCTCGAAGTCGCCCTGGCCGACGGCCGGCTTCTCAACAATCTCAACAAGCTGAAAAAGGACAATACCGGTTACGATTTGAAAAACCTGTTCATCGGCGCGGAAGGCACGCTCGGCGTGATCACTGCGGCGGTGCTCCGCCTCGTGCCGCGGCCGCGCTCGGTCGAGACCGCGTTCGCCGGCGTGCCGTCGGCGGAGGCCGCGCTCGAACTCCTCGGGATCGCGCAAGAGCGCACCGGCGGCGATGTGACGAGTTTCGAGATCATGACGCGGGAGGGAATCGAGATCGTGCTGCGTTACGGACAGGGCTGTCGCGATCCGCTCAATTCGCCGCATCCCTGGTACGTGCTGGTGGAGCTTTCGTCGCAAGAGCGCGCGGGCTTACGCGAACTTCTCGTGGAGGTGCTCGCCGAAGGCGCCGAGCGCGGCCTCGTCGCCGACGCCGCTATTGCCGACAGCCTCGAACAGGCGAAGGCGTTCTGGCGCTTGCGCGAATTGTTCGGCGAGGTCCAGCGTCACGTCGGCGCCTCGATCAAGCATGACGTTTCAGTGCCGGTCGCCGCCGTGCCGGCCTTCATCAAGGAAGCCAATGCCAACGTCACCGCGCGTTTTCCCGGTTCGCGGCCGCTGCCGTTCGGCCATCTCGGCGACGGCAACATCCACTACAACGTCATGCAGCCGCCGGGCGCCGACAAGGACGCGTTCCTCAAGCGCTGGGATGATGTCAACGCCGTGGTTTTCGCTGTGGTGAAAAAATTCGGCGGATCGATTTCGGCCGAGCACGGCATCGGCGTGATGAAGCGCGATCTGTTGCCGAGCGTGAAAGATCCGGTCGCACTCGACCTGATGCGCAGCCTCAAGCGCATGCTCGACCCGAAGGGCATTCTCAATCCCGGCAAGGTGCTCTAGGGGCCGTCATTGCGAGCGAAGCGAAGCAATCCAGGGGCCAATTATCAGAAACCTATGATATCTGGATTACTTCGTCACCCTTTGGGGCTCCTCGCAATGACGCTATAAATCTCTCCATCCCCGCAGCGGAACGAACGGGGGCTCGAAAAGACATGGAACAGCAAGGATCGACATCCAACGACATTCTGTTCGAAACGCGCGACGGCATCGGCAACGTCACGTTCAATCGCCCGCAGGCGCGCAACGCGTTGACTTTCGCGATGTACGAACGGCTTGCCGAAATCTGCGACGAGGCCAATCGAGACCGCTCGCTCAAAGTGCTGGTGCTGCAGGGCGCCGGCGACAAGGCCTTCGCATCGGGCACCGATATCAATCAGTTCCGCGCCTTTACGACGCCGCAACATGCGCTCGACTATGAATCGCGGATCGACCGGGTTCTCACGCAACTCGAGCGCTGCCGCGTGCCGACCATCGCGGCCATCACCGGCGCCTGCACCGGCGGCGGCGCCGGCATCGCCGCCTGCTGCGACCTTCGCATCGGCACCAAGACCGCGAGGATCGGATTTCCGATCGCGCGCACGCTCGGCAATTGCCTGTCGATGTCGAACTTGAGCCGCCTCGCCGCGCTTATCGGGCCGGCGCGCGTGAAGGATCTCATTTTCACCGCGCGGCTCGTCGGCGCCGAGGAAGCGGCAAGCCTCGGCCTCCTCAATGAAGTGGTCGAAGACGTGGCCGCGCTGCAGCGGCGCTCGGACGAGCTAGCCGCGCTGATCGCAAGCCACGCGCCGCTGACGCTAAGCGCGACGAAACAGGCGCTGGTGCGCCTGCAGCAGCGGCTTTCGCGCGAGGAAGGCGAGGACCTTATTCTCATGTGCTACATGAGCCGGGATTTCCGCGAAGGATTGGACGCCTTTCTCAACAAGCGCGCGCCGAAATGGGCCGGCGAGTAACAGACATTCTAAAGCCGTTCCCGGTTCTATTTACCCTCCCCTCCAGGAGGGAGGTAACATGCGTCTCGGGCGTCATTGGATCTGCGGAATATTCGCCTTGGCGACGAGGTCCTTGAAGAACGGCACGTTCTTGGCAATCCGATCCTTCACCGCGTCGGGACCGCCGGCGACGGGCAGATAGCCGTCCTGGCGGACGCGATCTTTCACGCTGTCCTGCGCGAGCACGGCGAGCGTCGCTTTGGTCAATCGTTCGACGATGTCGGGCGGCGTGGCCGCCGGGGCGAGCAAAAAATGCTCGGTATTGAGCGCCACGTCCGGGAAGCCCTGCTCGTCGAGCGTCGGCACGTCGGCAAGGCTCGGCCATCGTTCTTTGGTGGTGATGGCGAGCCCGCGCATGACGCCGGCCTGCACCTGCGCCTGCGCGCCAGGAAGCGCCGTAGACAAAACGTCGACCGTTCCGGTCAACAGCGCTTGCGTCGCCGGGCCGCCGCCATTGTAGGCGATGTTGGTGATCTGGACGCCGGCTTTCAGCTTCAAAAGCTCCATCATCAGCTGCGGCGTCGTGCCGTTGCCGGGACTGGCATAATTGAGCTTCTGCGGATCGGCCTTGGCGCGCGCCACCACCTCGCTTAAGGATTTGATGTCGCCCTTGGCGTTCACCGCGATCACATTCGGCGCGACCGGCAGCGCGGCGATCGGAGCAAAATCCTTGGACGGATCGTAAGGGATGCTCGTGTAAAGCGCCGGATTCACCACGAACGCACTGCTGGTGAGGAGGAGCGTGGTGCCGTCGGGCTCCGCGCGCGCCACCTCGGACG